>JAKQHE010000108.1 GCA_029573155.1 bacterium
CGGCGGCGCCCTCATCGGCCGCGAGGTCGGCGACGAGGTAACGGTCCAGACCCCGTCCGGTGCGCGGAAATATGAGATCGTCTCGGTCAATTTCATCTGATATACCCGCCGCGGCTATAACGGCCTACGCGCGGGAACGGAATCTCACCCCCCGGGAGATAGCGTTCATCCTCAAGGGCGAGACCCGCCTTGTCCGAGCCGACCTGCGTGAAGCATTACCCCCGTGGACCGCCCTGCTCCGCGAAGAACCGATACTCTCGCTCTTCCCGCTGGTGAGCCGCCTGCTCGCCGGCGACCCGGCCCATTTCCTAGCCGCGGGCGAGAAACTAGTGTCGTTCCTCGCGCAGGACATCGAGTCGGTCGTGCCGCTTTCGACCGGGCAACTGCGCAAGATGAAGAAGGAGCTCGGCGACACCGTTTTCCATCTCCTTGTCGAGACGCTCCCCGAACGCTACGAGACCCGCATACTGACCGCCGACCTCGCGGGCGTCGCCCCCGGCGACATCGCGACGGCGACCGGCACCGTGATGAAATGGAAGCCGGCATGGCGCGCCACCGCGCCGTGGACCATGGAGATGGCCATCGGGAACGCCAAGATACCGGTGAGTTTCTTCGGCGCCATCGGCAAGGGCTACGCGGCACAGTTCCCCGAGGGGAGCGAGATCATCGTCTCGGGCGAGGTGAGCCGCCGCACCGTCATCCCCTCCTTCACCAACCCCGACATATTCCGGTACGACGAGGTGTGGAAGGAGCTGCTGTCGGGCGTCATGCCGATCTACCGGCGCATACCGGGGGTGTCGCGGTTGTTCCACCTGCGTGCCGTCCGCGAGGCATCGCTCCGGCTCATGAAATTCGACGGCGACTGGCTTCCGCCGGTGGCGCGCGGCCGGTACGACTGGCCCGACCTCATCCTATCGATACTCAATGTTCATTTTCCCGCCAGCGACCTCCCCGCCGCCGAGACCGCCGCGCTCGACACCCCCTATCACCGGCGACTCGCGTTCGACAAGATGTTCTTCTTCCAGTACGGCTCACACCTGCTCCGCCGCGAGACCGCCCCACGCAAGCCACGTACGGTGCACCCCTTCTCGAAACGGGCGGCGGACATCGAAAAGGCGCTCCCCTTCTCGCTGACCAACGCCCAGCGGCGCGTTCTCGCCGAGATACGGCGCGACCTCGCCGCGCCCGAACCGATGATGCGCCTGCTCCAAGGCGATGTCGGGAGCGGCAAGACCATCGTGATGCTCCTCGCGGCGCTCGATGTCATCGCGTCGGGATACCGCGCCGTCATAATGGCACCGACCGAGATACTGGCACGCCAGCACCATGATACCATCACCCGGTGCGTCCCCGGGGTCGAGGCGGCTCTGGCTGTCGGCGGCAGGAGCGGGAAAAAGAAAAAGGAGATGCTCGACAGTTTCCGCGACGCGGACCTGATCGTCGGCACCCACGCGCTCTACGAGAACCTCGAGGCCCTACCGGACCTCGGGCTCATCGTCATCGACGAACAGCACCGGTTCGGTGTATCGCAGCGGATGGAACTCATGGGCAAGGCGACCGCCCCCGATGTGCTCGTGGCGAGCGCCACGCCGATACCGCGGTCACTCGCGCTCACCATCTACGGTGGCGTCTCGATATCGGTGCTCAACGAACTGCCGCCGGGGCGCATCCCGGTGAAGACCCGTTCGGTCCCGTTCGCCAATCGCCATAAGGTGATCGAACACGTCGTTTCCATCATCCGCGAGGACGGCAAGAAAGGCTACTGGATATGCCCGCTCGTCGAAGGGTCGGACAAAAGCGATCTAGCGCCGGTCACCGCAGTGTACGAGGAGTTCCGCGCTCTGATCGGCGACCGGGCACGCCTGCTTCACGGCCGGATGAAGGGCGAGGAGAAGGATGCGGCGCTCGCCGCCCTCCGCGACGGCTCGGCGAACCTCCTCGTATCGACCGTCGTGGTCGAGGTCGGCGTCGATGTGCCCGACGCCACCTTCATCGCGGTCGAGAACGCGGAACGGTTCGGGCTCGCGCAACTGCATCAACTGCGCGGCCGAGTGGGACGCGGGGCCGAACGGTCGTTCGCCGCGTTCATAGCGGGCGAACAGGTGTCTGAAAAGGCGCTCGAACGACTCGCATTCATGGAACGGACGAGCGACGGGTTCAAGATAGCGGAGTTCGACCTGCGCCTGCGCGGGCCCGGCGCCCTTTCGGGACTCGAACAGTCGGGCTTTCGCAATGACCCGTACTATCTGCTTGCGGCCCGGTACGGCATCGAGGTACAGAAGGCGACGCAGGCGGCCCGGTCGCTCCTTTCGTCCGGCGACATCGCGCCGGCGGAACGGGAGTTCGTTTCGCGCGTTTTCGCGACCTTCTTCCGGGAGCGCTTCGAGAAGATACGGGTCGGGTGACCCGCTTTTTTCGGTTGTTCTTGCTATTTCCCTATAAGGACGCTACAATCATCTGTTGTTTTTTTAACCCCTTCGGAGGAAAAAGATGCAGACCGTCGAAAAGATCGCCCTACTGAGGGCCCGGATGGCCGAACAGGGGCTCAATGCCCTCATAGTCCCGAGCACCGATCCGCACCAATCGGAATATGTCGCCGCCCACTGGCAGACCCGCGCATGGCTTTCCGGATTCAACGGTTCTGCCGGGACGCTCGTGGTGACCAAGGACAAGGCCGGTCTCTGGACCGATTCGCGCTATTTCCTGCAGGCCGAAGATCAACTCGCCGGTTCGGGCATAACGCTCTTCAAGATGGGACTGCCCGAAACCCCCGCCCATACCGCGTGGCTCGCCTCGGAACTGGCCGCGGGGGCCGTCGTCGGCATCGACCCGTCGCTTTTTTCGATCAACGCGTTCCGCGCCCTTGAGAAGGCGATGGCCGCGAAGGGCATAGCGCTCCGCTCGGTCGGCGACCTTGCCGGCTCTCTCTGGACCGACCGGCCGCCCCTGCCGGCGGACCGCGCCATACTGCATGACGATGATATCGCGGGAGAAGGCCGCACATCGAAACTGTCACGGCTCCGCGCCAAGATGACCGAGAAGAACGCCGACTGGCACATCATCTCGACGCTCGACGATATCGCGTGGCTCTACAACATTCGCGGCAGCGATGTGACCTGCAACCCGGTGGTCATCGCCTACGCCGCCGTGTCGCGCGACGAGGCGTTCCTGTTCACCGACACCGCGAAGTTCGACGCGAAGGCCCGCAAGGCGCTCGCCGCCGACGGCGTCACGCTGAAAAAGTACGACTACCTCGAACGGCTTCTCAAAAAGATACGCAAACAGCGCATCCTTATCGACCCTGACCGCAACGGTCGCCACATACTCGACACGCTCGGCAAGAAGGCCGGCATCGTGGAAGGCCCGGCGATACCGCTCCTGCTCAAGGCGGTCAAGAACGAGACCGAGATCGCCGGGATGCGCATGGCCCATCTGCGCGACGGCGTCGCGATGGTGCGTTTCCTCGCGTGGCTCGACATGGCCCTCTCCGCGATGCGGGTGACCGAGATATCGGCCGCCGTGCAGATAGAGGAGATCCGGCGGCGCGGCGAACGCTATGTCGGCCCGTCGTTCGCCCCCATCGTCGGCTACGGCGAACACGGCGCCATCGTCCACTACAGCGCCACCCCCGATACCGATGCCGAGATACAGCGCGAGGGGTTGCTCCTGATAGATTCAGGCGGCCAGTATCTCGACGGCACCACCGACATCACCCGCACGATAGCGGTGGGCACGCCGACCGATGGGATGAAACGGCACTTCACGCTCGTCCTCAAGGGACACATCGGCGTCGCATCGGCCGTATTCCCGGCCGGTACCGCAGGGATGTTCCTCGATCCGTTCGCGCGGCGCGCCCTCTGGGACGACCGGCTCAACTACGGTCACGGCACCGGCCACGGCGTCGGCGCGTATCTTTCGGTCCATGAAGGACCGCAGGGCATCAGCCCCCGCGTGAACGAAACGAGATTGGAGCCGGGCATGATACTCTCCAACGAGCCGGGGTACTATCGCGAAGGGGCTTACGGTATCCGCACCGAGAACCTCGTGCTCGTGAAGAGCGTCGGGGAGAATGAAGGGGCGAACTGGCTCGGCTTCGAAACGATAACCCTCTGCCCGATAGACCTCGATCTCGTCGACCCCGCGATCCTGTCACCCGGTGAGAGGCAGTGGCTCAACGATTACCACCGGACGGTGCGCGAGTCGCTCCTGCCGTTCCTGGCCGACGAGGAAAAGGAGTGGCTGACCCGTGAAACGAGAGAGATATAACCCGACCGCCCTTACCAGAACGGAGTGACGATCATGTGTGGCGTCGTATCCATCCTCTACGGTGAACAGACCGAATTCCTCGGGCGCGAGGCGTCCGATCTCCTCAAGAAACTCGAGTACCGCGGTTACGACTCGACCGGCGGCGCCTTTATCTCCGACGACGGCGCGGTCATACTGCGCAAAAAGGTCGGCGCCCCCTCGCGGGTCATCGAGAAACTCGAGATAGACAGACTGCCGGGGAAGCGTTTCATCGGCCAGGTCCGCTGGGCCACCTACGGCTCGGTCACCGACCAGAACGCCCAGCCGCACGAGGTCTCGTGCCGCGCCCATCTGGTCGGCGCCCACAACGGCAACATATCGAACACCGACGCGCTCAAGGAGTTCCTCACCCACCATGGGCATACGGTGCTCTCGGACAACGACGGCGAGATGCTTGTTCATCTCGTCGAACATCATTACGCCATCCGGACGGCCGGCAAGGGGCTCGGCGAGAAGGAACGGATCGCGGCGATGAAGGATGCCATCCGTACCGCCCAGCGCACCGTGCAGGGATCCTACGCCGCCTGCGTGACCGCTCCCGACCTTCCCGGCGTCTTCGCGATGAAAAGCGGCTCGTCGCTTTACGCCGGCAAGGGGACCGACAGCATCGGCGACTTCATCGTGGTTTCCTCCGATCTCACCTCGGTGCTCTCGAAGACCCGGTTCCTCATCCCGCTCGCCGAGGGTGAAGGGCTGCATTTCCTCCACGACGCCTACACGGTCTTCTCGCTCTCCGAGGAGCGCGAACATGTGCCGGACCTCGTACGCAGCCGACTCAACATCGCCGATGTGTCGCTTCAGCCACGCTACAGTTTCTTCATGGAACAGGAGATATCCAGTTCACCGCGCAACCTCGAAACGCTCCTGCGCTATTATTTCCTGCGGCCCGAGGAACAGCCCTTCCACTCGGCATTCGAGGCACACGAAGCGTCGTGCCGCGAGTTCCTGTACGGCTTTCTCAAACTCGGCGCGCTGTTCGACCGCAAGCAACTGCTGGCAGAGTTCCACGGACTGGTGCAGGGCACACATTTCAGCGCCTTGTACGATGAACTCGGGGGACTTATAAACCCCGACCGCACCACCTACGAGTTCACCTCCGAGGACGCGGCGTTGCTCGAAGAGATAGCAGCGGCCGCCCCGCGCGAGTTCCGCAGACTGGCTCTCATCGACATGATGCTCGTCTGGAAAAAGAAGCGCACGGTCCTGAAACAACGCGATCGGCTCGTCGACCTCTTGAAAGAAAAGAAACGGGGCGGAGGCCACATCTTCATCGTCGCCTCGGGCACCAGTTATCACGCGGCGCTCACTGCGGGCTATTTCTTCAACGACCGCGCCGGCCTGCCGGTGTTCCCGGCCAACCCCGGCATGTTCCGGTCGCTTTACCTGAACGGCCTTACCGACAAAGACATTATCATCGGCGTCAGCCAGTCGGGCGAGACCAAGGATCTCGTGGATATCTTCAACGATGTGAAGGCGCGCTACGGCGACGCGGTGCTTCTCGTGTCGCTCGTCAACAACGAGAACTCGACCCTGCCTCAGGAGAAATCGGCGTTCTACCTGCCGATACTCTGCGGACCGGAGATCGCGGTGGCCGCCACAAAGTCGTTCATCAGTCAGATCGCGCTGTTCCACCTCCTCGCCGATCTCGTCCGCGCCGACGGTGCCGTCGCCCGGGACAACATAGAGAAGATCGTCTACCATCTCGACTTCACGCTGAAGAACCTCGATCCGGCCGTAACGGCGGTCGCCAACCGCTGGTTCCTCAAACCCTCGATGCACATCCTTGGCACTTCGCTCATCGGGCTCGCCCGCGAAGGGGCACTCAAGGTGCGCGAGGTTGTCCTGAACCACACCGAAGGATACGACGCCGCCGAGTTCAAACATGGCCCCAACACGATACTCGGCGACAACACCATATTCTCACTCGCCGACATGGAACGGCTCCACGGCGCGCTCCTCGAGTCGTTCGACAAACTCGCCGGAGCGGGGGCGACCGGACCTGATTCCGCTGCTTTCAACGCCTATCTCAATATGTTGCGCAACATCCGCTTCCGTTTCGGCGACATCCCGGCGACCGAGCGCCTCGGCTGCTCCCCCGCGGCCGGAGATATCCTGCGCCGTCATTTCGCGCTCCATCGCGAACGGACGGCGCTCCCCAACTTCTTCTCGAACTACCCCCTGCTCTTCGTCTGCCCCCCCGACGAACGCGATATCCGTATCACCATCTCCCAGATACACACCCACAAGATCCGCGGGGCCGACATCGTACTCATCGCCGAAGAGAACGGGGCGCTCCGCAAGGCGGTGTTCGGCCGTCCGACCGGACTCGACCAGTATTACGCCGAATATATCGCGGTACCGGCGACCGGCGACCGCAATCTCTTCACCTTCGAAGCGGCGGCCATCCTCCAGACGCTTGCGTTCAAGATGTCGGTGGAAAAGATGAAATACCTGAACCGCAACCGCATCGAGAATCACGGCGTGCACCCCGATGTCCCTAAGAATGTGTCCAAGTCGATAACCGTTGATTAGAGGCACACCATGGTCCGAGCCACCCGCTTCCTGCGCATAAAGGAGATCGGCACGATACTTGCCAAGTACGATCTCATCCCGTGGGTCCCCACCGTCGCCCAGCGACTGCTCGGCTATGTCGGGACCGGCGAATCGAACAAGCGGTCCCGCGCCATGCCGGTGGGGAAGAAACTGCGCTTCGCGTTCGAGGAACTCGGTACCACCTACATCAAACTCGGCCAGTTGCTCTCCCTGCGCAAGGATGTCATTCCCGAAGAGATAACCGAGGAACTCAAACAATTGCAGGATCGCGTCAGCCCGATCCCGTTCGACGAGATGCGCCCCATCATCGAGCGCAACATCTGCGCCCCCATCGAAGAGATATTCTCGCAATTCGACGAGGAGCCGCTTGCCGCCGCATCAATATCACAGGTCTATCACGCGGTCCTCAAGAAGAACGGCGCCGAAGTGGTCGTCAAGGTCCGTAAACCGGGCATCGTGGACAAGATGCGTAGCGACCTCGAAATGCTCAAATGGCTCGCCGAGATCATGCAGAACAACAGCAAACTGGGCGAACATTTCGATTTCGTCGGCATCATAGACGAGTTCTTCTCCACGATGGAGATGGAACTCGATTTCACCCACGAACTCCGCAACACCCGCCGGTTCGCGCGCAACTTCTCCGGCGCGGAGTGGGACTGGCTCGTATTCCCCAAGATATACGACGAGTACTGCAACAAGTACCTGCTCGTGATGGAATACATCAAGGGCCGCAAACTCGACCAGCTCGGCGACCCCGCCTTCACCATAGATCGCGCGCTTCTGGCCAAGAACGGCGCACGCTCGTTCATGAAGCAGGTGTTCGAGGACGGGTTCTTCCACGCCGATCTGCACGCGGGCAATTTTTTCTTCCTCGAGAATAACCGGCTCGCTGTCTTCGACTGCGGCATGGCGGGGACCATCGACCGCTATACGCGCGAGATGTTCGCCGAGATGCTGCTGGCCTTCGCGCAGAAGGACTACGCCACGCTCGCCTCGGTCTATGCCGAGATCAGCGACGCACCGGTCCCGGTCAACAAAAAGCAACTCGCCCGCGATATACGACGTATCACCGAGGCGCTCCCCGAGACGCTCATCGAGGTGGATATGTCGGATCTGTTCTCCAAGGTCATGAAGGTCCTATACCGCCACCGGCTCCGCGTCCCCAAGAATTTCACGCTCCTCATCCGCGGCGCATCGATGCTCGAGGGGCTCGGGCGCGAACTCGTCCCCGACTTCAACTTCATCCATGAATCACAGGAACTCGCCGCGGTGGTCATCAACGCGAAATACTCCCCCGAACGGGTCCGCGAGAACCTCTACTATCTCGGCATGCGCTTCCTGGACATGGGGAAGACGCTGCCGCTCAATCTGTCGGAGATCATCGAGAAACTCGAGAACGGCAACCTGAAGATGAACTGGGAGTTCTTCATCAGCGGTCACGATCGCCTCTTCATATCAAAGATGATCACGCGCCTCGTGACCGGGTTCCTTCTCACCGGACTCATTCTCTCATTCAACTCCTTCGAGCGGACACTCCCCTTCTACCTGCTCTACCTTCCGGCGCTCACCATATCGATCGTGATGTTCATACTCACCTTCAAAAAAGACCGGCGCCGATGAGGACCTCCTTCTCGATACGCGAACATCTTGAACAGATCGAGTCCCAGACACTCTCGCCACACGCCTGCCTCTCGACCCGCAGCAAGGGACGCGAGCGCGACGAGAAACCGTGCCCCATCCGACCGGTATTCCAGCACGACCGCGACCGTATCGTTCATTCGAAGGCCTTCCGACGCCTCAAGGATAAGACACAGGTGTTCCTGTCACCGGAGGGCGGTCATTACCGCAACCGGCTCACCCACACCCTCGAGGTCTCTCAGATAGCCCGCACCATCGCCCGGGCCCTTTCGCTCAACGAACAACTCACTGAGGCGATCGCGATGGGCCACGACCTGGGTCACACCCCCTTCGGTCATTCGGGGGAACGGGCGCTCGCACGGCTCCTGCCCGGCGGGTTCCGCCACGAGGCGCAGAGTCTCCGGATGGTCGAGACGCTCAGCCGCCGCGGCGCGGGACTCAATCTCTCGTTCGAGGTACGCGACGGTATCGCCAAACATTCAAAGGGAAAAGGTAAACTCCTCAAGAAGGAGGGCATCCCCGCCACCCTCGAAGGTCAGGTTGTGCGACTCGCCGACATCATCGCCTATGTCAACCACGACATCGACGACGCGATGAACGGCGGCTTCATGCAGGAAAAGGACATGCCCTGCGCCGACCTGCTGGGCCGCCGCGTATCGGTGCGCATCAACCGCATGGTGTTCGACCTGATACAGACGAGCATGGACTCCCTGCAGGCGGGGGACATCCGTATCCTCATGAGCGACCGGATGGCCGCCGCCATCGAGGAGGTACGCGATTTCCTGTACGAGGAGGTATACGAGGCCCCGGCGATACGGCACGAATTCGAAAAAGCCGAGCGCATCGTAAAGGCGCTGTTCGACCACTTCCGCGACCACTACGAGCATCTTTCCCGTTTTTACGAACCGCTCGTCGCCCCCGAACCGGAACGCAACATCGGCGATTTCATCGCCTCGCTGACCGACGGCTACGCCATCGAACTGTACCGGCATTTGTTCATCCCCGAACGACTCCCCTACCGCGAGTTCGCCCATGATGACGAGACCTAGGCCTCTCCTTCTGCTCGCCCTCATCCTCTCGCTGGCACTCAACATCGCGGCGGCGGTCCTGCTGTGGCGTCACTACGCCTCCTCGCCGACCGAGTTGACGACCGAGTGCCGGCTCTACCCCGAGCAGGAGTGTTCGATAGATTTCCCCGCCTCCCTCCGTGAGCACCGCCCCCTATTCTCCGCTTACTCGATACGGGGAGACCGGATCGTGTTCCTCGACTTCTCCCTGCAGGGGACGATCGTCGAGTCGGTCATGGAGAAATACGGTCGCGAACTGCCGAACGATCTGGTCCGCAATATCCAGACGCTCATCTATTTCTTTCTCGACTATCAGGTGCGACTGGGCACCAACGACCGTATCGCACTCTTCTACCGCCCCTCCGACGACCGGATACTCTACCTCCGCCTCCGGAGCCGATCCTACAACGCGGTGTTCGAAGCTTTCCTCTACCAGACCGCGCAGCGCGAGATATATACGACCGCCGACGGATCCACCTTTCCGCCCTGCATGAAGAACGGCCCCTTTGCCGGATGCCCTCCCGTCCGCCTCGAGAAACGGCACGATGTGCTGGTGCCGCTCTTTCTTCTTCCCCAGAACGGCGAGGTCCGCCTCCCCTTCGACGCATGGGTCATATCGCTGACCGATTTCTCCCGGAATGGTGGCGCCGTGCAGGTGACCTTCCCCGATCAGGGGCTTGTGGGCTTTTTCGACTATCTCGGCTCCGTGAACCCGCAGGTGAAGGTCGGCAAACGCTACAAGGCGGGGACGCTCGTGGGGACCGGCGGTTTCGCCAAGCGCGACGGGGCCGACGGCGTCCGGTACTACCTCGAACGCCGTGACGGCACGCCGGTCTCGCCCTTCTTCTTCCACCACACCACCACGACGGTCCTGTCGACCGAAGAGAAGGTGAATCTCACGATAACGCAGAATTTCTACCGCAACTGGCACCGGCAGGGACAGGAGTTCGAGAAACAGCATTACTGAGAGGCGCCTATGACGAAACTGCGGATACTCGTCACCTGCGACCTGCCGGGCGACCGGCTCCCCGCCCTGCGACGCGACGAACGGTTCTCCGTGACGGTCCTCGACGGCGACGCCCGACGCGACCTTCCCGGCGCCATCGCCGCCACCGCGCC
>JAKQHE010000111.1 GCA_029573155.1 bacterium
CCGGTGCGGGAGCAGGCTCCGGTGCGGGAGCAAGAGCAAGGTGTTGTGAGGGGAGAGTTCCTTCATCAGGAACAAAAAAGAGATAATAGGCACCACCCGTGATAAGTATCACAAGGAAGGCCACGCCTACAACTGTCGGCAGCCCTCCCCCTTTTTTCTTCTTGACAGGATGCGAATCCTCCGCACCGAGTTCCTTGAGGAGCTCGGCTATCTCGTGTTCTTCCTGGTACGGCTTCTTGCTGAAGAACTCTTCAGAGAGGTTGATCACTTGAGCGCGACTATTCTCTTCGGTCGACGCGATCTTTTGCGCACCAGTGGTGCTCAAGGGCCGATCGGTGTTTGACCGAGCATGCTCCCGCGGGGTTTCTTCGATGGATATCGAAGTTTTTTGCGGGGCCGACTCGACAATGGAGGTAGAGCATTCGGTGTTGGAGCTTCCGCAGAGGGGGCAGGTCTCTATCTTTTGGGGTATCTCGGCGGAAAAACCGCAATTGTTGCAGATGAAATTCATGAACTGTTTATTTGACCGGTTTCGCTTTAATGACCGGTTTCCCCTCTTTCTCCTCAATGACGAAGGAAACATCCCGACAGTTGTATTTACTCATGATGGAAACCCGGTTAGTTTTCAATTTCGCGAGAAAAGAGATTCTTTCCTGGTCCGTTGCTTTTTCCCCGTTTTTCTCCTTGATGCCACGATAAGTCTCCCAAAGAGCGGCATAGGGGTCAGCGTTGTCGACCGGTTGCGCGATCCTCGGATCGGTGCCGCCGGTGCGCACGGTCTTTGATGTGTCCGTGACGGGGGCCGATTCCCGTTTCTTGTCGAAAGAGGGTTCGGGTATCTCCACCTCTTCATCCTTTATTTCGGGGACCAAGGCGGAGAGAGAAGATCCATGCCCCACCGATTCGGTATGTTTCTGGTAGTTGCCGATAAGGTGGTTCAGCGATGAGACAACGATCCCTGCGCCATGGCTATACTTGTGCAGTACCAGTTTCTCTCCGATCCTGAGCCGGGAGATATCGGCGGCGAGTTTCTTGAATCCGCGGTCGACATCATAGGTGATAAGGATAGTGAAAATGAGAGTGATGATGATGGCCGCGAGCGCATACAGGCCTATGTAGGTGACGCTTTTGTTATAGACTTCGTAGCCGGGCAGCGCGCTCATGAATCCCACAAAGGTCGTTCTGCCGCCGGCCGAGCGGATATCGGAAGGCAGAGAAAAAGAAGAGATGTGAAGCCACCGGTCGATAGTGCGGGGAGCATTTCCCGCAAGAATATCCTCTACTGCCTTCTGTATCTCCGCCTGCTTTTCACCCGAATTGATCTTCAGAAGGGACTCCTTGTTGAATTCGTATAGTAGGGTGTTGTCCGTGTAGACCTGCGCCGGGAAGGTCACCGATACGCCGCTCAACGCTTCGCGGATGGGGACAAGGGTCACCGCTATCATCCGTTTCGGTCTATCAAGTCCCAGATCGACATTGAAGGGGGCTACGCCGATGAGGTATCTTTCGGTCTCGGTTTTCAGCATGCCGTCGGAAGCGATCCCGTCGCGGATGGCGCGGTCGACGGCCGGCACTCCCACCATGGAATTGAAGATACGAAAACTGCCGGTCACGAGAGAACCGTTACCGTCAAGAAACGCAAAAAGGAGGTTGGGGTCGATCCCTTGCGTGTCGAAGACCACCTGTTTAGTCTTTTTATCAGCGGTGACCTTGAGTTTCGAAGATATCTCGAAGGAGCGGGTGATGAGTTCGTACTGGTGGTTCTTTATGCGCTGCTCGAGGTACCGGAAGGTGTTATCGGCTCCCTGTTGGAAGTTTATCCTGGTGACCAGATGGTCGAAAAGGTTGAAGAACAGGAAGGAAAGGAAGGCGAGAACGCTGGAGATGAAGAAGAACACCTTGATCTTGAGCCAGACATTTCCCAACATAACAGCCCCTCCGTGATTATGGTTGCTGTTGCGATGTGCCCGCATTCGGGGCGTTAGCCGGTCCCGGACGATCAGAAACGGGAGAGCGGGAGAGGATGCGGCTTCCAGTAAAGGTCGTCGAGTCACTACGGAAGACCTCGCGATCGGTTATCCGGTAGGAGACATCCTGCACCGAGTCCCCGACCATAGAGAAATCTTCTTGGAACATATGTCGGAAAGCATAGTAGATCTTGAAGGAGTAGGTGCCGGGGTCCAGCACCGGCAGGTCTATTCGCAAAGAAGGTCCGCGCACCGGGAATATCACGCAGGCTGCGAGCACCTTGACGTAGATCTTGCAGGTCGGATTACGATTGTCGATGAAGGTGTAGGTGCCGGTGCGCATGAAGGTGTAGGGCGCAGTGGTGTTCGGTTTGACGATGAATTCTTTGGTCACGGTGCCGGTGTCGTCGATCACGGTGAATTCCCGCGTGAACGATTCTCCGTTCTGCAGAAGGAGTTTCCCGTCGACCTTAAGAAGAAAATAGCTGCGATTTACCGAAAGACCGCGGAGGTAAGCCGTTTCGTCGACCGGGGCGCCCTTATCGGTGCCCTCCAGCACGGCATAATACCCTTCCGGTTCCCATATTTTTTCGGGGGAGAGCACCGGTACCTGATGGTAGTTGTCCTTGATCGGGGTCTCCGGCATGGTCTCTTCGCGGGAGACCGCGGAAGGCGCGTAGGTGACGGTGACCGTCAGTTTCCCGGCATACAACATGACGGGAAAGCAAATCGGGATCAGGGAAAGAAGACCCAAAGACCCTTTCACGCTCATCTCCGTTTCAGTCTTTTTACCTCTTCCAGCGCCTGTTGCTGGCGACTGGTGTCTCCCGCACTGTAGTAAAGATTCGCGATCTTTTCAAGAATTTCCGCTTTTGAATCGTTATCGGTCGCCTTTTCGAGCGCCTTTTGAGCATATTTGAGACTCTGCGCGTTCTTGCCGCTCTGGAACCACGCATCGGATATGGCGATCAGGTACTTCGGGTCGGCACTGTTCATCTGCGCCGCCTGTTCGAAATAGCCGATGGCCTCAGCTATCATGCCCATCGAGAGATGGACGATCCCCATGTTGTAAAAATCCTCGGCCGATTGGTCGGCGCCCCGCATGGTCTTCGATAGCGATTCCTTGACCTCGTCAAGTGTGTCGGCGATGTTCTCTTCTTTTTTCAGGGGGATGATGTCGCGAAAACCGACAAGCAGTTTCGACTCCGGGTAACTGGACACCAGTTCCTGTAGAAGTATCGTCGCGCTTTGATAGTCCTCTATGCTGATGAAGAATTCCAATTCATCCAGTCGTTTCTGGTCCGGTTCGCGTATCTCGTTCAGTTCGGTCAGCAGGTCGCGTGCCATATCGGCGAATTCCTTGTCGGCCGCCGAAGGTGCCGGCGGTGATGAAGGAGCATCTTCTTCTTCGGGATCGAGAAGAAGCGGGGCCTCGGTATGGTGATCGACCTTCGGGGAAGGAGGAGCGGTCGGGGCGTCCTCCGGTGTCGAAAGCATCATGGGCTGTTCTTCCATGCTCGCGAGAACCTCCTGCATCTGCTGGAAGGTTTCGGGCATGATCTCCAACATGTCTTTCGCGTCGTAAAATATGCTCTTGGCGTGCGCTTCGTCGCCATTTTCGAGATAAACCGTTATCAACTGGAAAATGGTCTCGGCACCTGACCGGATATCGTTCTTTTCGATATGTATCTCGGCGATAAGATCCAGTATGTCGACATCCTTTTCCCAAGATGGATAGGCTTTCAGTCTTTCCAGTGCGCGATCAAAAAGACGGTAACTGCGGAAGACCTGAGCCTCTTTGATGGTCTGGCGCGAGGATGCGGAGCGTTGTAAGGTCTCGCTTGGGGGTGCCGGCTCATTTTTTTCCGGAACAAAATTCTCTTGGGGAGGGGACGGAGCGACCGTTGGGGTCGATATCGCCGATTTTTCATGATCGTCAAGTTCTATCTCGATATCTTCATCTTCTTCCTCGTCGTGTTCGTCTCCCGCGATGTCGACCGAGGCGGAAGCTATCTTTCCCGAAATGATATCGCGAAGGCGTCCCTCCTCGTTAAGTGCAAGAAGCGCTTCGGTGTCGCGCGGGTTGAGTTCGAGTACCTTACGGTAATATTTATGGCTCTCTTCGGTCGCATGCCTTTCCTGATGAACGGATGCCAGTTGCTTGTAGACCGCCTCCAGTTTCTCTTTTTCTCCCATCCGTTCAAAAAGAAATGCTAGTTGTTCGAGCAGGTCAGTGGATTCGGGATCGGCGAGAAGCAACTTGTGAAGCATGGAGAGCGCCTGAGGGTGATTCCCGCTTTTGATGTAGGCCTTCACCAGTTCGCGACCGATGTCGGGATTCTCGTTCTTGGCAAGATACAGCAGTTTGAGGACGGCGACATAATCGGCGCTTTTGTTGGTGCTCTTCAGCGAGACCATGAGCGGCGTCAGGATTTTTTCCGCATCGTGATACATTTTTTCCGTGACCAGGAGCGTAGCGAGTTTTATCGCATAGGAGATGTTCTGGGGCTGGATCTCGACTATCTTTTTAAGTATGGTGGTGGCGGCCGCCTTGTTGCCGGTGTTTATGAAATAATTCACGGCGGTCTGATAGCGCATGACCGCGTCCTTAATGAGTCCGTCATCCTTGTCGAGATCGGCGAGAAGCACATTGATGCGCCCATGGTCGGGATTGATGGCAAGCGCCTGTTTGAGTACGGCCTTGGCCTTGTTGAAGAACCCCTTCTTTTCGAAAAGAAGAGCGACCTTCTCGTAGACCTCGATGGCTTTTTCCTCTTCGCCGGCGCGGGTGTATAGCTCCGCGAGACGGATATAGTTGCGGTCGTTGTCGGGCTCTTTTTTTATGAGTGCGAGGTACTGATCTATCTCTTCGGATTCCTTCGTCTTTTTGGGGAACCCAAACAGGTTCTTTTTATTGGTCACTTCGCCCAAAACAGGCCCCGGTCACTTCTTAACGCGTTCGACATACTTGAAATTCTCGGCGGTGTTCACGCGGACAACATCACCGACGCCGACGAACATGGGTACCTGCACCGTCCCTCCGGTGGTGACTTTTGCTGGTTTGAAGGAACTGGTGACGGTGTCCCCTTTGTAGCCGGGTTCGGTCTCCGCTATCGTGAGTTCAATGAATTGCGGTAGCTCGACCGAGATGGGGGAGCCGTTGTAGAACTGCACGAGGACCCGTTCGTTCTCACGCATGAAGGGAATGGCATCCTCGATGATCCGTTCGTCGATGGTTATCTGTTCAAAACTTTCTTGATCCATAAAGTGATAATGGTCGCCGTCATGGTACAGATACTCCATGGTGCGTTCATCAAGGTCCGGCTTCTCGACCTTGTCGCCGTTTAAAAAAGTGTATTCGGATATGGAGCCGGAAAGGATATTGCGTAACTTTGTCTTGATGACGGCCCGCCTTTTCTGCTGGATGTGCACCATGTCGACGATCGCGTAGGGCACCCCTTCCATCTCTATTTTTAGTCCACGCCGGAACTCGGATGTCGATATCGAAACCATGAAAAGACCTCCGTACGCAGGGAAACAAAAATCTTAATCGCGGTAATGTTATATGCCGATGTTTCATTGTCAAGATAAAACGGCATCGAAAAAGATGGCACGAACGATCCGGGTTCTCGATGGTCCGGAAAAGGTGACAGTTTTTCGTGTCAGAGTGGCATCTTGTCGGTAAACAGAAGATGTTTTGTTTGTAATCGTATGGAAAGATTGACGAATAAAAACGGCATACGAGTTGCATATCGCGCCCCTTTTCTGTAATATCGGCGGTCGATACGAGGCGTTAGTTCCGAGCAGGAGGTACACAGATGAAGAAATATCGCATCGCGGTGGTCGGCGCGACGGGAGCGGTCGGCCGGGAATTGCTCTCCATCCTTGGTGAGCGCCATTTTCCGATAGCGGAGATCACGCTGTATGCGAGCGAGAGTTCACGGGGTGCGATGGTCGAATACCGCGGCTCGGAAGTGCCGATCACGGTCCTTTCAGAGCCGACCGCCGAAGATGCGCGGCACGACATCGTCTTTTTTTGCGCGGGTGCGCTCGTTTCCTCTCGTTTCGCGCCGATCTTTGCCCGTCACGGCGCCGTGGTCATCGATAAGAGTTCCGCCTTTCGCATGGAACCGGGAGTGCCGCTTGTGGTGCCCGAGGTCAACGGTCATCTCCTGAAAAAGGGCCTTGCGGAAGGATATGTCGTGGCAAACCCGAACTGCTCGACGATACAGTTGGTCCCGTACCTTCAGGTGCTGGACGATCTGTTCGGTCTCAGGTCGGTCGTAGTGAGCACCTATCAGAGCGTTAGCGGCGCCGGACAGAAGGGCATCGAGGAATTGCAACGCCAGACGGCCGAGCTGTTTTCCTGCAGAAGTGCGGTCCCCGAGGTTTTCCCTCAGAGGATCGCGTTCAATGTCATCCCGCACATCGACAAGTTCCATCCCGACGGTTACACGGAAGAGGAGAAAAAGCTCATCAACGAATCCCGCAAGATACTGGGCAGACCTGACCTCGACATCGATTGCACGGCGGTGCGCGTGCCGACCTTTTATGGCCATGCCGAGTCGGTGACCGCCGATCTGGGATGTGCCGCCGACCTCGATCGGTTGCGTGCCGCTATCAGCGAAAAGAGGGGACTTGCGCTTATGGATGATCCGGAGAAACTGGTTTATCCTACGCCGGCCGATGTTGCAGGGAGGGATGCCATATTCGTTGGCCGTATCAGGTGCGGGCGGTCCGGTGCGGATCGCGCGAGAGTGCAGGCGTGGGTGGTCGCCGACAACATCAGGAAAGGTGCGGCGCTTAACGGGGTTCAGATCGCCGAAACGATCATCGGCAAGGAGCAGGCATGAGAAAGTTCACCGTGGTGATGGTATTGCTGGCGGCAACGATCCTTGCCTATGCCGAGGATGTTTCCGAGATATCGTTCGATCCGGCGCACCGAGAGATCAATAATGACGGGTCCCTCGAGATATACTTCGATCTCCCGCAATTGAGCGCGGTCGAAGAGGTCTATATCGAGGTCTTGGTCAATGGCATGACGACGGTGTTCCCCGGATCCTCGCGTAGTAACGGGGACCTTTCTGCGACCGGGAACCGTCTTTCGGTGAACGGATCTGATCTTTATGATCTTGCCGGCGGCGGCGTGGTCTTTTCCCGATCGTTCGCCGCAGGATCGGACGATGATGACGATCTCCTTTCGGACAACGAGGTGACCGATGAGGTGACCGTGCCGGATGAAGAAGGCGCCCATGACGACCTGCTATCCGACGAAGATGTTATCGAACAGGATGACTGGCCGGCGGAGCGAGATGGTCAGTACAATTTCAATCTGGTCGTCGTCGTTGACCGGGATGCCGTCGATGACGATGCGGTCCCTGATGACGATATCGATGTCGACACCGATACCGTCACCGACAACGATACGGCTCTGGTCAGACAGCCCTTGTTGTACGGTACGGATGAAACGAGAGAGCCGTTCACCGTCCGTCTCGACAATGTGCCCCCGGCCGCCCCTTCAGCCGTCAAGACCGAAAGCGGTAACGGGAAGATATACCTCACGATAACGCGACCGGAGATCGATGCGCGGGGAAAGAGCGGCGAATCGATCGGGCGTTACCATGTGGAGATGGAAGGCCTTTTCGTCTACGAGGGAAAGGAGAAAAGAACGACCCTCTCCTTCACCTTCGACCTGAAAGAGTCCCAACGGTCCGACGAGACGGCGACCTTCACCCTTGAAGGTAAGGACGGGTACGCGCTCGTTAACAATGATGCCGGCGTTGACGCGTATATCTACGCCATCAGGGTGTGGGCGGAAGATCTTGCCGGGAACGGCGATCCGGGCCATTCCATCGATGCGACCGGAAGCGCGGCGACCACGGAGGGATTCTGGAGCCACTACAAGTCGGCGGGCGGAAAGGAGAAGGGGGACTACTGTTTCATCGCGACCGTCGGATATGGGGATGGCAGGCATCCGCATGTGGACCTGTTACGCAGGTGGAGAGATGCCTTTTTGATGCCATATGCTTGGGGGCGTGCCTTCGTCGCGGCATATTACGATCATGGCCCGGCGATCGCTTCGGTCATGTGGGAAGCCCCGATACTGCGGCCGGTCGTGCAGGCACTCTTGTTCCCGTTGGTGCTCATTGCCTGGCTCATGATGCACCCTTGGTTGGCGGGACTTCTGTTCCTGTCGCCGGTCCTGTTGGTGTGCCGATCCCTTTCCCGTCGCGCGGTCATCATATCCTTTCTTCTGTGTTTTTTGTTGTTGCCCGGGATGACCGGCGCATCAGAGAAAGACGAGGATGATGGAGCAAAGGACAAGAAAGTAGCAAAGACCGAAAAGGATGAAGAGAAGGGCGAAGGGGAAGAGGATGACGAGATAACGGTACACGGGAATATCCTTTTTGCCAGCGGTTTTTACGATCCCCAATACATCGATCGTGATGCGACCGGTTCCCCGATGGGCGAGATACTCACCTCCGACCTGAACTATCTTCCGGCGCTTCATGGCGGGATTGATATCCCGGCGGGGAAATATCTCAAACTCACCGCGCAGGCGGGTATCGGGTTCGTCGAACTCAAGGGGAGAACGGTGCGCCTTGACGGCACCGCCGGCATGGAACGGAGTTACTTTTACCTCCTCCCGCTCATGGCCGAACTGAAACTGCGCCCGGTCTACGAGTTCCCGCTCCGCCCCTATATCGCCGCCGGTCTCGATTATTACATCTGGTGGATCATCGAAGACAAACATCTTGTCGAGGACGGGGGGAAGTTCGGTCTGCACGGTTCGGTGGGCATACAGTTGTCGCTGAATTTCTTTGATCAGAAGACCGCGATAAAACTGCGGGAGGCGACCGGCATCATCGACACCTCGCTTTTTGCGCACTATCGCTTGGAGCGGGTGGACAATTTCTTTGCAAAGAACGGATTCGACCTTGCGTCGAGTCGGTTCGAATTCGGCATCCTTTTCGACTTTTGACGCCGATGTTCGTTCTACGACTTTCCTTCCGCGGCACCGGGTTCCACGGCTGGCAGATGCAGGTCGGAGTGCCGACCATACAGCAGACCTTGCGGACGGCGATCGAGAGGATATTCGACACCGATCAATTCCCGAATCCTTCGGGGTGCGGTCGCACCGATGAGGGGGTGCATGCGATCGACTTCATCGCGACGGTCAAGGCGGCCCGCGATATCGCCCCCGACAATCTTCGTATGGGGCTTAATACCCTGCTCCCGCGCTCCATCCGGGTCCTTTCGGTCGAGCGGCGTGACGGGTATCGCGACGCCCGAACGCTCGTGGCCGGGAAACATTACCGGTATATCATCTGCCGGACCGAGGTGCTTTCACCGTTCCTTGATGACCTTGTCTGGCAGAGCCGCTATCCGCTCGATATTGGACCGATGCGCCTCGCCGTGGCACACCTTGTCGGCACACATGACTTCAAGTCGTTCCAGGCGTCTAATACCGATGTGACCGAAACGGTCCGGACCATCTATCATGCTTCTCTTCAGGAGCGGGGGCCGATCATCGCCATCGACATCATAGGCGACGGGTTCCTCAAACATATGATGAGGATCCTTTGCGGGACGCTGGTGGGCGTAGCGAAGGGGCGTATCGCGCCGGATGACCTTCCCGCCATCCTCGCGGCGCGCGACCGGAGCCGTGCCGGCGAAACACTCCCCGGTAAGGGGCTGTATCTGTATCGTCTGTTCGAGGACGGATCGTTGCTTCGGACGACAGAGCCGGAGATGTTCTCTCCCGACATCCTGTGGAAGTGCAGGTAGTGTGCCCGCCCTTAGGGGGTCGGATTCAGACGGCGTAGCAAGGCCGCGATCGGTTCTCCGAGGAGGGTCATCACCGCAGTATACAGGAAGCCGAACTGGAACAGGAGCAGGAAGGGTATGCTGAACCAGAAGCCGGCAAGGAAGGCAGCGTGGATCCCTATCGTGAAGTAGACGGCGAAGAGGGCCTCGATGAGCGCCACACCGTTGATGGTCTTTGAGCGATAGGCGTTCGCAAGCACCTTGGCCAGCCGACCGTTCCCTCGTCCGGAACCCGTGATGTCGTATTTCGGGGTCCGTACGAACGGGGATGTCTTCCGTATCAGGGCTTCAATAACGGCGCACGCATTGTTGGCGGTCAGTCCGATGCCGACCGCCATGGTTGCCGGCAGATAGAACAGCAGGCGCAGTTTCGAGGCATGCACCACGTGGGCCGTCGAGCGAATGACCGCCATTTCGGAATAGAAATAAAAGAACAACACCGAAATGGTAGCGAGCAGGAATACCGGTAAATCGAAGAAGATGACCTCGCGTATCCCGTGCCGGTGGCGCAGAAGGATGTTAAGCGGAAGCAGGACGCAGAAAAGGGTCATCAGCAGATAGGCAAAGTTAGCGCCCAGATGGAAAAATGCTTCCATCTTGACCTTAGCGGGGAGCGCCGAGCGCAGGATGGATGGATACAGCTTGAGGAATACCTGGATCGAACCTTTCGCCCAGCGGAACTGCTGTGATTTGAAGGATGACATCTCGACCGGCAGTTCTGCCGGGACCGTTATGTCGGGCAGATAGACGAATCGCCATCCCCGTATCTGGGCACGGTAGGAGAGGTCGAGATCCTCGGTCAGCGTATCGTGTTGCCAGCCGCCCGCGTCGGCGATGGTGGTCTTGCGCCAGATGCCGGCGGTCCCGTTGAAATTGAAGAAGCGGCCGCTCCGGTTGCGTGCCGTGTGCTCTATCATGAAATGGCCGTCGAGCAGGATGCTCTGGCTCTCCGTGAGGAGAGACCACCCGCGGTTCAGGTGATCCCATCGCGCCTGTACCATCCCGATGCCCGGATCGGTGAAGTGGTGTATCGTCCGCTCGAGGAAATCGGGGTCGGGCAAGAAATCGGCGTCGAAGACGGCGACATATTCGCCGCGTGCAGTTCGGAGGCCGTTCTCGAGGGCGCCCGCCTTGAAGCCGGTCCGGTCATCACGGTGGATATAGCGAATGTCGATGCCGCGTCCACGCACTTCGCCGCATTTTCGCTCCGCGATGAGGGTCGTTTCGTCGGTGGAATCGTCGAGTACCTGTATCTCGAGCCGGTCGGACGGATAGCGAATGGCGGCGACGGCCTCGATGAGTCGTTCGGCGACATATTTCTCGTTGAATATCGGCAGTTGGATGGTCACTGGCGGCAGATCGCGGAAGCAATGCTTCGGTTCGGGGCGTCTGTTGATATTCTTTCGGTAAAGCCACACCATGTAGTAACGATGGAGACCGAACACCGAAAGCATGAAAAGAAGGAGAATATAGGCATAAAAGAGGAACTCTCTCATGCTTTATGACCTATTACACGGTGAATAACATACGAGGCATTCTTTACGCCGGAAGAAAACTTTGTCAAATTTTAGGGTTAGGGACACTCGGGATATTTCATGATTGAAAGAAGATCATCGGGGAGCGGGTCACCTTCCTCGAGCGCGAGGTTGGGCAGTTCGCGTGGCGGGTAGAACTCGATATTGGCCGACACGAGCGCGATTCGCCCGCCTTCGGCCGGGTCGATCTGCCACGCATCTTCGACATTGACGGTCCCCCAAAAGCCCATCGCCGCAACACAGGGGGACCCTCCATTGACGCCGATCAAGCGAACACGGACCATCCGCTTGTTAAAGAAGATGGTATCGGTGCTGTTGACCGAATAGTCGGCGAGCGTCATCGCGCCGGGGGGGAACTCTATCTCGATGTAGGGGAATATCTCGGTGGTCCCGTTGAAGGAATGCTGGCGCACGAAGGTGGTGTAGAGGCCGTTGCCCGCCGGGGTGTTCGAGGCGGCGCTCCAGGTGACGGTCGCCGTTGCGGCCGGTATAGGGGTGTTGTCGCCATACATCCCGAAGAAGGCATCGTGGTGCTGGAGTCCCTGTTCGCAATAAACAGGGTCGTTCAAACGCGATTCGTTAAGGATATAGTCGGTCCTGAAGTCGAGCGTCATGACGCCCCAGACCTTGGTGTTCTTGCTGCAGTCGGCCATGGACCAACCCGAGCAGTCGGGTTTGCAGTTCGCGATATTGGTGAGGCCGGGGTTTATCTTAGCGCAGTCGCTCGGGGAGAGGTCGCACCGTTCGGCCGGCTCGATGAAACCGTTGCCGCACCACGCGGTAGGGGCATCGTCGGGACCGGTCGCCTGGTCGGTCGTCGCTTCATCGGGCGCCTCTTCCTCATCGAGGGTCGTTGGCGCGTCATCGATGCCGGCGGCGTTGTCGCTCGATGAGACATAGTCCCAATCGGGCAGGTCGTTCACCTCTTCAGGGTCCTCTTCCTCGCCGCAGGACGAGAGGATAAGAGCGGTCGCCAGAGCGAGCAAGATCGTCAGCAGTTCTTTCATATCACACCTCCGTGGCAGGGTCATCCCCGGGTATCTGCAGGCCGGTCACCTCTCCGGCCGAAAGCGCCAGTTCCTCTCCGTTGTCCGTGGCGATGATAAGGGTCAGATGCCGGTCGGCGAACCGGCGTATCGTTCCCTGCCGTTCCGCGCCGCCGTCGAGCCACCTCGTCGTTCTCCCGGTCATCCACGCGACCAGTTCGTCGTAGCGCGTATCGATCTCGTTTCCCGCCGCATGACGCCAGTGTTCGAGCGAAGAGACGAGTCTCCTGAGCACGGTGTTCGGCGATACGGATGTGCCCGCCGTCTCTTCGAGCGACGATGGTTCCCAGCGCCAAGCGAACGCCTGTTTGTCGGGGGTCTCGATGTTGATGCCGATGCCGGTGACCGCCAGCAGTGCGGGGCCCCGCCTGACCTGTTGGATGAGTATGCCGGCGACCTTCTTCCGGTCGGCGAGTATGTCGTTCGGCCACTTGAGGAGCAGTCGGGTCGTCGGGATGACCCCCGCGATCGTTTCGTAGAGCGCGACGCCGGCCATCTTGGCGAGATCGCGCGACCGATCCATCTCGGTGCGCGAGAAGAAGGACACATAGAGGTTCCTGCCCTTCGGCGAGAACCAGCCGTTGCCGCCGCAGCCGCGGCCTGCCGTCTGCCGGTCGGCGATGACGATGCCTGACGATATCCCTTTCTCGATGAGGCGGATCGCCTCGGCGTTGGTCGAATCGAGTTCGGCGAAATGGTAGAAATTGCCCCACGGCGTCCTCTCGATATCGTACCGCCTCATGATGCTCCTCGCTGAGAGGATAGTAGTTTCTCGACAAGCCACCATGCGGCGATGTGCCCGGCCGCCTGCGGCACGAAGGGGGTGGATCCCTGTATCCGGCGGATGCGCCCCTTGCCGTCGTCGCGCTGGTCGGGGTTCTCGACCGGTTCCACCGGCGGTTCGGGAGAGAATATGACAGGGAATCTGCCATCGATACCCTGCTTGCGGAGCCGTTTCCGGACGAAGTACCCGAGCGGGCAGCCGTGAGTGCTCCAGATGTCCGCCACCTGCAGTCGCGTAGGGTCGCGTCGCCCCGCGGTGCCGAGTACCGACAGGAACGGCCTCCCGGAGGCGAGAAGGGCGGCGATGAGGTTCACTTTCGGGTTGAGGGCATCTATCGCGTCGAGGTAGACATCGGCCTCCGGGATGTTGTCAGCGACCGAGGCGCCGCGCAGGAAACGGGCGTGTCCTTCGATAATGACCGCCGGGTTGATACGGTGCGCCGTATCGCGCAGTACGGTCACCTTTTCCTGCCCCACCGTGTCGGTGAACCCGATGGCAAGCCGGTTGAGATTGCTTTCCTGGACCGCGTCGAAGTCGGTGACCACCAGATGCCCGACACCGGCGCGTACCAGATCGACCGAGGCGGCGGCTCCGACCCCGCCGAGCCCGAACAGGGCCACGGTCGCCCGGGAAAGCCGCGCCGACGCCGCGGGGCCGTAGATGATGGCTGTCCGCTCAAAAAATGACATAGTATCTCCTCGACCTGCGATCCATGATACACGGGAGAGATATTTTTTGCAATTTCGTGAAAGAGCGATACCATCCGGGCGTTTCTGATCTCAGGGAGGGATGGCCCATGAAGCGGATGATGAGCGCGCTTTTGTTGCTTGCGGCGGTTCCGGTGCTTTGCGCCGCCGAAGCCCCCGTGCCAATTAACGACCCCGTCCCGACAAGCCCGGTTGCGGCGCGCAAACTGCTCGTCGACAAGATAGAGGCGGTCGAGGTCGAAGAGGCGTTCGCGCGGTCGCTCGAAGAGGCGCTGGTCCTCGACATCGGCAAACGCGAAGGTTTCAGCGTCGTTACCTCGGCCGAGATGAGCGCGACGGTCCAGCATGCTCAATCGAGCGTCGAGCTGGGGTGCGCCGATTCGACCGAATGCATCGTCGAGGTGCAGAAGAAACTGGCGGTCGACACCCTGATCGCCGGAAAGATAACGAAGATGGGCGACGAATACATCCTTTCGCTCAACACCGTCGATGTCAACAACTCAATCGTCGGCAAGCGGACCAATGTGCAGGGCGTCGACCTCAATGACATCAAGGCGAAGATAAAAGAGGCGGTCGATAAACTGCTCGGTCTCGCAAAGGAAAAGCCGATGTTCACGCTCAAGGAGGGCGAACAGTTGAAGCTCGCCGTCATGCCGCTTTCGGCGCGTGGAGTCGAGATCGCGACGGCCGACGCTCTCACTTCGATACTTTCTTCGCAACTTAACCAGATAAAGGGCATCAGCGTCATCAGTCAGGATGACATCAAGGCGATGCTCGCCAAGGTGTCTATGGACTCGGCGGTCGAATGCACCGACAGCATGCAGTGCGTGGTCGAGATCGGTGCGTCGCTCGGCCTCTCCAAGTTGGTGACCGGTTCGGTCGGCAAGGTCAAGGACACCTATGTCATCTCGATACAACTGATAGACACGCGCCGTGCCGAGGTCGAGAACCGCGTGCTGGAAAGTTTCGCGGGTGACGCCGAGGAACTAAAGAACGCCGTGAAACTCGCCGCCTACCAACTCGCCGGCATCGACTACACGAGCAGACCGGGGAGCATCGCGATAACCTTCAATGTGCCGGAGGGCGAGTTGCAGTTCGGCCCGAACAAGGAGAAACTGATCAACAGCCAGTACACCGCTGAGAACCTCGTCCCGGGCCGCTACAACCTGCGGGTGCTTGCTGATCAGGACGACTACTTCCCGTTCCAGACCGATATCTATGTCGCGCCGGGGACCGCGAATGTCCGGACGCTCACCGTCCTGGAGCGGCCGACGCCGTGGTACAAGACCTGGTGGTTCTGGACCATCACCGGCACCGTCATCGCCGGCGCGGCGACCGCCACCGGCGTCGTGCTTGGACTCAAGAAGACCGAACTGGGCACCGGCAAGGTCCAGATAGAGATGGCCCGCTGAACGGCGACGGCCCGCCGCGCCGCCGGAGCGGAGCGCACGGGCCGCGTATCGTGGGTTCGAGAGGGGATGCTAGTCGTCGTCACCGTCGGGGCCGGGGCCGCCGAATCTTTCCATCATCATCTTCTTGCGATCCTGCATGAAATCGAGCGCCTTCTTGCGCTGGTCCGGGGTGAGTTTGAATAGCATCTCGAGTTTGTGATTCTCCATGAGGAGCGTCTGGTCGCGCCGCAGGTCGGCGATCTTCTGGATCGACTTCTGGAGTTTCGCCTTGTCGGGACTCGGCTTCTCGGCCTCGGCCTTCATCGCGATGCGTTCCTCCTTGATCTTGAACTGGATGTCCATCATCTTCTTGTGATTCTCGTGCGCCGAAGCGCGGAATGCCGCCCGCTGCGCCTCGGGGACGCCGATCGCCTCAAGCATCTCGTCGTGCATCTTCATCATGTGGGCCCCCTTGTCGTGCTTGCCGGGTCCTCCTTCGGGGCCGCCGGGCCCTCCTTTGCCGTGGTTGGGGCACTGGGCGAGCGCAAGTGCGCTCATCATCAGGATCGCGAAGAACAGTAACTTTCTCATAGGTTCCTCCCTATGCGGTGGTTAATAAAGGCCCATTTCATCCATAACGATATCGTGCTCGAGCAACACCACTTCCATTTCGACCTCGTTGAGCGCGAAACTCTGCGGTTCGGGCGCAGGGCGCGTCAGGCCGAACTGCACCGTGACCACGAGCATGAGCGCCAGCGCCGCGGTGGTCGCCGCCGCCCACTGACGCCGCCGCCGGATGCGGCCGCCACGCTCCTTGACCCGGGAGAGCATCGTCTCCCACCGTTCCTGTTCGTTACGCATGGCCTGCCTCCTGCTGTCGCAGTATCTTCATCTTAAGTTCTTTCATCCCTATCGAAAAGAGGTTCCGCGCCGACACCTCGGAGATGCCGAGCGTCTCCCCGATGTCGCGGAACGGCAGTTCATCGACGATCCGCAGCGTCATGACATTGCGCCGTTTTTCGGGGAGCGCCTGCACCATCCCCATGAACCGCTCGGCCCGTTGCGCCGCGAGCGTCGCCGCCTCGTGACCGTCGCCCGTCGCCGGGAGTACCTCCTCCAATTCGGACGAGAGCGTCACCTCGCGCATCTTGTCACGGTTGGCGCGGAAATAATCGACGACGCTGTTGACCGCCAGCCGCCGCAGATAGCCGTCGCGGTTGTCGGCGGCGAGCACCTTGGGGAGTTGCAGATATATCTTGAGGAATATCTCCTGCACGAGATCGTCGATGAGGTCCGGGGTCCGGGCGTAGCGCTTGGCGATGCTCTCTATGAAATGGCGCTTCTCCCAGAAGATCTCGTCGAACTTCCGGTCGCGCTCTTTCCTGCTTTCGAGGAACCCGAACATCGTCAATGCCTCCTCAGCACACACCCACTATAACGCGGTCGAGGGAAAAATGGTAAAAAAACAGATCGGTCTCGCGCGCGAACCACAAAGGGTGGAATAACTTTACTTTTCGCCGACCGTAGGTAAAAGAAACGAGCGTTATTTTTCCTGACGGGGATATTCGGTATGGAACTCGGAAAGCGCTACGAACATCAAGGCATTGAGTCGAAATGGTATAAGGAGTGGGAAGAGCGCGGCTACTTCGCCGCCCGCCCAGAGAGCGATAAGCCGCCGTTCTGCATAGTCATCCCGCCGCCCAATGTCACCGGCTCGCTCCACATGGGACATGCCGTGACGGTCACCATTCAGGATGTCCTGTGCCGTTACAAACGGATGGCGGGATTCGATGTGCTGTGGCTCCCCGGTTGCGATCACGCCGGCATCGCCACCCAGATGGTGGTCGAGCGCGAACTGGCGAAAGAGGGGAAGAGCCGTCACGAACTGGGGCGCGAGAAGTTCCTCGAAAAGGTGTGGGACTGGAAGCGGCAGTACGGCAACCGGATATCGGAACAGTTGCGCCATCTCGGCAGTTCGCTCGACTGGAGCCGCGAACGGTTCACGATGGACGACGGACTATCGCGCGCCGTCATCGAGGTCTTCGTGCGGCTGTACGAGGAAGGGCTCATCTACCGCGACACCTACATCATCAACTGGTGCCCGCGCTGTCGCACCGCGCTGTCGGACCTTGAGGTCGATCATGAGGAAAAGGACGGTGCGCTCTGGTATATCAAGTATCCGGTGAAAGGAACCGGCGAGTTCCTTACCGTCGCGACGACCCGCCCCGAGACGATGCTCGGCGACACGGCCGTGGCGGTCCATCCCGACGACCCGCGCTTCCGCCATCTCATCGGCAAGAGCGTGATACTGCCGCTCATGGAGCGCGAGATACCGATCATCGGCGACGCCGAACTGGTCGATATCGAGTTCGGCACCGGCGCGGTGAAGGTGACCCCGGCCCACGACTTCAACGACTTCGCGACCGGCAAGCGCCACAACCTCGCCGAGATAAATGTCATCGACGAAAAGGGCCGCATCACCGCCGACGGCGGCATCTACGAGGGCCTCACGACCCCCGAAGCGCGCGAGAAGGTAGTGGCCGACCTCACCGCAAAAGGGTTGCTCGTCAAAAAAGAGACGCACAAACATGCCGTCGGCGGCTGTCAGCGCTGCAAGACCACCGTCGAACCGATACTTTCCAAGCAGTGGTTCGTGAAGATAGCGCCGCTCGCCAAACCGGCCATCGACGCGGTCGAATCGGGGCGCATCGAGTTCCTTCCCGACCACTGGAAGAAGACCTACTACGAGTGGATGTACAACATCAAGGACTGGTGCATCAGCCGCCAGTTGTGGTGGGGCCACCAGATACCGGCGTGGTACTGCGACCAGTGCGGCGAGGTGATCGTCGCGCGGAGCGTCCCGGCGAAATGCCCGAAGTGCGGCGGCGCGGAACTGCGTCGCGATCCCGATGTGCTCGACACGTGGTTCTCCTCGGCGCTCTGGCCCATCTCGACGCTCGGTTGGCCCGACGAGACGCCCGATTTTAAAAAATATTACCCGACCTCGCTCATGGAGACCGGCTTCGACATCATCTTCTTCTGGGTCGCCCGGATGATCATGATGGGGCTCAAGTTCGGCGGCGATGTCCCGTTCGACAAGGTCTTTTTCCACGGGATGGTGCGCGACGAGAAGGGGCACAAGATGTCCAAGACGCGCGGCAACGTCATCGACCCGCTCGAGATCACCGAGAAATACGGCGCCGATGCGCTGCGGTTCACCTTCGCGATGATGCCGCTGACGGCGCGCGACCTTAAACTGTCGATGGCGCAGATCGAAGGCTACGCCGGGTTCTGCAACAAGATATACAACGCCATCCGTTTTTCGCTGATGCAGTTCGGAGAAGAGGAGGTCGTCGAATTCGACCCGGCCGCCTACCGTGCCGATGCCTTCACTCCAGCCGACCAGTGGATACTCACGCGGCTGGGTGAGGTGACCGACGAAGTGACCCGTGATCTGGACGAGTACCGGCTCACCGATGCGGCGGGCGCGGTCTACCATTTCTTCTGGCACGAATTCTGCGATTGGTATATCGAACTGGCCAAGCCGACCCTCGCGGGCGACAACGCCGCCGAGAAGGAGGCGACCAAGAAGGTGCTCCTCAAGGTACTCGACACGAGCCTGCGTCTGCTTCACCCCTTCATGCCGTTCATCACCGAGGAGTTGTGGCGGGCGCTCCCGTTCCGGACGCCGCGCCGCGCCGCGAGCATCATGATCGCCGAATTCCCGAAAGGCGACGAATTCCCGCGTTTCACGGAAGAGGCCGAGGCGATGGAACGGATCATCGAACTCATCACGACCATCCGGACGATACGGGCCGAGAACAACGTGAAGCCCTCGATCGAGGCGCCCGTCATCCTCGTGACCTCCGATGCGGCGGCGATAACGTCGCTCAAGGCGCGCGAATCGTACCTGAAGAAACTGGCGCGCGTTTCGGCGCTCTCCTTTGAGACGGCGCATACACCGGCCAAGACCGACGCCTCGGCGGTGGTGAAACTCGGGACGCTCTACCTGCCGCTCGCGGGGCTGGTCGATTTCGGCGAGGAGGTGAAGCGGATCGAGAAAGAGCTGGCGAAACTGCAGAAGGATTTCCAGATAACACAGCAGAAACTGGGGAGCGAGAGTTTCCTCGCCAAGGCGCGTCCCGAACTGGTCGAACAGGAGAAGGCGAAGCACGCCGAACTCTCGGAGAAGATCGCCCATCTCGAAAAACGACTGAAGGATATCGCGTGATGCATCTGCCCTCTTACGCCACCGCCGAACTGATAACGCTCGCGCTTAACGAGGACATCGGCCGCGGCGACATCACCACCCGCGCCACCATCGCCCTTTCGTCACGCGGCAGGGCGGTCATCACGGCCAAGGAGCCGCTGGTGCTCTGCGGCGTCGAACTCATCAGGTACATCTACCACCGCATCGATCCGGCGGTGAAGGTCGTCCCGGCGCGCGCGGACGGCGCCGCGCTGAAGAAAGGCGACATCATCGCGACCGTCACCGGTCCCTGCCGCGCGCTGCTCACCGGCGAACGGACGGTCCTCAACTTCCTGCAGCGGCTTTCCGGCGTGGCGACGATCACGCGGCGCTATGTCGCGGCGCTCGATAAGAGGTCGAAGACCCGCATCGTCGATACCCGCAAGACGACCCCCGGCTGGCGCACCTTCGAAAAATACGCGGTCCGGATCGGCGGCGCGAGCAACCACCGCTTTGCGCTCGACGACGGCATACTGATAAAGGACAACCACATCGCCGCCGCCGGATCCATCGCCGCCGCGTTGAAAAAAGCGCGCGCCGCGGCGCACCATCTGGTCCGGGTCGAGGTCGAGACCGCCACCCTCGCCGAGGTGAAGGCGGCGCTTGCGGCCCGCGCCGACATCATCATGCTCGACAACATGGATCAGACGACGATACGGAAAGCGATCGCTCTCATCGGGGGACGCGCCGTGACCGAACTGTCGGGCGGCGTGACGCTCGAAAAGATACCGGCCCTCTCGCGGCTCGGCGCCGACCTCATATCGGTCGGGGCGCTGACCCATTCGGCCCCGTCGGTCGACATCAATCTGACCCTCACCACCGGGAAATAATGCTGTCACCTCGTCTTTCCATCGCGTTCTTCGCGCTGTTCCTCGCGGCGGTACTCGTGACCGGCATCTTCTGGATCTTCCTTTCCGACCGGCATGGATTCACGGCGGCCGACGAGCCGCTCATCGCCGAGGTGCTCAACCGCGAGTTCCGGCCGGGAGACATCATCTTCCCGAAACCCGACTGGGACATAGGCTTCACCCGATACCTGCGCGACGGCATCACCGACATATCCTACACGCTCGACGCCTTCACCAAGGAGGAACTGAGCGATCTCAACAACAACGGCGTCAATGTCCTGTGGTTCGTGGTCGACTCCGAAGAGCGCTGGGGAGACATCCGCGACCGGTTCGCGCTCAAGGAACAGGGGCGCTATCCGGCGGGAGAGGCATTCGTCATCAAGGGACAGCCTTCGGGTGACGCAGTGTTGAAACTCTTCGATTTCACCGACGACCTCGCGCAGGCGAGGGAGGTGTACCTGACCGATGCCCGGGGAGGTCGAGAGGCGTGCTCGTGGGAGCGCGACCGCTGGAAATGCGGGCGGCAGGAATGGCAGTATGTCGGGCCCCAGCGGACGCTCATGGCGGGCCGCTGGCAGAAGGCGAACTGGGCCCATCCGCGCACCGAGCGGACGCTCCATGTGGTCTTCGAGAACACCGTCGGGGCGTCGGTGCTGGTCATCGGCTCCTCCTTCCTCGAACGGGCCTACCGCGAAGAGAACGGCAAGCCGGTCCGCGTCACCGTCACCGTCGATGGCCGGGAACTCCTGAAATACGACAATGAGAACATCAAGAAACTGTACCGCCACCGCATCGCGCTCCCGGAAGGGGCGAAGATGATCGACCTCTCATTCTGGGTGAAGTTCGACGGGGCGCGTCATTTCGTTTTTAACGGATACCTCGGCACATGACACTGCATCGTTTCGACAAGTGGGACTGGGTCCTGTCGCTCGCGCTCGCTTTGGTTGCGGCGCTCGCCGTGATGCTCACCTCGCATCTGGTGGGGCTCGTCCGTGACGAAGGGTTCTATATGCGGACGGCGGAGACGACCGCCGATTACATCCAGTTCTCGCTCGACAGCATCGGTCGTGGTCAGTTCGCAGAACCGTTCAGCAAACGGACCATCACCCGCTTTTTCGAATTCAACAGCGAACATCCAACCTTCGTCAAGAACCTGTTCGGCCTGTCGCACTTCATCTTCTACAAAAAACTCAAACTGCTCTCGTTCGTGGACTCGATACGGCTCGTGGCGGCCCTTTTCGCCGCGGCGACCGCCTTTCTCATTTACCTTTTCGGCCGCCGCTTCTTCTCGCGGGCCGTCGCCATCGCCGCGCCGCCGCTCTTCTTCACCATGCCGCACATCTTCTTCCACAGCCATCTCGCCTGCTTCGACGTGCCGATCCTCTTCTTCTGGACGGCCACCTTCATCCTCTACGCGATCTACCTCGTCGAGAGGCGGACCGGACTCGCCTTCCTCATCGCGGTCCTCTTCGGTTTCGCGATGGCGACCAAGCACAACGTCTACTTCATCCCGCCGCTGCTGG
>JAKQHE010000122.1 GCA_029573155.1 bacterium
CGATGAAGCCGGTGGCGCCGGTCTTATACTCCTTGCAACCGTCGATGTTCTCCTCCAGTAGGCCGAGGACCAGCAAGGGGGCCTCGATATCGTCGGTGACCGCCGGAGTGCTTCCCGATATCTGGACCGACGGTATCGAGATGAGTGATGCCGGTATCGGCTGGGGGCCGGTCACATCGACCCGCAGGCCGGTCGCGCCGGTGTTCATGCAGCAGATAGCGTTGCTACAGGTGAATTGTTCAGAAGCGGTGTAGCCGAGAGGACACTCGATACCCTCGATGCAGACGCCGCCGTTCATCGCGCAGACATTGACCGGTTCGTCGTCGGGCAGGATGATCTCGTCGTCGTCGTTCATGATGCCGTCGTTCAGGTCGTCGTTGCCGATGGTGTCGGGTGTGACATTATCCTCGTCGGTCGGTATGGTGCCGTCGGTCGGTATCGCCTCGTGATCGGTCGGCCCGGTCGTGTCGTTCTGTGTGGTATCGCCGTCATCGGCGGTGTTCTCGTCGTTCTGCGCCGCCTCATCGGTCACGAGCGCGTCGAGCGGCGACCGTTTGACCTCGTTCTCGCAGGAAAGGAAAAGAAGCGCGGCCAGCAGGCCGACGAACAGGGAAAGTGACCTCATCGCGAACCTCCTTCGATGATATGCCGTTCAATGGGGGCAGTGTAGCATCGCCGTTCCGCTTGTCAAGTCGGACGGCATACCCGCCCTTATTTGCCGGTCCATCGCCGAAAAAATTGATTTGGTGACGTGCGCGGGGTAGAGTTCCCGAAGCGAAAACCGAAGAGGCCCCTCATGCCCGCGTTCATGTCGCCGGACGACCTGCACCCCCGCCTGTTCCGCGAGGACACCGCCATCGCCGACTGCCGCGGCGACCTGTTCGACCTCGGTCTCGGTCTGCGGCAATACCTTGAAGCGCACATCCCCGGCGCGGTCTTCATCGACGGCGAAGATGTGCTCACCGGCCCCAAGGGAACGCACGGGGGGAGGCATCCGCTCCCCGAGTTCGATCAGTTGGCGCAAACGCTTGGTACGAACGGCATAGCACAGGGAACGACGGTGGTCGCCTACGGGATGTACGCGGCGCGGCTCGTGTTCCTGCTGAATCTGATGGGGCATACGGAGGCGTTCGTGCTCAACGGCCATCTCGACGGCTGGATCGAGGCCGGGCACCCGACCGTGCGCAAGCTCGCGAACCGGCGTCCGCTCCGCTTCACGGCGCGCCCCGATGCCGCGATGCTCGTCGAGGCGCCCGAACTGCGGCGCCTGATCGACGCGGGGAAGGCGACGCTCATCGATGTCCGCGCTCCGGAACGGTTCCGTGGCGAGGTCGAACCGATAGACAAGGTTGCGGGCCACATACCCGGCGCCGTCAATGTGCCGTGGGAACGGAACTTCGACGCGACGGGTCGCCTGCTCACCGCCGACGCTTTGCGGGCGCTGTACGCCCCGCATCTTGCCGATACGGACCGCGTGCCGGTGCTCTACTGCGGGTCGGGCGTCACCTCCTGCAACTCACTGCTCGCCCTGCGCGAGATCGGGGTGACGGCGCGGCTCTACGCCGGCAGTTGGAGCGACTGGATCAGTTATCCCGATAACCCGGTATCCCGCGGAGAGGGATGATATGACGCTCCGCGCAATGCCGTTCATGCTCCTTCTTCTCGTCGCGCTGGCGCCCGTTGCCCTTTTCGGCGCCGATCGCACGATGCCTTCTTTTACCGCCGAACTTTTCAAGAAACAGGTCGAAGCGGGGCTTGGCGAAGAAGAGGACTCGCGACTCGTCCGCAACCTGACCGACCTGTACGGCAAGTTCCGCACGCTCAACTATCCGAACTGCTTCGAATGCTCGTTGTGGCTCGTGAACGGTATCCCCGAGACCCCCCCTTCGAAACGACTGATACTCGCCGAATACGCGACGCTCTTCGCCCCCGATCTTCCCGAATCCCACCTGAACCGCTTCCTCGCCGTGCTCGACCTGCGGCCCGGCGATATCGGGCTCATGGCCCACTCTCTCGGCAGATATCTGAAGACGACGATCGATACCGCCGCGCGGGACCCTTTCATCGCTGCGGTCTGTTCGATCGTGAAACTCTTTTCCTCGGCGCTGTTCCTGCTGTTCCTCGTGGTAATGATAGGCAAATACGGTCGCCTGCTCGCCCACCTGTACGCCCACATCGGGTCGTTCTCGCTCTTTCACATGGTCATCGCGGCCGTCATCCTCCTCGCCGGCGTCGTACTCGCCGTGAAGGGGATCATTGGGCTGGAGATCTTCTTCATCCT
>JAKQHE010000057.1 GCA_029573155.1 bacterium
CCGTCGCCGTCATCGTCGGTATCGCAGACATTGCCGATGCCGTCGGTGTCGGTGTCGAGCTGGCCGGGGTTACTGTCGGCCGGGCAGTTATCGTCGTTGTCGACCACGCCGTCGTTGTCGAGGTCCCGTTCCACGGTAAGGGTAAAGGCGCCGTCCCAGCCGGACGAGACGCCTTCGACCACGAGATGGACCGTGCCGTCGGTCGCCGCGACGAAAGATATCGTCTCGGTCTCACCGTCGCCACCCGCGTTGGCCGCGGCGATGCACGGCTGGCTTTCGCCGCACAGTTCGGTCGCGTTGAGCGCGCCATCGAACCCGGCGTCGGGGGTCAGCGTGACTACGTAACGGGCTCCGGAGATCACCGTGAGGCGGTAGACCATGTCGGCCGCGTCCTGAGTACCGGCGGAGCAGGCGGCGCCGTAGGTGGTCACCGCCGAGGGACGTCCGGTCGTGTCGCCGGAGGTCGAGAAGGGGAGGGGAGATGCCGGTATCGGGTCGTCACAGACGCCGTTTATCGGGGTGCCGGCGCAGATGCCATCGTCGCAGATGTCGTTCTGGGTGAAAAGGGTGCCGTCGTCGCAAGTAACGGTATTATTCTCGATAGCGCAGAGACCATTCCCGTCACAGGTGTCGGTAGTGCATATGTTCCCGTCGCTACAATCATCGTTGGTGAGGCATTCGACGCACGCTACACCATCCTTGAGGAGCCATCCCCCGTCGCAGGTCCACGCGCAGTCGGCGGGGGCGGCCCAACCGCCTGCTGAAGTGTAGGTGATCGTCACATTGGCAATGACATCGGAGCTGTTGACCGGGTTGGCGTTGTCCTCATCACACTGCACTTCCTTCGAGTTGATGCAGGTGCCGCCTTCCAGCGCGTAGTCGGTGTCGCAACTCCACGCACAGTCGGCGGGAGCGGCCCAACCGCCTGCTGAAGTGTAGGTGATCGTCACATTGACAATGACATCGGAACTGTTGACCGGGTTGGCATTGTCGGTGTCACACGGCACATCCTTCTGGTTGATGCAGGCGCCGCCTTCGAGGGCGAAATCGGTGTCGCAGGCCCATTCGCAAGTGAAGGTGGTCGGTTCCCAAAAGTCGCCGTTCCAGGTCTGTTCAAACTTGCCGTCGGCGTTGTTGTTGATGCCATGTGCATTGACCGGGATGTTCGTGCATTCGATACGCTGGGTCGGCATCTTCTCGTAAGCGCCGATGTCCTTGTTGATGTCGCGGGTATATTTCCGCTGATCATCGGTGGGGGCGCTGGCGGAGGTGCCGGCATCTATGGCGGGACTGCCGGTCAGGAGTGCCATCGTCTCGGTCGTGCCGCCGTTCATGGCGAGCGGGGCCACATCGGGGTCATCGACCTGATTGTTGCTGTCGGTGCCCGAACCGACGACGGTGCAGGAGGTGCTGCAGGCGGTCTCCTGGTAAATGGAGTAGGAAAGGTTGAGTGTTATCGAGGTGAAGGCGTAGATATCGTAGCCGATGTTCTCGGCGATGATGGTGTTGCTCGAACCGATCGTTCCTTCGGTCGTGGCGATGCCGCCGCCCAGATCGGAAGTGGAGGTGTTCGCATCTATCGTGTCGTTCATGAGGGTCAGGACCGAAAGGGCGCTGACATAGATCGCGCCTCCGGTGTAGGCCGCGATATTTCCGGTGAAGGTTGAGTTCTCGATATAGGTGTCCGCCTGATCGATATGGAGTGCTCCGCCGTGGGATGTCGCTCCGGATGCTTCATTGCCGAAGAAAAGGGTGCGCCGGATGGTGGTGGTCGCCTTCGATACATAGACGGCGCCGCCACCGTAGTTCGCGCTATTGTTCGAGAATTTACAGTCCTCGATAAGCAATGTGTTGGTGGCGGTCACGCCGGCGAACGATATCGCGCCACCGAGGTCGTCACCGGCATCGCCGTTGCGGAAGTGTATGCCGCGGAAGATAAGATCCATCGTTGTATCGGCCACGAGGGATATCTGACCGGCGTCACCGGCATCGATGACCGTCTCGTCTGCCCCTGCTCCTTCGAAGATGAGGCTTTCGTCGATGGTCAGTCCACTCTCGCCCCATGTTCCTTCACCGATATCGATGATGTCGCCCTCTCCCGCCGCCGCGATGGCGGCGGCGATGGTGTCATAGTCACAGCCGCTCGGCTTGCAGACAGTTATCTTCCGGATGAAATTCAGCCGGACCGGTGCGCCGTCGGCGAGCCCGACATCGGATCTTTTATTGTTGCTGAAGGCCTCGTTGGCGAAAGCGACCGTGACGGTGACATCGGTGTCGTGGGGGGGCGGTGCGCTGCCGGTGAAGGAGAGGGAAACATGGGTGGTGTCGACCAGCGTTATCACGGCAGTAAGGCCTGCCGGCGTGCCGGTCACGCTCGCCTTGCCGTTGTCGATGTAATTCTCGTCGACAGTGCCGGTGAAGTCGATGGTTGACGACTCGAGCGTGATGGTGATAGAACCGTTTATGGAGCCGTTATTCAGGGACGATTCGTTGAGTTGGGTGCGGTTGTACTTGAGCGCCGAGGCGACCACATCGACGCGGACCGACGGGGCGATGCCGTAGGGGGCGTTTTCCTTCCAACTGGCCGTAGGAACATTGCCCTGTTGGGCCGTGGAGTAGTAGTAGATATAGCCGGTGCTCGGATCAACGATCGACCAGCAGTTGGCTGAGCAGAGAGTCGTCGGCTCCCACCGAAGATGCCAGGTGAAGATGTTCGATTCAGAGGTGTAGATGTAAGAATCCCTACCGTTGTAGAGCCCGTTGTAGGTGTAGGTACCGTTCACCCGCGTGTCGCCGCCGTCGCGGACGAGGATCATGTCGGCGAGCAGGGATCCACTACACCACAAAAGCGCGAGCATCATGGTCAAAAACCTGAACCGCACCATAACAACCTCCACCTACGGTAATTTGCCACATAAGAAAAGCATCGGCGTGACCCACGCAAAAAACAGACCAGTGTATCATGCTTATAAAAAGAGTCAATAGCCCTAATATAATTATAATGATTTCGGGTGGTATGAAAGGTTATGCTTCGTAGCGTTCCATGAATTCCGCCTCATTTTCGGCCCGGGCGATACGGAAGGGTTTCCCATTATCGCACAGCACCTCGGCGGGTCGTAGACGGCCGTTGTAGGGGAAGGCCATGGATGCGCAGTAGGCGCCGGCGTCGTGAAAGAGGACGATATCGCCTTCGGTGACGGCGGGGAAGGGGATGTCGGCAGCGAAGATGTCGGTGTTCTCGCAGATGCGACCGCAGAGCGTCGCCATGCCCGCAGGGGTCTCCTTGCCGACGACCGTCACGCGGTGGTGTGAGCCATAGAGCGCCGGGCGGATGAGGGTGTTCATCCCGGCGTCGAGTCCGACGAACCGGCGAAGTCCCTTTTTGACCGCCGTGACGCGGGCAAGAAGATATCCGGCGTCGCCGACGATGAAGCGCCCCGGTTCGATGCGGAGCCGTGGCGGCGTGACGCCGTGCTGTGAGGCGCAGAGCGCGAGCGTCGCCGCCACCGCCCGTGCCATCGCGTCGAGATCGAGCGGCGTTTCGTCCTCGGCGTAGGGGATGCCGAACCCGCCGCCTATGTCGAAATATTCCGGCAGGATGCCGAGCGGTCGGAAGATGTCGGCGGCGCTATGGCAGAGGATGGCGGCCATCCGCGCGAAGAAGAGAGGGTCGCGGTTGTTCGATCCGGCCATGAGATGGATGCCGAACCGGGTAAAGCCGCGGTCGACCGCGAGCCGATAGGCGGCCGGCGCGCTCTCTATCGGTATGCCGAACTTCGCGTCGGGTCCGCCGGTGACGATACCGGGATGAGAGCCGCCTCCTTCGCCCGGGTTGATGCGGAACGAGAGAATGCCGTCGAACCCGGCGGGCAGTTTCCCGATCGCCGTGATATCGTCGAGGTTCACCGCGCCGCACCGCGCGGCGGCGGCAAGGTCATCGCGTGATTCGTAGTTACCGGTGTACATGATCTTCTCGCGCGGTATGCCGGCCCGCTCGGCGAGCGTCACCTCGAGCGGCGCGGCGCAGTCGGCGCCGGTTCCGCACGAGGCGATGAGCCGCAAAAGGTGCGGGTTGCCGTTCGCCTTGACCGCGTAAAAGATGTCGGTCGCCGGATAATGCGCGTTGAATGCGTCACGCAGGGCATGACAATTCCGTTCGATGCGCGCGGCGTCGTATAGATAGAGCGGCGTGCCGAAACGGTTCGCGATATCGCGCAGGTCGCATCCGCCGATCATGTTCATGCGGCGCCTCCGTCGAAAAATTCGTTGTGTATCAATCGCACCGCCTCTTCAAGATCCCTCTCGGCGATGACGATCGATATGTTGACCTCGCTTGCCCCGACGCTCACCATGCCGACATTGACGGTGCGCAGGGTGTTGAAGAAGCGGGCGCCGATCCCGGCCGTTTCGCGCATGCCGTCGCCGATGAGCGACACGATGGCGCGCCCCTGTTCGACCGACACCTCTCCGAGTCGCATGAGATCGACCGTTATCGCATCGAGGTGTGCGGTGTCGTCGATGGTCACCGATATGCTCACCTCCGAAGTGGTGACGAGATCCACCGGCGTGCGGTGATCGCGGAACACAGTAAAAACGGCGGCAAGGAACCCGTAGGCGCCGAGCATCCGGTTGCTGCGGATGTGGAGCACCGTGATGCCGCGCTGGAAGGCGATCGCCTTGAGACGCCGGTCGTTACCGTTCTGTGCGATGACCCGTGTGCCGGGATGGTCGGGAGCGAAGGTGTTGCGGATGACGACCGGGATGCCCTTCCGGACCGCCGGGAATATCGTGAGCGGGTGGAGCACCTTCGCGCCGAAGAAGGCGAGTTCGGCCGCCTCGTCGTAGGTGAGCCGCGGTACGGTGCGAGCCGCCGGGATGATGCGGGGATCGCAGGTCATGATGCCATCGACATCGGTCCATATCTGACATTCATCGGCACCGATCGCCGCCGCAAGAAGCGCTGCCGAATAGTCGGACCCGCCGCGTCCGAGCGTGGTGGTCACCCCCTGCGGCGTCGCGCCGATGTAGCCGCCGGCGACCACGGCGCGATGTCGCGTGAGCAGCGGCAGGAGTTTGCAGCGTACTGCCTCTTCGATGAGCGCCGTGTCGGGCTGGGCCGCGCCGAACGAGGCGTCGGTGATGAGCACCTCGCGGGCGTCGATATGCGTCGCGTCGAGTCCCTGCAACGCGAAATGGTCAACTATGATGCGCGAGGAGAGTGTTTCCCCCGTCGCGAGTATGGTGTCGGCGGCGCGCGGAGTGACATCGCCCAGTGCCGTAAGCGCCGGGATGAGACCGCGGACGCGGTCGACGGTATCGGCCGTGAAACAGGCCGTTGCGGCGGGAAGGCCCAGCTCGGCGATCATCGCGCGGTGCCGCTCTTCGACCCCGTCGAGTTCCGCGAGGGCTTCCGGCGCGTTGCCTTGGCGCATCAGCGTGATGGTGCGGGTCAGGGCATTGGTGATGCAAGAAAAGGCCGATACGACCGTCAGCGAGCCCGGCCCGGCATTTCGCACGATCTTTTCGACCTGCCGGATGGCATCGGCCGTGCCGACCGAGGTGCCGCCGAATTTAATGACCTTCATGAAACACGCTCCCTCATCGGAAGTTCACAAAACCGAAAGAGGTCTGAGTGGGTAAAAGAGGCCGGAAAAGCGGTCGCGCTCTTCAGAAGCTCTCCACGATCACTCGTGACAGCCGCGGGGATTCGACCCCGTCGTCCAACGCCCGCACCGGCGGCCCGCCGCGTCGTTTCGGCGCCGATGCCCCTGCTCCGGCATCATCGGGGACCGCCCCTCCGCCGGAGTGCCTGCTCGGCGCTCCTCTTCCAGAACGTGGGTACCATAACAGGGAAGATAGCGCTGTCAATGATTTTTTTTCTGATGTCGGGCCGATTGACATTTGCCGCTTTTCCCTATATAACAAGTTGTCGTTTCAAGAAAAAAAAAGGAGGAATATCATGAAAGGGACCGGTGTGACCGCTCTTCTGTTCTTGTGCCTGTTGCTTGCCGTTTCGTGCGGCGATGATGGCACGAAGACCATTCCTGACAACGCTCAGGTGCCCGACGAGAGCGCCGTGACCGACGACACCGTGACCGATGACACCGTCGTCGACGACACGGTCACCGACGATACCGTCACCGATGATACCGTCGCTGACGACACCATCACCGATGATACCGTCATCGATGACACCGTTACCGACGACACCGTGGTCGACAACGAAACGCCCGACGATGATGCCGCTCCTTCCTACAACTTCAACGGTAAATGGGCGATGCTCAACTTCACCACCTCGAATGTGGAGACCGATCTGGGCGGGATACTCGGCACGCAGAAGAGCACCTCGACCACCAGTTCTTATTTTCTGGTCGAGTTGACCGATAACGGTGATGGTAGTGTGGGAGCAGTCGGTACTGCCTGTGAGACCCTGATAGACAGCGGATCGAACCTGCTGACCGTCACCATCAGCGACAACTACATCGCCCATGTCAAGCCGATGATCTGGGACTTCACGACGATACTTGACCGTGGCGGCGTCGGGTTCGATGTCACCGCGAGTGACATCCTGACCCTCAACGGGGTTAAGGATCTTGCCGATCCGCTCAACGACCCGCTCCCGACCGACAAGAGCGATACACATATCTACGATCAGGACGACGACACCAATCCCGGCATGACGGTCAACTGTACCGGTAATATCCCGATGGTCTTCAACGGCCCCGGAACGATGTATACTATTCAGCGCACCGTCAATACCATGGTGGGGGAGAGCAAGGACGACATGCGTATCGAAGGCGCGTTGGCATGGGAGAGCGAACAGGTGGTTCTCGAGGCGTCGAACAGTGTCCTTTTGAATGACAAGACCGTGACGCCCGACCTGGCCAACAGTTGGTTCAAGATGGTCCGTCTTATCGACCAGAACTGGACCTGCGCCGAGATAAAGGCGAACAAGGATACGCTGTTCCCGCAGTAGGCCCGTTTCAGAAAGATATCTCGAACAGTTTTTGCACTATCCGTTCGGCGGCGTGGCCGTCGCCGTAGGGATTGGTCGCGTTGGCGAAGGAGGCGTAGTAAGCGGAGTCGGTGAGGAGCCGCTTGGCCGCCGCGATGATGTCGCTCTGCGCGGTCCCGGCGAGGATGAGCGTCCCCGCCTCGACCCCTTCGGTCCGTTCGGTCTCGCGCCGCATCACGACGACGGGGATGCCGAAGGCGGGCGCCTCCTCCTGAATGCCGCCGGAATCGGTGAGGACCAGTTCGGACGACGCCATCTCGGTGATGAAGGCGATATAGTCGAGCGGCTCGACGAGGCGGACATTACTGATGCCGGTGAGCAGCGCGTCGGTCGTCTTGCGGACATTCGGGTTCGGGTGGACCGGGTAGAGGAACGCGCGGTCGGGGAAAAGGCGCGCCAGTTCGGCTATCGCGCGGCAGATGTGCTCCATCGGTTCGCCGAAGTTCTCGCGCCGGTGTGCGGTGATGAGCACCTGTTTCTTCTTTTCTGCCTTGATCTTCGCCGCGACGAGCTTCACGGTGTCGATGACGGTATTGCCGGTGACGAATATCGTCGCCGGGTCGATCCCTTCGCGCAGGAGGTTGTCGCGATTGAGCGTCGTCGGGGCGAAGTGGTGCGAAGCGAGCCGGTCGGTGAGCACCCGGTTCATCTCCTCGGGGAACGGTGAGTAGCGGTCATGGCTGCGCAGTCCCGCCTCGACATGGGCGACCGGGATCTTTTTATAGAAGGCGGCGAGCGACGAGGCAAGGGTGGTGGAGGTGTCGCCATGGACGATCACGATATCGGGCTCGACGGTGTCAAGCACCGTGCCGAGCCGCGTGAGGATGGAACTCGTGATATGGGCTATCGGCTGGTTCTCCTTCATGATATCGAGGTCGGTATCGGGGTGAATGGCGAAGAAATCGAACAGTGGCCGACAGAGATCGCGGTGCTGGCCGGTGTAGAGGAAATGGTTTTCGACGCCGCGTTTTTTTAGTTCGCGGAGGACCGGCACCATCTTGATGAATTCGGGGCGGGTGCCGATCGATACGAGAACCTTCATGGCTTTTCTCCTACAGCATGCTTTTGCGGCTGGGCGGCTTGAGCAGGTACTCGGGCCGCACGGTGAACATCGACCGGAATATGCTCTGCCGGACGCGGCGGTGCCGTTTGTGCGCCTCGGTGATGAGTTCCTTCACATAGGCACGCTCCGACATGCACGAGAAGGGGCACCCCTGCGGGAAGACCTCTATACTGCGGCGCTTCACTTCGGCCGTTATCATCTTTTCGTCGATGTAGAGCATGGGCCGGATGACGCGGAACTCACCGCCGAAAAAGGGGTTGTTTGGCTTCATCGTCTCGACGCAGGAGCCGTAGAGGATGTTAAGCAGGAGCGTCTGCATGAAGTCGTCGCGGTGGTGACCGAAGGCGATGACATTGGCGCCGATCTCCTTGGCGTATCTGAACATCGCGATGCGGCGGTTGCGCGAACAGACATAGCAGGGCTTTTTCTTCTCTTTTTTGAAGGCCTCGAATATCGGCTCCTCTATGGCGTGGAAGGGGACGCCGAGCGACATGGCGTAATCTTTAAGATAGGCCAGTTTCTCGTCATCGCCCGTGAATCCCATCCGGACGAATATGGCGGAGAGCTTGAAGTCGTTGGTGGTCTCTATCTTCTTGCGGGCGAGCAGCGCCAGTAGCAGCGACGAATCCTTGCCGCCCGACAGCCCCACCATGATATGGTCACCGGGGTGTATCATGTCGTAATCCATGATGGCGGTCTCGACCCGCTTGTGGAGGTTGAGGAACGCCTTCCCCTCCAGGTTGGATCGTTCCTTCTTTTTCTGTACGGTATCCATGCGACCCCGTGTGTTACGTCACACTTATACCGGAGCGGCGATGATTTGTAAAGGAGAGGTAAAAATTGCAAAAGATCCATCGTGGTGCCATACTGCCGCGAAAGGAGGAACAGATGGCGAAACCGGTCATACCCGTCACCGCCGCGATCATCGTCCGGCGCGGGAAGGTATTCATCGCGCGCCGCGCCGACAAGGGCGATACCCGTGGCAAGTGGGAATTCCCCGGTGGCAAGATAGAGCCGGGCGAGACGCCGCAGGAATGTCTTGCCCGCGAACTGTGCGAAGAGTTCGGAATCTGCGTGACGGTGGGGGATCTGTTCGTTGAACACGAGCACGATTACGGTGCGCGGGTGGTCCGGCTCATGGTGTTCCGCGTCACAACGGTAACGGGCCGTTTCGTGCCGACCGAGCACAGCGCCATGGCGTGGGTCCCCCCCGCTGAACTGCTCTCCTATGATCTTGCGCCTGCCGACATACCTGTGGCCGAACGGCTCGCCGCCGTCCCGCGAAAAAATTGACAACCCCCCGTCGGGCCATAGAATGCCCCCGTTATCAGTGCCGGAGTGGTGAAATTGGCAGACGCGCCGGACTCAAAATCCGGTGGTGGTGACACCGTGTCGGTTCAAGTCCGACCTCCGGCACCAGTCTTTTCTAACAGCGACCGATAGGGGGTGCGGCGATGTCGATCGTGGCCGTTATCATGGCGGGCGGGAGCGGCAAGCGGTTCTGGCCGCTTTCGCGCGAGGACAAGGCGAAACAGTCGCTCGCCCTTTTTTCCGACCGGACCCTGCTCGGCGAGACGATAACGCGCCTCCTGCCGCTGACCGATAATATCCTCGTCGTTTCGTCCGCCAAACAGCGTCGCCACATCGAAGCGGATATCGCCGCCTTTCCCGGTGTCCGCGCCATCTTCGAGCCGGTCGGCCGGAACACGGCGCCCTGCATCGCGCTTGCGCTTCGGGCGATAGGGGAGTTCTGGGGCGGCGATGATCGGGTGGCGGTGCTACCCGCCGATCACCACATCGCAGATCCCGAAGAGTTCCGTGCGACGATGACACGGTGTCTGGCGGTGCTCGAAAAACACGATGGCATCGGCACCATCGGGATGCGTCCGACCTATCCCGAGACCGGCTACGGCTATATCCACATCGGCGCGTCGTTGGCCGACGGGGTGTTCGCGGTCGAACGGTTCGAAGAGAAACCGAAGCGCGAACGAGCCGAGGAATTCGTAAGAAGCGGCAGGTATCTCTGGAACGGCGGCATATTCCTGTTCCGTGCCTCGACCATGCGACGCGAACTCAAGACGCAGGTTCCCGACATCATGACGGCGGTCGAAACGCTCCCTGATCCCATCGCGGTCACCAAGGAACAGTACGGCGCCATCCGCTCCATCTCGATAGACTACGCGGTGATGGAAAAGACCGCTCTGCCGATCTGTTGCGCTCTCGGCGATTTCGGCTGGAGCGATGTCGGCGGCTGGGCGAGTTACCGCGATCTGTTGCCGAAGGACGAACACGGCAACGCTATCCGTGGACCGGCTCACCTCATCGATTGCCGCGACAATCTGGTCGTCAACCTGACCGCCCGGCCGATATTCCTGTTGAAGAAACAGGGGCAGCTGGTGGTGGCTACCGACGACGCCCTGCTCTGCGCCGACCTCGCCGATCATCAGGAGGTGCGGCGGGTGACCGAATATCTCGAAAAGCACGGGCTCGCCGCGCTGTTATGATATGAGTCCCGAAAGAAAACGGGCGGTCGCGGTCGCCGCAGTGTTCCTCTGTTCGCTTGTCGCCTACGGTGCGATCGCGTGGTGGACCTACCGGTTCCCGATCATCAGTTACGACGAGGCGGCCTATTCGGCGACGGCGCGACGCCTCGCGACGGAGGGCGGTTGGCTACGGCTCTACGGGAGCGGTGATCTGTTCTTTTTCCCGCCGCTCTTCAACTATCTCGCCGGCGGGCTCATCATGCTCGGCATTGAGCGGCTTGCGGCGGTGCGTTTCGTCGCGGTCCTTGCGGGCGCCGGGGTGAACGCCTTCTTTTTCGCTCTGGTGCGGCGGCATGTCGGCGATCGCGCGGCATGGATCGCGGTCCTGTGGGCCTTCTTCATGCCTATCAAGGCATCCTATTCAGCGGTGGGACAAGTGGAACTGCCGATGCTGTGCGCGGTACTTGCCGCCTGCTATGTGGCCTTTTCCGATATCGAAGAGCGGTGGCGTGCCGCCGGTACTGCCGTTCTCCTAGCGGCGGGGGTCTGGATCAAGGAGACCGCGATCGGGTTCATCCCGCTGTTCGTCGTCGTATGGTTCATACGAGGGGATCGGCGACTGGCCGTGCGCGTCGGAGTGCTGTCGCTCCTCCTGCTCTCCCCGCTTTTTGCGCAGAGTTTCTTCCCGCATGAGTATGACCTTTTCTACGAGGTGACCACCCCGTTCATCCGTTTTTCGGGGCTGCAACCCGACATGATGCTCATGAATCTTCTCCGTCAGTTCGCCGTCGATCCCCTCCGCCTGTTCGGGTTCGGTTGGGCGATCGCTGCGGCCTTTGTTGTCCTGACGGTGTTTTCGTTCGCACATTTGAGAAGAAGAAGCGTTTGGGCGGATCCGTTCCTTGCTTTTTCGGTCCTCGGGGTGATCCTGTGGGGATCCTTTTTCCTCTACTTCCCGCGCAAATTCGATTACTACCTTATCCCGCTGTCGATGCTCTTGCTGGTCCCTGTCTCCTGTTTCCTCGCGAAACGAACGGTCCTCGCAAAGGTGGCTACCGGGACGATGATCGCGCTTTCGCTCTGGGCGCTCTGGGGCTTCGTTTCGTTCCGTGATGAGACCGCCGCGCTGAGGGACATCCTTGCGCGGGCCGCCGACGAGATGCCAGGGGCGCGCGTCGCCATGACCCTGCCGCGATCGGGCGAATATATCGTGGAGCGGGACGGGATGCCGCTCACCATCGTCGAGTTGCAACGGTATTCCTGTATGGGGACGGCGCAGGGCTGTTTCCGCGGGAGCGACTATTTCGTCGAACATGTCGACTGGCTCAAGATACTCTTTTGCAGCGCGTGGCCGCTCACCGACGAGCGGTGCGAGGAGGAGACCTTTCTGCGTGTTCTCGGAGCGCTGGATCTGGTCGATGAGCGACGCGGACTTCGCCTTTACCGGATAGGGTCGCGTGCCTACGAGTTCCGTTAACCACCGCCGGAGGTGATACCGATATGCGCCGTGAACTGACAGCCTTTTTTATCTTTTCGATGGCGATACTCGCAGTGGAGCTTTCCTTCACCAAGGTGTTCTCGGTCATCCTCTGGTATCATTTCGGTTTCCTCATCATCAGCACCGCGATGCTCGGCTTCGCGGTCGCGGGCGTTTATCTTGCCGTTCGCGGCGAGAGAGTCCGTGCCGTCCCGGCATCGCTCATGACCCTCGCGGGGGCTGCGACCTGGTGCGCCTATGCGCTCATGACCCGCGTTGCGGCGGTGAGCGAGGCGTTATTCCCGTCACGCATGCTGAGCAGCGTCAAGATGGTGGAAATGGTCGTTATCGTCGTACTTCTGTTCCTGCCCTTTTTCTTCCTCGGGCTTACGGTCGCGCGCGTTATCGCGGTCCGGCGGCGCGACGCCGGTCTTTATTATGGCGCGAATCTGGTCGGTTCGGCCGCCGGTGCGCTACTCTTCCTGTTCCTTTTCGACCACTTTCCAGGCGATATCGCGGTGCCGCTGACCGTGCTACTTATGTTCGCTGCCGGACTTGTTATCGCCGAACGTCCGAGAGAACGCGCCGTGGCCGCCGTGAGTGCCGCGCTGACGCTTCCGTTCCTTTTCATCCCGGGAGCATTCCCGCTCGATCCGCCACGAGACAAGATGCTCGGGTTCGTGAAGGATCCGGTCGCCGCCGTTTCTTATACCGGGTGGAGTTCTCTTTCCAAGGTCGATTTCGTGCGGGATCCCGATGAGCATATTGCCCCCGGCTGTGGTCTGTGGGGTATATCTGAACGGTTCATGGCCGAAGGTCGTCCCTGGCCCGCGCGGACCGGCATCGTCATCGATTCGTGGGCCTACACCTCCATGATACATTATCCGCAGGACCTCTCCTTCTATGACTACCTGCCGACCACCTTCGCCTTTGCGCTTCGCGACTACGATTCTTCTCTGCATATCGGCGCGGGCGGTGGCATGGACCTGCTCGCGGCTCGTCACTACGGAGTGCGGTCGGTGCAGGGGGTCGAGATAAACCCGGTCATCGTGCGTACGATCGCCGAAAAGTTCGGCGATCAGGCGGGCGGCATCTACAACGGTGGTATGCCCGGGGTTGAGATCTTCGTCGACGAAGGCCGACATTTCGTCGAACGGGCCGACCGCTCGTGGGATCTCATCCAACTGTCGGGGGTCGACACCTATTCCTCGACGCAGGCGGGGGCCTTTGCCCTGTCGGAGAACAACCTCTATACCGTCGAGGCATTCCTTTCCTACTACCGGAAACTGAACGAGGGGGGGATGCTCACGATGACCCGCTGGTTCGCGCCGGACGAGGAACTGAACCTTCGCTACGAACTGCGCCTGCTCAATATCGCGCGAGAGGCGTTGCTCCGACTCGGCGCCGGCGTGAACGGGAACATCTTTTACTTCGTATCGCAGAACTACACGTTGCTTACCATCAAGAAAGGTGGTTTCTCGGAAGAGGAGATCGAGCGTGGTGCGGCCTTCATAGAAAAGAACCGTTTTATTCCGATCATCGTGCCGGGTCGCTCGTTCGCGTGGAGCAAGAGATTTGAGGATTTCCTGTATGCCGCGCCGCGCGATTTCGATCATATGGTGGCTGACCACCCGTACAATGTCGAGCCGCCGACCGACGATAAGCCGTTCTATTTCGAGATACGCCGTTTCTCGACGCTTCTTTCGGGGATGCTCAATCCGGTGGCACCTTTCAACGAACTCTCGGGGCAGACCATCCTGCTCGCGGTGCTTACCGAACTTGCGGTGCTCGGCATCCTGCTCATACTCCTGCCGCTCAGGTCCCTCGCCCGACGCGGCGCGGTACGCCCGGCACCTTCCGATATCGCCTATTTCTCGCTCATCGGCCTTGCCTTCATGCTGATAGAGATCGCGCTGTCGCAGAAACTTGTGCTCTATCTGGGGCATCCGGTCTATGCGCTCTCGGTGGTCGTCTTCTCGATGCTCCTTTTTTCCGGTATCGGTAGCGTTGCCTGTCAGCGTCTTTCGGCGACGCGACGACGGTCGGCGCTGCTGTTCCTTCCGGTGGTGATAGCGGTCGTGCTTTTCCTGTTGCCCTTCATCACCGAGGCGACCCTGCACAGTGGCTTCCCGGTACGCTTTTTAATAGCGTTGCTGCTAGGCGGCCTGCCCGCCTTTTTCATGGGCTTCCCGTTCCCCGCCGGGATATTGCGGTCCGGGGAGCGCGAAGTGCCGGTGTTCTGGGGCGTGAACGGATTCTTCTCGGTCGTCGCCTCGGTGGTCGCGGTACAGATAAGCATCAATCTCGGATTCACGGCGGTGTTCGTGCTGGCGTTAGGTTCGTACGTGGCGGCATCGGCGCTCTATCTGCGCCGACGCGAGGGGTGACCGCTAGTATTCCTCTTCGTCTTCCTGTATCTTTTTTAGCAGCTTTCGCGCCTTGATATGATATTTGTCGTTGGCGGGCACCGTCTTCATGACCTTGCGGAGTATCCGCTTCGCCTCTTTTTTATCGGCTTCGGCGAGCGATACCGCTTCCATATAAAGTTTCTTCGCCTCTTCGGTCTTTCCCTCCGCGTCCTCGCCGAACTCGTCGTCGCCGACGCTTTCCTCTTCGGCCTCTTCCTTCTTTATCTTGGAGAGTTTTTTCGTGCCGATGTTCTTCTCGCTATAGTATATCTCATCCTCTATCATCGCTCGTTCGGGATCCCCGGCTCTCAAGAATTTTATATAGCGTTTGAAATATGAGCGGGCCGTGGTGTGGCGCCCCCGTTCCTTGAAGATGTATCCCAGTTGTTTCAGGGGTTCGTGGTCGTCGGGGAACACCTTGAGCGATTGGCGGTAATACTCGGCCGCCTTATCGAGTTTGCCTTTGTCGTAGTAGATGCGACCGAGGAAACGGAGCGCCGTCTTGTTGCCCGCCTTGAGCGCTTTGCTGAAATATTTCAGCGCCTCGTCGGTCTTCTCGAGATTGAGATAGCATTCGGCGATCTCGAGGAGCGCCTCCTTTTCGAGTTCGGGGTTGTTCCGTATCTTCCGAAAGTTCCGGAGCGCCTCGGGGTAGTTGTCGAGATTCTTGAGGAGTATCCCCTTGAGAAGGTAGACCTGTTGGCTCGTCGCGTCTATGCGTGCCGCCTCTTCCAGTTTCTCGACCGCCGTCTTGAAGTCTCCTTTCTTGAGGAGTATCTTGGAGAACAGAACGTAACTCTCGAAACTGTTTATGTCGAGCAGAAGTGCCGTCTCGATGACCGATATCGCCGGGTTCATCTCTTCCCGGTGGAAGAGGATGTCGGCCTTTTTATAGAAGAAGTAGGCGTTCTTCGCGTCTATCGCGATGGCCCGGTCGATGAGTTTGAGCGCATTGTCGAGGTCGCCGGTCTGCATAAGCGCTTCGGCGCGCAGTTGGAACGCCTGTGCGTGAACCTTCTGGTTGCCCTCGACCGGATCGAGAAGCGGGAGCATGTCCTGGTATTTCTTCTCCTTTTCAAGGGACCTGGCGAGCGCCACGCGATATTCGGGATCGTCGGGCGATATCTTGACCGCCTTCGCGAAATACTCGGACGCCTGGGGAAAATTCTGGCGATCGTACAGGAACCGCCCGTAGAATAGGAACACGCGGGGATCCTCGGAACGATTGAGTTCCAATGACTTTCGGAACGATTCCTCGGCCTTTTTGTAGTTGCCGTCGCGGTGGTTCAATATGCCTTGTATGAGGTAATAACTGTGCGATTCGCGGTTGAGTTCCCCGATGCTCGCAAGTAGTTTGCGTATCTCGTCATACATGTTCATCTCGAGGTAAAGGAATACGCGGCCGAGGTAGGCGTCGATGAGAGAAGGATCGGCGGTGATGGCCCGCTCGTAGAGTTGCATGGCCTTTTCCCGTTCCCCCTGCTGGTGGAACAGGTTGGCGAGTCGTAGCAGTTGGTTCGCGTCGTTGAGGTTCGTGATGTCTATCTTCGCGATCTCGAGGAATGCGTCGTTGTATCTCTTCAGACGGATGAAGACCTCTGCCTTGCCGATGATGGCTGGGATGTATCGGTTGTCCACGGCGAGTGCTTTCTCGTAATAATCAAGCGCGGCGGACGACTGTTTGGTCTCCTGATAGATCTTGGCGAGATCGGCGAGGTATCTGATGTTCTCCTTGTCGAGCGCGACGACCCGCAGGTAACTCTCTATCGCCTCGGCGGTCGCGCCGTTCCGGTAATGCATATCGCCGAGCAGGGCGTAATAGACCGCTTTTTCGGTCTCGTCGGCCTGTGAGAGGACATTGGCGTCGATGGATGCGAGGAACGTTATCGCATCGCCGATGTTCTTTTTCTCGTAGGCGAGCGCCTCCGCCTTCTTCAGGTAAGCCTTGATGTAGTAGGGACTCGCCGAGATGATGCGGTTGAGGAACGCGACGGCGCCATCGACATCGCCCTGCATCATCTTGAGTTCCGCTATGGCGAAGGCCAGTTTGTTGCTTTTTGTCTGCGAGGCGATGTAGCCGGAACTGAAGAGTGACTCGGCGTTCTGGAGGTCCTTGCGCGCCTTTGCGATGAGTCCGAGCAGGAAGAAAAGTTCCGGGTCGTTCTTGTCGGGGATCGATTCTATCAGTTCGGCCGCCCGTGCGTGATCCTGCTGTGCCGTGAGAACGAAGGCGAGTGCCTTGGCGAGGTCGGGATCCTGAGGATGCTGGCGGCGTAGCGCCTCGATGCGCTCGGCGACCGACTCGAACGGTTCGGTCCTCTTGTCGTATGAGAACAGGAGATTCGCCTTCACCTGCGCGTCCAGT
>JAKQHE010000128.1 GCA_029573155.1 bacterium
CCGAAGAACCGTTCGAGCGAGCCCATAAGCGCGCGGTGTATCATGATGGGGCGGTGCTCGGCGTTGTCGCTCCCGACATAGGTGAGATCGAAGCGTTCCGGCAGGTTGAAGTCGACCTGTATCGTCGACAGTTGCCATTCGCGGCCGATGGCGTCGGCGACCGCGATATCTATCTTGGGGCCGTAGAAGGCGCCGTCACCCGGGTTGATCTGGTAGGGGAGACCGGAGGCCTTGAGTGCCGAATCGAGTGCCGCTTCGGCCTTATCCCACACCGCGACATCGCCGACGAAATCCTTCGCCGGACGGGTGCTCAGATAGACCTTGAACTGTTCGAAATCGTAGGCGCGCAGGATGAACAGCGAGAAATCGATGACCCGTGCGATCTCGGCGTGCAACTGGTCGAGCCGACAGAATATGTGCGCGTCGTCCTGCGTGAAGCCGCGGACCCGTTTGAGCCCGTTGAGCACGCCCGACAGTTCGTAGCGGTAGACGGTGCCGAGTTCGGCCCAACGGATCGGGAACTCGCGGTAACTCCACTTGCGCCGACGGTACACCTCGATGTGGAACGGGCAGTTCATCGGCTTGACATAGTAGTCCTCACCGTCGATGTCCATCGGGCTGTACATGTTGCCTTTGTAGAAGCCGAGATGGCCGCTCGTTTCCCAGAGGCGGCTGCGCCCGATATGCGGCGTGTAGACGATCTCGTAGCCGTGGCGGTAATGTTCCCGGCGCCAGAAGTTCTCTATCACGGTGCGGATGACGCCTCCCTTGGGGGTCCAGAGCGCGAGTCCCATGCCGATGTCGTCGGTCATGGTGAACAGATCGAGTTCCGGCCCGAGTTTGCGGTGGTCGCGTTCGCGCGCCTCCTCAAGCAGGTGGAGGTGTTCGTCGAGCGACTTTTTGTCGGCGAAGGCGGTGCCGTAGATGCGCTGGAGCATCTTGTTCTTGGAATCGCCCCGCCAGTAGGCGCCGGCGACCGACAGGATCTTGTGCGCCTTCACATACCCGGTGTCGGGCAGGTGCGGGCCGCGGCAGAGATCGGTGAAGTGTCCGTGGGTGTAGAGCGATACGACCTGGGCGCCGAGGTCCTGTATGATCTCGACCTTGTAGGTCTCGCCGAGTTCCGAGAATCTCCTTTTCGCCTCGTCCGCTGATAGTTCGGTCCGCGCGAAGGGTTGCTTCGCCTTGATTATCTCGGCCATCTTCGCCTCTATCCGCTCGAGATCCTCGGCGGTGAAACGATGGTCGGAATCGAAGTCGTAGTAGAACCCGTTCTCTATCGCGGGGCCGATGGTGACCTTGGTGCCGGGGAAGAGTTGGGTAACCGCATCGGCCATGATGTGCGACGCGGAGTGGCGGATGATGTCGAGTCCGTCGGGCGACGAGGCGGTGACGACCACGAGCGAGCCCTCCTCGACCGGGGAGGAGACATCCTTCACCGCGTTGCCGATCTTGACGGCGAGCGCGCTCTTGGCGAGTCCCTGACCGATCTCGCGGGCGATGAAGTCGCGCCAGTGCTCTCCCGCTTTCGCCTCTTTCCGTGATCCGTCGGGAAGTGTTACTATCATGCCCAAAACTCTTAAGGACAAAAAAAAGACATGGTAGGCCCGAGAGGGTTCGAACCTCTGACCCCTGCTACGTCAAAGCAGTGCTCTCCCAATTGAGCTACGAGCCCGCATGTCGAAACAAGCAGGCGAATGTATAGCCGATTTTCCCCGCTTGTCAAACAAAATCTTTTCAGAGGTGCCCTCACACCTCTCCGGCGGTGGCGGAAACTTGATTTTGGCGCTCGTGAGAATAGTCTTACAAAGGATGAAAGATAACGGAGAGAGGCCTGTTCCATGGAAGGATGGGATCTGCAGCGGGCGGCCGCACTCGTCACGGCTCACCTGCACACGGTGAACATGGTGAAACACAGTTGGGCGGTCGAGGCGGGGATGCGCCGGATGGCCGAACATCTTGGCGAGGATGCCGACCGCTGGGCGCTGACCGGGCTTTTGCACGATCTCGATTATGAGATGACCAAGGATGATTTCCCGCGCCACGGCATCGTGTCGGGAGAGATATTGAGAAAGGAGGGTTTTGCCGACGGAGCGGTGCTTGCCGCCATCATCGAGCACACCGGCAACACGCCGGCCGAGAGCCGGATGGGGAGAGCGCTCTACGCGGTGGACCCGGCCACCGGTTTCATCGTCGCGTGCGCGCTCATGCACCCCGAGAAGAAGGTTGCCGTGGTCCCGCCCGATTTCATGGTCAAGCGGTTCGCCGAGAAACGGTTCGCTCAAGGGGCCAGTCGCGATCAGATGCGAAAGGCCGAGGAGTGGTTCGGGCTCCCGGTCGCCGAGTTCCTGACGCTCGTCCGGGACGGGATGGCCGTCCGGGCCGCCGAGATAGGTCTGTAAAAAAGAGGTGCCGGAGATGAGGATCATCGGGTTGTCTCTGCTTTTTGTCGCGTTCTCGCTACCGCTCGCGGCCGATCCGCTTCTGGTCCGCGGCGCCGACGGGACCTATCTGCCGATACTTGCCGAGGGCTGGACCGCCCGCTCAGGCGGCGGCGTGCAGGTGCGGCTGAGGAAAGGGGTGAACCCGGCGACCGTCAAGGAACGGCTGGCGGAACGGTTCACCGACCAGACGGTGGAGGTGCGGAGCGGCGGCATCTTCATCTCCGCGGTCGATATCGACGCCTTCCAGAGCGCCGCCGCCGGGTTCGATGTCGGCGTCTCGTTGCCACAGGACCCGATCCTGAAACTGCGCGAAAAACAGGGGACAGCGGAGGACATCCGCGTGCATCGGGACCAGCGGGTGCTGACCGACGCGAGCGATTTTGCCGAGGTGTCGGTCACCTCGGTGTCGTTCTCTGCGGTCGACGGGC
>JAKQHE010000152.1 GCA_029573155.1 bacterium
TAGTCGCCGATGATGGCGCCCTCGTCGGCGCGGCGCAGGATGTCGGTGGTCAGGGCCCTGAAATCGCTGTGGGATGTTCTTTTGCGCCGCGCGGGCATGCTCTCCTCCGGCTCGACCGAAGCGATGATAACCAATCGAATGAGGAACACAAATAATTAAGAAAGTGCTTGAATTCCCGTCGTCGTTGCGTAGAATTCGAGACCGTTGACATACGATACGATCGTCAGGAGGTTGCCATGAGATCGCTGTTGCTCCTTATGCTTTCCCTCGTGGTGCTGGTCGCCTGCGAGGACGGGACCCGCCGCATCATCCCGCTCGATACGGAGGCGGTCGCGGACGGGGATGTTATCGTAACGGGCGATGAGGATATGCTCCTTGTCGAGGGGGCCGATGACCCATTGAACGACGACGGCGTACCGGTGAACGACGACGGCGTGCCGGTGAACGACGATGGCGTACCGGTGAACGACGATGGCGTACCGGTGAACGACGATGGCGTACCGGTGAACGACGATGGCGAGCCGGTGAACGACGATGGCGAGCCGGTGAACGACGATGGCGAGGTCACGCCCGACATTGATATTGACAATGCCCCCTGTTCTCCCAATGACACGCGCCAGATACCGTGCGGCATCAACGGCGCTGGACTCCAGTCGCAGATATGTATCGGCAGCGACTGGCAGAATCAGGGCATCTGCGTGGATGACGATGTCTGCAAGAACGGCGAGGAACAGGATATCGCCTGCGGCATCAATAACGACGGCATCCAGTCGCAGGACTGCGTCGACGGCCAGTGGGTGAACGACGGGGCCTGCGTGGACGACGATGTCTGTGAGAACGGTACGGAACAGACGATACCGTGCGGCGATGGTGGTAAGGGCGATCAGGCGCAGGACTGTGTCGACGGCCAATGGGTCAACGACGGCGATTGCGTCATGCCGTCGCAGACCGGTCGCTGGACCTGTAACGGCAGCAAACAATGTGTGCCGGAGTACGGATATGCGGCGTGCGGTAACGGCACCTGCGACCCGAAGAACGGCGAGTCGGCCAAGAGTTGCCCCGCCGACTGCGACAAGGCGGCCGTGAACGGCAAGGATCAGAACTGCTCGGATATCTATGATTGCGCCTTCTACGGCTGGTTCGAGAGCACTCCCGGCTACTGGGGCTGCGGAGGCTATCCGAAAAAATGCACCGTCAACAAGAGCACCACCTACTGCGATAAGACCGGATACGACTATTGTTATGCCGGGACCACGGTCGGTATCGAGACCGACAAGACCTGTAGTGCCGACTGCGCCAACACGATGCTCAACCAAAATGCTCAGACCGGCTGTAATAATCCGGTCGACTGCATCTTCCTCGACTGGCCCGAGAACAACGGCTGATCCCGGCTATTCCGGCGCCTGTTCGGGCCCCGGGGTCGGTTCGATAAGATTCCTTTTCCAGTCAAAGCGCGTAAAGAAGATGATGGCGGCGATCGCCGCGCCGAAGTTGGAAAGCGCCATGCCGAACCAGAGTCCCGGCGTCCCGTAGCCGAGCCCGAAGGCGAACAGCCACGCGAGCGGCAGGCGCAGTATCCAGAGGCGCAGAAGGCCGATGACGAGCACCGGGGCGTTGCGGCCCGCGGCGTTGAAGGCGGCGGTGATGCCGCGGATGAGCCCGAAGAGCGGCACCGAACTGCCGAAGTAGAGCAGGAACCGCGTCGCCTCGGCGATGACCCCCGGATCGTTCGGGATGAACAGGCGCACGAGCGGTTCGCGGAACAGTATGATGATCCCCGTTTCGACCGCGAGGACGCCGAAGAGTATCGCGATGCCCTGTCCCGCGGCGCGGCGTGCATGGTCGAAGCGGGAGGCGCCGAGATTCTGCCCGATGATGGTGCTGAGCCCCTGCCCGAGCCCGACGATGGCGATGGCGATGAGGCTCGTGAGCCGGTTGCCGATACCGTAGCCGCCGAGCGCCTCGCGGGCCGATTCGACCCGTCCGATGAGCGCCATGAGGACGACGAACCCGAGCGCTTCGGCCGAATCGCCCACCGCCGCCGGGAGCCCTATCTTGAGTATGCGCCGTATCCAGTGAAGGCGCGGCACGAGATCGCCGAAGGTCAGACGGATGGCGTTGCGACCGTTCATGAGGAGCCGGAGCGCGATGAGCCCGGCGATGAACGATGATATGACCGTGGCGATCGCCGCCCCCTGCACACCCATGGCGGGTACCGGGCCGAGTCCGAGGATGAACAGCGGGTCCAGCGCCATGTTGATGACATTGCCGGTGAATACGACCATGAGCGGCACGAAGGTGTTCCCCGCGGCCGCCATGAGGACGCGGAACACCGCGGTGATGAACACGAACGGGAGCCCCGGCAGGTACCAGAGCAGATAGGAGCGGGCCGTGTCGCGTATCGCGGCGTTGTCGGTGATGAGCGGCATGACGACCGGGAAAAGGAGCATGCCGGCGAGCGCCGCGAGCGTGCCGCCGATGATGACGACCGAAAGCACCTGTCCCGCCGCCTCGTTCGCGGTCCGTTTGTCGCCCGCACCGGTGTGTTGGGAAACGAGCGCGGTGCCGGCGACCGAGAAATCGGCGAAGAAGGCGACGAGGAACCAGAGGAACGGAAAGGCGACCTGCAGGGAGGCGACGGCGGTGCCGCTCTCGGTGCCGGCGAGCCGACCGAGCCAGAAGGTGTCGGTAAGTTGATACATCGTGTCGAGGAGCGACGAGAGCATGACCGGCCACCCGAGCCGGATCATGAGGGGTAGGGTGCGACCGTGCAGTATCTCTTCGCGCGGGATCGGCGTCGGTGCGTTCATCGGGGGTTCATCTCCGCAGCGAGCAGGCGTTGTTTGGTGTCTATGCCCCCTTCGGCCGAGAAGCCGGTCAGCCGTCCGTCGGCCCCGACGACGCGGTGGCACGGGATGAGGAGCGGAAAGGGGTTGCGCGCCATCACCAAGCCGACGGTGCGCGGGTGTATGCCGAGCGGGCCGCCGAGTTCTCCATAGGTGACGGTCATCCCCGGCCCGACCGTGTTCTTGAGTCGTAAAAGGAGAGGTGCCCACTTGTCGAGCGTTTCGGGAAAAAGAAAGAGGTCGTCGTCGAGCGGGTCGTGGATGCCGTGGCGCCAGCGACCGAGAAAGCGGTCGACGATGCGGTCAAGCATCGCGGTCACGCCGCTATCGATGGGCCGCGCGGTGATGCGGGTCGCGGCGAGCAGTCGGCCGGAGGCGGTCACCTCGAGAAAGAGGCCCGAAAGTATCTCACGGCTCATGATGGGTGCTTTCGAACAGGCGTCGCTTGAGCGTCAGGGTGTAGACCGCCGCCGATTGCAGGGCGAAAAAGACGCTTATCCACAGGAGGATGTTCCCCCAGTAGGGGAGGTCCCATTCGGCGCCGAACAGGGCGAAGGTGGTCGAGGGTGTGATGATGAGGAACGGGATGGCGAACATCTGGAAGGTTGTCTTCCACTTGCCGCCCGATCCGGCGGAGATAACGAGCCCGTGTTCGACCGCGATGCTCCTGATGCCGAAGATGTAGAACTCACGGGCGAGGATAAGAAGCACCGGAAGCAGGGCGACCTCGTGTTTGTCGAGGAGCACCACGAGCGTCAGCAGGACGATGAACTTGTCGGCGAGCGGATCGAGCAGTTTGCCGGTCACGGTGACCTCGCCGTATTTCCGGGCGAGATATCCGTCGAGATAGTCGGTGACGCCGGCGATGGCGTAGACGATCGCGGCCACGATGCGGGACGACGCCGAGTCCTGATAGAGGAGCCAGAGTATGAGCGGTACCGCGCCGATGCGGACGGTGGTGAGCAGGTTCGGCAGGGTCAGCACATCCTTCTTGAAGTCGCGCAGTTTGGAGAATATTTTGGGACGCCGGAAGCCGTTCCGGTTCGCCTTCTCTTTCTTTTTTCTCAGTTTCATAGGTCCTTGCCGGTGTATTCTCGATAGAAGCGGCGGATCTTGACCAGATAGTTCTTCGTTTCCTGATACGGGGGGACACCGTCATGATAGACGACCGCCGCGGGGCCGGCGTTGTAGGCGGCGAGCGCCTTTTCGGCGTTCCTGAATTTCTTCAGCATGTCGCGCAGATAGCGTGTGCCGCCGAGGATGTTCTGTTCAGGGTCGTAGGCGTTCTTGACCCCCAACAGTCTCGCGGTATCGGGCATCAACTGCATGAGTCCCTGCGCTCCTTTCGATGAACGGGCGTTCGCGTCGAACTGGGATTCGGCCTTTATCACACTCTTCACCAGATGGAAATCGAGTCCATACCGATCGGCCGCCGCGCGAATGTGGCTGTCGTACTTCGTATCCATACCTGGTTTGTAGGCGAAGCCCTTTGTATGGGTCACACGCCCCTTTTCTTCGAACAGCGGTTTGCAGAGTCGCAGATCGCCGCACATATTGGTGAAGGTGTAGGAATCGTTGATCGGGTCGTAGTAATAGTATATCTTCGCCTGCGCCGTAAGGGTCAGCGCGCCGAGAAGCGTCAGGGCGATGAGACTAGCCCTCTTTCTTCTGCTGCTGTTGGCGGTTCCGGTACCAGTCATCTACCTTTTTCAACCATCCGATGGCCTTGCTCTCTCCGGGATAGAGTACGAGTATCTCCTGCAGGGTCTTGCGCAGCATGACGATATTGTGCTCCTTCTCGTAGACCTCGGCGAGTATGTAGAGTATCTCAAGCGGAAGAGCCGATTTGAAATCGCGGAGCCGCTGTATGTAGTCGCGCAGTTTCATGTATTTGCCTTCGGGGGTGACGCGCCGCCCGTCCCGGATGCCCTTCGCCGCGTCTTCCTCGGGGCGGCGATTATGGTAGTAGGCGTAGATCATCTTCTCGAGGAGCCACGACACCTTGGTCCGACCGTACATCTCGACATAGATCTTGTAGGCCTTGCCCGCTTCGCCGAGTTTGAACAGCGCGTCGGCGCGGATGATGAGTTCATCCACCTGCAGGAGTTCCTCATAGCGCTCCTTGGTGCGGATGTTGCCGTACTTCTTGGTGAGCGCGAGCATCTTCGCGCGCAGTTCGTCGTCTTTCAGGAGCGGGTACACACTGTTGATGACCGCGAGCAGTTCGTTCGCCTTTTCGCGCAACCGTTCGGGTGCGTTCTGGATGCGGTCGGGGTGCAGTTTCTGCACGAAGCCCAGATATATCTTGTGCGCACCTCCCAGATCGTCACCCTCCTTCCAACTGAAGAGCGAGAAGACCGACTCGTACTTGAAGGCGCGTTTGACATACCGGTCGAGGTCGAGCCATTCCTCGGACATGGATATCGTGGCGCGGTCCTTTTGGAGTTTCTCCTCTTCGGCGCGCCGCTTCTCCTCTTCGGTCGCGTACTCTCGCTCGGCGGCGCTTGCCTTCAGGACCGCCGCCTGTTCGGTGAGGAGCAGGAAATAGAGGGTGTGTATCTGTTCCATGAACAGCGAAACGACCGAGAACGACTGTTTCCCGGCATAGGGTTCAAGCGCCTCCCGCAGGAAGGAGAACTGCGCTACCTCCGGTTTCATCGTGATGTTCTCGGTCTTGTAGGGTTCCAGCATCTTCTGGAGCATGTCGGCCGGGTAGCCCTTGACCACCTCGAAAAGGAACTCGTAGCCATTCCTGCCCGTCGCTTTGGTCTCGGCCGCGGCGCTCGCCAGCGAGAAGAGGGCGTTCTGCAGGGCGAAGGTGTAGTAGGAGGGCGACTGGGATGAGTATATCTGATCGTCCTTGAAGACGATCTCGTCGGTGCCCATCGCGGCGTGCCCGAAGAGCGTTCCCTGAAAACGGTTCTGAAGAAGTATGGCGATAAGTTTGTCGCCCTTTATCTTCAGTTTTTTCCCGGTGTTCACATACGGAGAGATCTTGTCCCACACGGTCCCTTCCCCCAGACTATCCTTTTCTTCAGACAATGATGTTGCCCCGTAACCCTTCAAATATCGGTAGATTCGCACTGTCGGCGGCCTGCTGCTGCGCATCCCGCTCCCGTTCCATCCGCTCTATCCATTCGCGTTCGCGCACCTTTTTCAGATAATTCCGCGCCACCTGCGGGAACAGTTCGAGGAGCAACTCCTCCTTTTCGCCGTTCGCCAGCCTGACGCCGCCGTATTCGGGCAGGGTCGGATTCTCCTCCTTCTTGTGCGCCGCGGTATCGTAAGGTATCTCCTCGCGGGTCCCGGCGATCTTCAGCCGGAACGCGGGGTCGACCGGGAACGGGGTCTTTCCGTACACACCTTTGACGAGATTGACGAACTGAATGGACTTGTTGGTGTAGAACGGTTTCCCGGCGTTGCGGTCGATGATGCAGTTGACCGCCTGTATGCCGACGATCTGGCTTGTCGGGGTGACGAGCGGCGGTAGGCCGGCGTCGAGCCGCACCTGCGGGATGCTCGCAAGCACCTCCTTGAGCAGGTGGCCAAGATCGGCCTGCTGGAGTTGCGAGAGCATGTTGGTGTACATGCCGCCC
>JAKQHE010000172.1 GCA_029573155.1 bacterium
TCGAACCCCCCGAAATGGACCGTTGACTACATCCTGAAGGATGCCGACACCAACGGTACGACCACCGACGAAGGCTCGACGGGGAAACTGAAATGGAACGAGTTCGTCATCAGCAACAAGGGCCTGACCGGCGAACTGCAGATATTCACGATAAACCTGCTCGATCCCGATGGCCGTGTCATCGCGGGCGGCGACAGCATGGATAAGTTGTTCTCGTTCGAATATTCGAATGTCGGCAGCAACGGCAAGATCATCGTCGGCGAGGGCGAGGGGTACACCTCGGTCGCGAACCAGGACGGTACACCGGCCTTCACCTTCGATAACTACCGCAATGAACGGTTCGTCATCGCCCCGCTGTGCCCGCTCGTCAGCGCGCTGACCCCGATGACCAGTGCGTGCCGCACCGGGTTCGATCCCAGAGAGTACAACACCTACTTTAAAGTTAGACTGAACTATAAGCAGCTGGCCCCCGAGATATACAAGGAGATGCTGAGCGGGGATCTCAAGGACGAGGGCAGTTACGCGATAGAGTTCTGCACCAACGACCCCGCGAAGGAGGCCTCGCCGACCACTTGCAAGGAGGGCACCTCCTACAAGGTGCAGATATACCGCTATCCCAACCTGCCGCCCAAGCCGTTCATCGGTCTGAAATATTCGAGCCCGATCGGCGGGTACAAGGACCACCGGGTCATCAAGGACTGGGTCAACATGGAGGTCAATCTCTCCTGTCCGCGTAAAGAAGGGGCCGACGAGGCGACCTGCAACAAGATAATATCCGACACCGTCTCCGGTCCCGACACCATCTCGACGAACGATTTCCGCGATCAGTGTTGCGCCGCGAACTGGGAGGAACAGTACTGCCTCAAGTATCGCTGGGAGATGGTCGAGACCCCGACGCCGCTTGCTCCCGAGACCCACATCGGTCTCGACAACATCCCGCTTGGCGGCGAGGGCAACTGGTACGAGGCCTGCGGCGAACTTGATCCGACACTCGCCTCGTTCAAGGGCTACATGATCACCCCGACGCCCGAAGGCAAGTACTACAAGGTCAGCATACAGGCGGTCACGATAGACAAGCAGACCCAGCTGGAGAGCGATATCACCGAAAAGATAGACGCTCCCAACATCATCCCGGCGGCCCGCGTCATGGTGCAGTTGACCTGGAAGGAGGGTCTGCAGACCCGCGCCGAACTTGACCGGCAGGAAGGGGTCGCGGTCGATCTCGATCTGCACCTCATCAAGAAGAAGGGCATGGATGCCTGCCGGAACGAGGCGGGGGTCGACGGCCTCATGTGCACCGTCATGTCGCGTCCGGGCCTGCCGATAGACACGCCGACCCATGACGACTGCCACTGGAACGATCTGGGCCTGAACGGCGAGTATGTCTTCACCGACTGCAACGGCGAGTTCAAGACCATTGGTTGGCATGCCGCGTTCGACCTCGACAACCGGTGGGGCGGCGGTGATTACACCAACCCCGAGACGATAAACCTTGGCCCGATAACCGACGAGAACCCCAAGGATGGCAAACCAGATGTGAACCCGCTTGACGACGAATATCTGGTCATGGTGAACTACAACAATTGCCAGAATCTCCAGTCGGGTGGAGATGAGGCGCCGTGTCAGGATGGCGGAGAGGAATACAATGTCCACGCGAAGGTCGAGATATTCGTGGACGGCAAGGTGGCGCCGCGCGACGGTAAGCCGGACGACAACCCGCTGAACAGAACGAAATTTGTTATTCGTCCCCGTGAGTGGGTCGTCATCGGGACCTTCACCTGGGACGGTACCCTTACCCCCTCGACGCCGGGCTGGGTGGGTGACGCGGTCGTACACGATCTCCCGACGACCCATGAAAAGGTCTGTCAGTTCGATTCGACCCATTGTCGCAATGTGACCATATGGGATTACGCCACGTACGAGACCTGGGTGAAGAACCCCACACCGGTCGATGACGAGTTCGGCGGCGGGAGCGGCGACTGCTACGATTACGGCTCTCGGCAGTGATCCATCGGCGTCCCGCGGTCGAGATGACGCGGGATACCCCTCTTGAGACATTCCTCCTCATGAAGAACGGTTCGCTTCTCTCCTTTGCGCTCTTCCTCACGCTGTGCGCCGCGACCTTGAGCGCCAAGGAACAGTACCGTTATGAGGTGCTCGTAGCCGGCGTGCCGTCCGGGGAGGTGATCGACACCTGGGAAGAGGCGATGATCGACGGACGCTGCGTGGTGAAAAGCGAGAGCGCGATGCGGATCGTCCTTTCCCGCGGAGGGTTCGATCTGGCCATGAGTACCCGGACGGTGGCCGAGGCCGATTGCGTGACCTACCGACCGCTTTCGCTTTCGGTGAGCCGCGATGAGGGGGGCGGGCCTATCCTTACGACGGCCCGGCGCGAGGGCGATCTCCTGATATCGAAGACCGAAAAGAATGGCGTATCCGAAAAGGGGATACTTAAACTCGACGGCGCATCGGTATTCTTCGGCATGTTGTTCCGCAGGTATCCGGTGGAATATTTTCTCAAAAAGGGAGAGGTTTCGGCGATATCGGAGGAGGGACTTACGGTACGCGATCTTTCCTTCGCGGGGCGTCGTGCAGGAAAAGATGTTGTCGTCGACATTGAGTATGCGGGAGTGCCGATAACGGTCACGGTGCGTGATCGAGTGGTTGTTCATTCGGTCATGAACGGTGGCCTTATCGTCTATCGTCTCCGTGGTGCCGGTGATCTGCCGGTGGTGACCGGAAAGGGCTCTTCGAACGATGTGCTGGCGGCGACGGCTCTCCCGAACGAAGGGTTGACGATCAAGAATCCGCGGCGCCTTGTTCGGATCGAGATGAGCGTCGAAAAAATGGGACCCGATCCCGCAGAAGCGTGCGGGCAACGGGTTGAAAAAAAAGGAGGGGCCCGCGTCATCACGGTCGAACATCCCGAAAAGCCCTGCGCCGGCGGTGTCTTGCCGAGCGATACCGCTGCGACCATTTACGAGGACAAGGACGCTCCCGGCATTCAAAAGACCGCGGCGCGCTGGCGTTCGATAAGCGACCGGAGCGTTCTGGTCAGAAAGGTCGTCTCTTTCGTTTATGATCACATCACCGACAAGAACTATCGGCACGGCACACTTTCGGCCAGCGAGACGCTGGAGAAAAGGGCCGGTGACTGCACCGAACATGCAGTGCTGGCCGCGGCTCTCCTCAAGGCGCTCGGGGTCCCGACGCGGATGGCGTACGGACTCGTCCTCTCCGATGACGGCCGATTCTTTTTCCACAACTGGATATTGGTCCACACCGGCACCGGTTGGACGAACGCCGACCCGACCTACGACCAGTTCCCGGCTGACGCGGCGCGACTGTTCATGACGAGCGGCGGCGCCGGCGCCGCGGAGCGGGAGGATCTTTCGCTCTCCATCCTCAACATCCTTCGTGGCGCCCGTTTTACGGTCACGGGGTTCTCCCATGAATAACGGCAGGCCGTTCATCATACTCTTTCTCCTCCTGATAGGGGGCCCGCTGTTCGCCGATCAGGAACGGGGCGATATCGAAATGCTTTCCATAGATGCCCGTAATGCGGCGAAAGGTGGCGGCGCGGTCTTCAGCACCTTCGGGCAGTTCGGCGACAATCCGGCTCTCGGTTCGGTGGAACAGAGATTCTTCGTCGGCTCTTCCTATCTGTTCACCGAATCGTTCTCTTTCGCGGCCGCCGACAACAAAATGGGCGCGTTCGCTGGCGGTCTTATGTACGACCGTCATAACAAGCTGAACACGGTCAAGACCAACAGCGCCTTCCAAATCGTCGATTGGTTCATGTTCGGCTTCAATCTCAAGTTCCTTTCCGGCCCCTTCTACCCCCTGCAACGGGAGGTACTGAGTCTCACCGCCGATATCGGCGTCCTCTTCAACATAGAGGACATCGCCTATATCGGCGCCTCGTTCAACGATTTCGTTCCTATCGGCGACAATCTGCCGATGCGGGTGACCGGGCAGTGCGAGTTCAACCTATACGAACGGATGTTCCTGCTCAATATCGCCGGGTCCTACCATATCGATCATCGCGAGGAGACGGTACCCAACCGGCGTCCGCAGGCCGCTTACGCCGACTTTTCGACCGGGTTCGAGTTCCGGTACGCGTGGTTCTCCTCGCAGATCGGCGTTCACACCAGTTCGTTCGCGCGCGACCTCACCTTCGACGATCTTCTCAAAACGGTGGGGGTCGGGTTTTACAAGGAACGCGAGATAAAGAAGAACAAGAAAGGCGAGGACGAAGAGGAGGACGGTGGCGGTGTCTATGCGGGGGTCTACATCACCCGCACCTTCGTTACTTTCGCCGTCACCTTTGTCTGGGAGCCGAAGTAGCGCTACTCCAATCCGACGAGCGCCTTGATGTACTGATGTCGTTCCCATGCCGCCGGATCACCGTGCCCGCTCTGGGAGAGTTTGCCGCGGAACTTGTCGAGAGACGCCAGATCATGTTTCTGCATCCATGAGGAGAGTTCCGTCGTCATGGTCCTGAGGTGCTCGACCCGGTGTTTATAAAGGGCCGAACAGACCTGTACGGCGTCGGCGCCGGCCAACAGGTATTTCGCCGCATCCTCGCCTGAATAGATGCCGCCAGAACCGGCGATGGAGAGCTTCGTTCGTCCGGAAAGGAGCGCGATCCAGCGCAGGGCAAGCGTCACATCCTCCCGGGGCGTAAGCAGATAGCCAGACCGGAGCTCGAGCGAATCCACATCGATGTCTATCTGGTAGAAACGATTGAAGAGGACGACCCCGGCCGCTCCGAGCCGGTCTATCTTCCGTATCAGGGCCATCGGGTTGGTGAAGAATGGCCCGATCTTGACGATCAACGGTATCTTCAGTCCTTGTAAAAGGCCCTGCACGATAGCCAGGATGCGTGATTCGATCTCGGCGCTTTCGGCATTGGGATCATGCGTCAGGAAGCCGATGTTCGCTTCCAGCGCGTCAGCCCCGGCCTTCTGTATCCGGAGCGCGTAGTCCTGCCACCACTCGGAGGATACGCAGTTGAGACTCGCGATGATCGGTATCTTCGCCGCTTTTTTAGCGCCGCGGATAAGCCCCAGATAATCCTCCGGGCCGAGATCCATACTCATCTGATGGATATAGGCGGCCGCTTCCGTGTGGTAGGTCATGCCGAGATCCGGGTCTGCGGCGCGCACCCGCTCCTCGTAGATCTGTTCCTCAAAAAGCGATTTGAGAACCACCGCGCCAGCGCCCGCCTCTTCGCAACGGTGTATCTTTTCGATGGTGTTGGTGAGGCTGGAGCTGCTTACTATGAACGGGTTCGCAAGCGTCAATCCCGCATACTGCGTCGCCAGTGTGGCCATGGCCGGATCCTCCGTAAGATCATATGCCTTAAAACGTCCTATGGTCGAGCTACTTCGCGCCGGTGGTGTTCGCCCCCGGGGTGATGGTCTTATCAAGGTAATCTTTCGGGATGAGGAGCATGGCCGGCGTCAGCGCCACGGGGGCAAGCGAGACCATCTTCTGATCGATCTTGGGCAGTTTCTTGTTGAGGGGGATCTTGATCATACGGACGATAAGCCCTTCCGCTGCCGCCTGTTCACGTATCTTTTCGTCGAGGGCGCGATATTTTACCAGCGTTTCGGGGAGTAATGCGGCGTATTTCTTTCGATACTCAAGGACCGGGCTGTTCTTAAGTTCGGGTGCGACCCATATCTCGGCATATTCCTTCCCGTCAACTTTTACGAGAGAACGAACGGTCTGCCATGGGCCAACGGTGTCTGTTCCCCTTTTCTCGAACACGATCTTCGGTTCGATCTTCTCAGGGTTGGCGTACCCGCCGCTTTTGAGTCCAGTTGCGATGCCTTCGGCGAACTTCAGATAGTCGCTTAGTTTTGATACCTGAAAGCTCTTCTGAAAATGATTGACCAGCGTTATTTTGTCGTTCTGCAGGTCAATGATGGTTTCGGTGCTACCCGTGTCGGCCTCGTTGACCACCTTTATGTAGTGGTCGCTGAAATGGGAATGTTTGATCACCTTGCTACCGTTGACCAAAACCTCTTCGGTGACCTTCCACCCGGCTTCTTCGGCGGGATAAAGCGATCCCGCGAGAAAAAGAGCCATCAAGAAACAAAAGGCGCGCATGGCGTTCTCCCTCTTTATCCATCTATTCCGTTGCCGGGGGTATTGTAGCGTGTAATCGCTGTTTCTCAATAAATTTCTGGACATTTTTCTCGCTGTTGGAGAAAAGGATGGTCCGGTCGGCACCGGCGGTTCCCGGGTAGACCTCTTCGTCGATATTCAAAAAACGAAAGCGATAACCGGGAAAGATCATGCCCCGCGCTACAGAAAGATCTTCCGCAAGGTCACGTTCATCGAGTGCCGAAAGGAGTGTGGCTGTTTCGGGAGGCCGGGAAGCGCCGCGTAGGACGAAACGGGAGCCCTGCTTACCGGTGTTGATATCGAGCGTCAGGATATGTTTCATGGGGAGGGAGGGGAGTTTCCCCGTTCCGTTCCGCCTGACATGAACGAGCGTGGCCTCATAATTGAAGAAATCGATCGTTTCCCGGAGTCTTTTCAAATCCATATCTGAAGGGGTGTCGCGTACGAAGATGATCGGCGCCGTACCTTTGAGCAGGGGAATGATATCGCGGAGCCAGGCCGCCTGGCGCTGGTCGAAAAGGAAGGCGACCGGGACATCCTTTGCGCGGAGGTCGTTGATGATATGTCGGGGGGTTCGGTGATCCACATAGACATACGCGGTGCCGGTGTCCGGTAGCGCCTTTTCCTTCGCCGTCAGCACCGGAGAGAACTCTTTCTCGGCACCGCACAGTATTGATACGGAAAGGAAGAGGGATACGCAGAAGAGCAAGGAGGAGATCTTTTTTGGCAAGTTCCGCTCCTACTCGGTGGTCAATCGCATATAGTAGCCGTAGGTCACATCGATTGAGGAAATGGTGCTGGGAAGACTTGCGTAAGAGCTCGATTCGCCGCCGCCAAGGTGCGATCCGAATGCGAGCGGGCTGGCGTTAAGCGATGCGGCGGCGTAATAGGTGGGGTCGGGATAGGAGATATCATCGGTCGTCCCGAAGAACACGCCGATGAAATAATAGTACCCGCTGGTCAAACTCACCGATACGGTGCCCGAACTGTACCAGTTGCCGGTGCCGCTCCCGGAGTTGGAAGAGACGGTCTTTTGCGAAAGCAGACTGTAGGTACCGTCCTGAGAGGAGGAAGAATAGATTGCGTAGGTGATGTCGAGGTAGCCGTTGAAAGACATGTAGGTCTCTATCTCGGTCAGCGTCCGCGAGGAGGTACAGGAGAAATAGTTCCCCTTCAATCGGTCGCCGTAGGTGTAGTAGTTCGCGCTCGAGCCGATGGTGTCGATCACTTCGGTCGACTCGTAGTCGCACCCCGCCACGCCGGGATCGACGCAGATCATCCCCCAATAGGCGCAGTCCTCCATATAGGCCCAGTAGTAGCACCCATCCTCGCCCTGTACGCAATCGTCCACCTGATCGATATAGGTCGGATTGCAGCGTCGATCGCCGCTGGTGCACTCGCTGGTACAGTCGTAGGCGCAGTAGGCATCACCGTTCGAGAATTCGCATATCTGCGCCGGGGTGTTGAGATAACAGTAGGTGGTGTTCGACCAGATAAGACATCCTTCCCAGCCCATGGCGCAGGTCTGGACCGTTTCATTGAAACACCGCTCGCTTCCCTGCGGCGAACAGGCGTCGATGCACGAGGAATCGGTGTCGGGCACCTCGTTGTCGTTGTCGGTCACGGCGTCGTCGGTCGGTACGATGTCGTTGTCGATCGGCAATTCCTCGCAGGTGGCGGTGTCCCAACCGTCGCAAGTAGTGTTGCACTTGGCCTTGCCGCCCGAATAGGCGTACGGGTCTATCTCAACGCAGTTCTTGATCTTCGTCGCGCTGTTCGTTCCCTTGTCGCAGGTCTCACCGGTGTTGAGCACATCGTTCCCGCACATCTCTTCGGTGATGCAGGTGGCGGTGTCCCAGGCGGAACAGTCGTTCTTGCAGGCAGCGGTGCCGCCGATGTAAGCGCCGAGTGATACGCAACTCATGGTCCCGCCGTCACAGATCTCCCCCGTTTCCACCTCGTTGTTGCCACAGACCGGTAATTTCTCATCACAGGTGGCGGTGTCATAGGCCGAGCAATCGGTAAGACATTTCGCCTTCCCGCCGCTATATTTATTCGCGTCTATATCGACGCAGTTCTTCGTGTCGCCATCACAGGCCTCGGGTCCCTCCTTGACATTGTTGCCGCATTCGTGCGGGACCTCGTCGCAGGTGGCGGTGTCCCAGCCTGAGCAGTCGGCGAGGCACTTCGCTTTCCCGCCGTTGTAAAGCACGGGGTCTATGGCGATACAGAATTCGGTGTTCCCGTCGCAGGGTTCGCCGCCGTCGACAAAACCGTTACCGCAGGTCGCCGCGAAATCGGCGTCGTTCACCGCGAGGTCGTCACTGTCGCCGAGCAGATCGTCGTTGTCGCCAAGGGCGCTGTTGTCGTTGGTCTTCTTGGTCCCTTCGCTACAGGCGAAGGTGAAAAGAATGAACGAAAGGAACAGGGCCGTCAGGTTCATCATGCGTTCCATGGCGTTTCCTCCCACAATAAAAAACGGTGAAAGTATACTCCGATGCGCTCTGCGGAGCAAGGAAATCTTCAAAAGGGGGCGTCTTCATGGCTTTTCGTGGTGCCGATAGAAAGAGAGGAATGTCTCCCCGTACCTTTTTCCCCTGCGTGACCAGCCCATGAGCTGCTCGGGCAGTTCGCGATCGGTCTCGGCAACGATGATGCCGTCGGGCGCGATGATGCTCCGTTCAATGCAGCGTCGTATCAAGGGGGCCACACTATCGCCCATGGCGTACGGAGGGTCCATGAATATCACATCTACGGGAAGCGACAAACGATCCGCCCATGAGATCGAAAAGATATCGGCAGGCAAAAAAAGTGTTTGCGAGGTGATACCCAGAAATTCCACCTGTCTGCGCAGGTGAGTCAGTGTCTTTACGTCCTTATCGACGAATATCGCTTGCCTGAAACCCCGGCTTACCGCTTCTATACCGACGGCGCCGCTGCCGGAACAGAGATCGAGAAAGCACCTGTTCCCGAAATCTGCGAGGGCATACAATGTGTTAAAAAGCGCCGCCCGTATCTTTTCTCCGGTCGGTCGTATCACGGCACCACGGGGCACGGCAAGCAAGCGGCCTTTCAGGGACCCTGAGGTGATGCGTATGGGCATAAGCGGAAGCCCCGCTATTTACAGGCGGCGATGAGATCCTCGACCTGCGCGCGATCGGGTGCGTCCGGGACCAGAGAGATATATTTCCGGTAGTTCTCGCATGCGCCGGCGGCGTTCCCGGTCGAGGCATAGGCGATACCGAGGAATTTATAAACCTTACCCGCGCGCGGCTTTATTTTCAATGCGTCCTTGTAGGCATGTATGGCGTCACTGAACCGTTGTTCGCCGATCGCCCGATTCCCTTCAGCAACAAAGGCATTGAACTCCCCATTCCCCGGTTTCTTTTTGGCAGGTTTCTGCGCCACGGGCTTCGGGGCGCTCTTTACAGGTTCCGGGCTTGGAGACGATGGCGTAGGTTTGATATCCGGTGCTGGCGCCGGAGCAGGCTCCGG
>JAKQHE010000176.1 GCA_029573155.1 bacterium
CCCAGGGGTGGCTGCCGGTGACGAGCGAACCGGAGGGCGCCACCGTCTATCTCGACGGCAGGATCGCCGGCATGACCCCGCTGAAACTCGACGGCGTCACAGCCGGGAAACACTACTGGCGCATACACAAGAACGGGTACCGCGACACCGGCGGCATCGTGAATGTCCGCGAGGAGAGCACCGCCAAGGTGAGCGAGACGCTCGCGACGGCCGACGGCGCCGAGGCGATGGCGGAATGGGAACGGATGGCGCCGAGCGCCTTCGGGAGCGCCTCTATGATGAAAAAGGGGGTCGACATCGGCACGGCCGCGAAACTGGACCGCATGTTCCTCCTGCAGACCCGGGTCGAGACCTCCGAAGAGGAAGGGACCATGGTGAAGGTGGAGTTGCGCATGGTGAACCCGGCCAAGGCGGCCTTCAAGGAGGAGCGGGCATCGTTCTCGCTCCCGTCAAGCGGCGACATGTCGCGCTCCGAGGACCTGCGCACCGCGCTCGATAACCTGTTCAGCGACGACTACGGGTATAATCCGGTCTCCTCGATAGTATCCGGTTCGCTCGGCGAGGACGACGACGGCGGCGAGGACGACGGCGGCGTGGCCACCAAATGGTGGTTCTGGACCATCATCGGCACCGTGGTCGCCGGCGGCGTCACGACCGGATGCCTGCTCGCCATACCCGGCTCTCCCGCCTACCTCGGCAAGAAGAGCGACGGCGGCGCGACCATGACGATACACTTCGGCCAATAAGGAGTCCCCGATGTCATCAGCACCCAAAAAGACCCATCCGCTCGCGGAGACCGATACCCGCATACTCGAACGGAAACTCCGCAAGGGCGAGATAACCCGCGAAGAGTTCGAGAAGATGCTCGCCTCGTTGCCCGACAGCGGCGACCATGTCGAGTTGGACGAACAGAAGATCTCCTCGGTCATCTCGAAAAAGGACTGACCGATACCCGGGAGGCCCCATGCCGATACCGCGCGTCGCCGAACTTGAAGAGGTCCTCACCCCCACCTTCCTCAGTCTCGTCTCCTCGATGTACTCGGCGGTGCTCTACAGTCTCGGCGAACTCAAACTGCACGGCGCTCCCGACACGGCGCCGAACCTCGACATGGCCCGGTTCAATATCGGACTGCTCGAGATACTGCGCGAGAAAAGCGCCGGGAACCTGAGCGCGGAGGAGGCGCGGTTCCTTGACGACACCATCACCAACGCGCAGGCATTCCTCGACAAGCACACCGACGGCGCCTCGCCCAATGCGGCGACCAGTTGAGGCGGCCGTCCGCGAGGCTGGCCGCATCCTTACCTCCTATTTCCGGAACGACACGCTCACCCACGAGTTCAAATCGCCGCGCGACATGGTCAGCGAGGCCGATCGTCACGCCGAACGATACCTGATGGCGGAACTCGCGAAGATAGACGATATCCCGTTCCTGAGCGAGGAATATAACCCGCGCACAGCGCTTTCTACCGGGCCGCTCTGGATCATCGACCCGCTCGACGGCACCACCAATTTCCTCGCCGGCATCCCCGTTTACACCATCGCGGTCGCCCACTGGGACGGCGCGAAGGTCGACACCGCCGTCTGCTACATCCCGCCGCTGGACGAGATGTACCGTGCCGAGATCGGGTGCGGGGCGTTCCTCAACGACGCGCCGATACGGGTGAGCGACACCGCCGACCCGCTCCATGCCGTCGGGGCGGTCGGATTCGCCGACATCACCAAGGGACTGCCGAACGATACGCTCGGCGTCTTCACCAGCGTCATCCGCAAGACCCGCGCCCTGCGGCGGCTCGGCTCGGCGGCGGCCGACATGCTCTATGTGGCTCGCGGCGGGTTCGACCTCTTCTGGGAATGCGGCCTCGCGCCGTGGGATGTCGCGGCGGCGAGCCTCATCGTCACCGAGGCGGGCGGCATCGTGACCGACTTCGCGGGGGGCGACGACTTCCTCGCGGGCGGCACGATCATCGCCTCGAACCGCGCGCTGTACGCATTCATCCGCGACGAGGTGCACCGCAACTTCGGGCCGCTACAGGACCATCGATAACCGATAACGGAGTACGACCATGGGACGCATCGACCTTTCCCTGCTCCTTCTCTTGATCGCCCTCCTCCCTCTTTCCTGTGAAAAGGGGGCGGGGATCCCCGCGACCGGGCCGATGACCGGCGTTAAGCCGCTCTACGACCAGACGGCCGACCACGCATACCTGTCGGGACAGGCAGGCGCCCAGGCCGGCTATGCGGTCGCATCGGCGGGCGATGTGAACGGCGACGGCTACGACGATCTCATCGTCGGCGCCCATTACTACGACAACGGCCAGACCGACGAAGGGGCGGTCTTCATCTTACACGGCTCGGCCTCCGGCCTCAGCACGACCCCCGACACCACCATCGAGTCCGATCAGGCCTACACATACTTCGGCATTTCGGTCGCCCCGGCGGACGATGTGAACGGCGACGGGTTCGACGATATCGTCGTCGGCGCCTATCTCTACGACCATGGCCAGACCGACGAGGGAGCGGCCTTTGTCTATCTGGGGTCCGCCGCCGGCATCATAACGACGCCGATCGCGACCATCGAATCGGATCAGGCCTTCGCCGATCTCGGCGTCGCGGTCGCCGCAGCGGGCGATGTGAACGGCGACGGCTATGATGACATCATCGTCGGCGCCGACTCCTTCGACAACGGTCAGACCAACGAGGGGGCCGTGTTCATCCATCTCGGCTCGGCCTCGGGACCCGACAATGAGGCGGATGCCTTGATCGAATCGAACCAGGCCTTTTCCTTTTTGGGCCGCTCGATCGCCGCGGCGGGCGATGTGAACGGCGACGGGTACGACGACATCGTTATCGGCGCTTACTATTACGACAACGGCGAGACCGACGAGGGGGTCGCCTTCGTCCATTTCGGCTCCCCGTCCGGCATAGACACGACGGCCGCCGCGACGCTCCAGGCCGATCAGGCGAACGCCTACTTCGGTCGCTCGGTCGCCTCGGCGGGCGATGTGAACGGCGACGGCTACGACGATATCGTGATCGGCGCCTACTCCTACGACAACGGCCAGACCAACGAGGGGGCGGCCTTCGTGTATCTCGGATCGGCCTCCGGCACCGATACGACGCCGGTCGCCACGCTGGAACCGGATCAGGCCTCCGCCTACTTCGGTTTCTCGGTTGCCTCGGCGGGCGATGTGAACGGCGACGGGTTCGACGATATCATCGTCGGTTCCTACTACTACGACAACGGTCAGACCAACGAGGGGGCGGCGTTCCTGTATCACGGATCGCCCGACGGCGTCATCTCCCCGGCGAACGCCCTGTTCGAGCAGGATCAGGTGAGCGCCGAGTTCGGCATCTGCGTCGCTTCGGCGGGTGATGTGAACGGCGACCACTACGACGACATCGTTATCGGCGCCCACATATATGAAGAGACCGAGACCGACGAAGGCGCCGCCTTCACCTATCACGGCGGCGCGGTCGGATCACCCGATGACGGGACCTGCGGCAACGCGATCCTGATAGGGGCGCTTCCCTTTTCGGTGAATGGCGACCTCGCGGACCGGACGAACGGTCTTTCGCTCTATGGCGCCGGGTGCGCCGCCGCGACGCAGGACACCAACGACATCGTGTACCGCCTCTCTGTCGAGGGAGGCCGCACCTATCAGATGGAGGCGACGCCGACCGACGCGGGCGACATCGCGCTCAACCTGCTCGGCGCCTGTGGCGAAGAGGCCGTCTGTTTCGACAGCGCCGGCGCGGCGGCGGTCACCTACACTCCCGCACAGGACCGGACGGTCCATATCGCACTTGAGGGCACCGGGACCTATACGCTCACGGTGACGGTCGAGGAGATCCCCGACGAGGAGGAGACCGACGACAGCGGAACACCGGACGACGCCGGTGACCCGGACGAGGACTTCCCCCCGACGGGAGAGATAGAAACCGATCATGATGTCACCATTGACGATGTGTTGCCCGATGAGATCGTCATCGACGACATGGCGACCGACGACACCCTGATAGACGAGGAAGGGACCGATGACGACGGGACCCCGCTGGTGGATGACGCCGTGATCCCCGATGACGCCGTGCCGACCGACAATGGTCCCGTTGCCGACACTGACACGGCAACTCCCGACGCCGACACGACAGAACCGGACACCAGCGCCGACAAGGATACCCCGGTGGCCGACGATGAACAAGAAGATGAGACGGTGACAGACGGGATCCTGCCCGAAGAAGATAGCCCCCGACCCGACGAACTGAACAAGCCTGAAAACGACGGCTGCGGGTGCTCGCTGGTATTCTAACGTCTCTTTTGTTGACTCCTCGTCCTCTTTCCGTTATTCTCCGCCCACGAGTCACCGGAGAAGGGTCATGTTGACTATATTGCGGCTCCTGCGTGTCCACCAGTGGGTCAAGAACCTGCTCATCTTTTTCCCGCTCTTCTTCGCCCTCAGGTTCACCGATACCGGACTTCTCGTAAGGGCTTGCGCCGCCTTCATTTTCTTCTCGCTCACCGCGAGCGCCGTCTATGTCGTCAACGACCTGCGCGACATCGCGGAGGACCGCGAACACCCCGACAAACGGCGCCGCCCCCTCGCGAGCGGTGCGATATCGCACGTCGCCGCCGTCTTCATCGCCGCCTCCCTGTTCCTCGCCGGGCTCGGTGGCGCATCGTTCTACAACAGACAACTCTTCCTCATACTCGCCATCTACTGCGCACTCAATGTCCTCTACTCGATGCTGTTCAAACGGATAGCGCTCCTCGACATCTTCGTCATCGCGACCGGCTTTCTGCTGCGGCTCATCGCGGGGACCGAATACGCGGGGCTCGCCGGGGTCCACCCGTCACAGTGGATCATCGTGATGACCTTCCTGCTCGCGCTGTTCCTCGCCCTCGCCAAACGACGCGACGATGTACTGCTCGCCGGGGAAGGGAAAAGGACGCGGCACGCCGTCCACGGCTACAACCTCGAATTCATCAACAGCGCGCTCGCGGTGATGACCGCCGTCATCATCCTCGCCTACATCCTCTATACGATGGATCCGGCGGTCGCCCGCCATTTCGGCTCCGACAAGATATACCTGACGGTGATATTCGTCATACTGGGACTGTTCCGGTATCTGCAGTTGACGCTCGTCCACAAGAAAAGCAGTCAGCCGACCGAGCTCCTCCTGCGCGACCGGTTCCTGCAACTCACGATACTCGGCTGGATAGCGCTGTTCGTGATACTCGTCTACCTGAGGTGATGCGATGAAGGTGCTGATCACCGGCGGCGCCGGGTTCTTCGGACTCCACATGGCGCGGAAATGCGTCGCGGAAGGTGACGCGGTGACCCTGCTCGACATCGCCGAATACCGCGCCGACGAATATGACCCGTCGGTGACGCTCGTGCACGGCGATGTGCGCGACACCGAAAAGATGGATGGGCTCGTCGCGGCGGCCGATGTCGTCATACACGCGGCGGCGGCGCTCCCGCTCGAATCGCGCACAGAGATATTCTCGACCAATGTCGACGGAACGCGGAATGTCCTCGATCTCGCGCTGAAACACAAGACCGCGCGGTTCGTATTCATCAGTTCGACCGCCGTCTACGGCGTCCCCGACCACCATCCGCTCCACGAGACCGACGAGCGGATCGGCGTCGGACCCTACGGCGAGTCGAAGATAGCGGCCGAGGTGCACTGCGAGGAGGTCCGCGCACAGGGGCTGTATGTCACGGTCATCCGCCCCAAGACCTTCATCGGCACCCACCGGCTCGGCGTTTTCCAGATACTCTACAACTGGATCGAGGAAGGCCACAAGATACCGGTCATCGGCAACGGGAAGAATCGCTATCAACTGCTCGAGGTCGACGACCTGTGCGATGCGGTGTTCAAGGCGTATCGCCATCCCGGCGCCGGTGCGAACGACGTGTTCAATGTCGGGTGCGCCGAGTTCCGCACCATCAACGAGGATGTGGGCGCGCTCTGCGAGTATGCCAAAAGCGGTGCGCGGGTCATGCACACCCCGGTGTGGCTGGTGATCCCGGCGCTCCAACTGTTCGAGGCGCTGAACCTCTCGCCGCTCTACAAGTGGGTCTACGGAACGGCGCACAAGGACAGTTTCGTTTCCATAGAGAAGGCGCGGAGGACGCTCGGCTGGCGACCGATCTACAGCGAATCGGAGGCGCTCATCCGTTCCTACCAATGGTATCTCGACAACAAGGGGACGATCGCGAAGGAGACCGGGACCTCTCACCGGGTCGCGTGGAAACAGGGCATACTGTCGTTTTTCAAGAAGTTCCTATGAGGATATGATATGCATGTAAACATACGGTGGACACACTCATGACATCTACTACCATGCCCGTCCTGCGCATCGGCGACCTCACGATATCCCCCCCGATCATACAGGGAGCGATGGGGGTCCGCGTTTCGCGAAGCGGCCTCGCGGCGGCCGTCGCCAACGAAGGCTGTGTCGGCACGATCGCGAGCGTGGGGCTCGGCGACTACGAACACGCGTCCGACGCGCACCTCAACACGGTCAGCAACGAGGCGCTCCGGGACGAGATCCGGAAGGCGCGGGCCCTGGCGCCGACCGGCATCATCGGCGTCAATGTCATGGTGGTCCTTGACAATTTCCCCGGGCTGATCGGCGTCTGCGTCGAAGAAGAGGTGGATCTGATCGTCTGCGGATCCGGACTGCCCCTCGATCTGCCGAAGTATCTGAACGGGAAGGACATCAAACTGGTGCCGATCGTCTCTTCGGCGCGCGCGCTCAACATAATCTGCCGCAAATGGAAACAGCATTACGACCGGCTTCCCGACGCCGTCATCGTCGAGGGACCGGAGGCGGGCGGCCATCTGGGCTATTCTTTCGACGAACTCCTCGATCACACCGCGCCGACGCTGGAACAACTGGTGACCGAACTGGTCGCCTTCACCCGGACGCTCGATCGCCCGATACCGGTCATCGCGGCGGGCGGCATCTTCGACGGCGCCGACATCGCGAAGTTCCTGAAACTCGGGGCCGCCGGCGTTCAGATGGCGACCCGTTTCGTCTGCACCGATGAGTGCGATGTACACCCCCGATTCAAGCAGGCCTATCTTGACGCCGGTAAGGAGGATACCATCATCATCAACAGTCCGGTGGGGCTCCCCGGCTGCGTCATCAAGAGCGCATTCGTCGACCGGGTCCATGCCGGAGGCGAGGTCCCCTTCATCTGTCGGCACCACTGCCTGCGGACCTGCGACCCGAACACGGTCCCCTACTGCATCGCGAAGGTGCTGGGCGACGCCTCGCGCGGCGATCTTGCCAATGCGTTCGTCTTCGCCGGCTCGAACGCCTACCGGTGCACCGAGATCGTTCCGGTGAAAAGACTCATCGCGCAACTGTCGGCGGAACTGCTCGCCAACCTGCCGGGCACCGACCATGCGTGAGATGATAACAGACCGTTCACATATCTAGGCAGGAGGAGTACGGCCATGGAACAATCGCGCGGCAAACTGGGGATCATGACCTGCGGCTCGGGCAAGGCGTTCGCCGACCGGGTGGTGGGACATATCGAGTCGATATACGGCAAGCGGCTCGCCGAGAGCGGGTTCAAATACCTGCTTTCGGAAGAGGTCCGTTTCGCCAACGGCGAACTCAAGACGGTCCTGCATGAGCCGGTGCGCGGGTACGATCTTTACATTCTCCAACTGATGGACGACCCGCTCTCCCCGCGATCGGTCAACGACAATCTCATGGCGCTCGCGACCGCGGTCAACGCCGCCTACAACAGCGACCCGAACTCGGTCACCGCGGTCATCCCGCAGTTCCCCAACTCGCGGCAGGAGCGACGCAAGGGACGCGAGAGCCTCACCGCCGCGATGGTGGCGCAGTTCCTCGAGGAATGCGGCGCGGGCCGCGTGCTCACGATAGACATCCACGCCGAGGCCATCGTCGGGTTCTTCCGCAAGGCACGGCTCGACAACCTGCATGCCTCGCGCCAGATCATCCACTACCTGCATGAGAACGATCTCATATCGCCCGAAACGGTGGTGGTCGCCCCCGATGTCGGATCGGCCGAGACCGCGCGGTTCTACAGCCGAGAACTCAAGCGCGACATGGCGATGATCGTCAAGGAACGCGACTATTCGAAGACCTCGACCGTCATATCGACACGGTTGGTCGGCAATGTGAAGGAGCGCGACATTCTCATCATCGACGACATGATCGCGACCGGCGGCACGCTCATCGCCGCCTGCCGCACGCTCAAGGAGTTCGGCGCGCGACGCATCGATGTGGCCGCCACCTTCCCCTTCTTCAACGGCCCGGCGGCGCAGAATATCGACGCGGCGTGGCACGAAGGCATCATCAACACGGTCGCCGGCACCAACGCGGTGTGGCACGGCGAGGAGTTCGTCAAGAAGCATCCGTGGTACCGCGAGGTCGATGTGACGCGGCTGTTCGCCGAGGTCATCTACCGTATCAACCACATGAAGTCCATATCGGAACTGCTCGATTAACCCCTCGTTCAGCGGAGAGAACACGATGTTGCGTATTGACAAGGTCGCCGGACGCGACACCCTGATGGAAAGCGAGATCCCGTTCCTGAAGGTGTTCAAAAAAGGGAAGGTGCGCGAGGTCTACGAACTGGGCGCGTATCTGCTCATCGTCGCCACCGACCGTCTGTCGGCCTTCGATGTGGTGATGAAGAGCGGCATCCCGCACAAGGGGGTCTATCTCACCAAGCAGAGTTCGTTCTGGTTCAAGTTCCTCAACCAGAAAGGGTATCTGACCCATTTCGTGACCGACGATATCGCCGAGATGGCGAAACTGACGGGCGAGAAACGGCTCTGCGATCTGCCGTGGCTCAAGGGACGCGCGATGCTCGGGAAAAAGGCCGAACTCGTCCCGGTCGAGGCGGTCTGCCGGTTCCGCGTGTTCGGATCGGCGGTCCCGGCGCTCAAGGAGAAGAAATGGATCTGGGACGCCCCCGAGATCGACGGCGAGATCAAGGAGGGGGCGCTCATCAAGAACGGCCCGATCTTCACCCCGACCGAGAAATCGGAGACCGACGACAAGATATCGTTCGAACAGATGGTGAAGATCGTCGGCGATAAAGCGCGCGCCGAAGAGATAAAGAACAAGACGGTCGAGATCTTCCGCATAGTCAACGACCACGCGCAGAAGACATTCAACTTCGAGATAGCCGACGGCAAGATAGAATGGGGTCTCCACGGCAATGAACTGATGCTCATCGACGAGACCTTCACGAGCGATTCGGCGCGCTTCATGCCCGACAAGTCAAAGGAATTCTTCCGCTCGTGGCTGAAGGACCATAACCTCAAGGGGCAGGCGGTGGCGCTCCCCGACGAGGTGGCGATGGCGGTCGCCGACCTGTACGCCGCGCAGTGTCGCGCGATGCGCATACTCTAAAAGGAAGGGTCAGCGATCCTCTTCGGGGGAAAGCGGGTCGGCGCCGGGGATGTCTATGCCGAGCGCCTGCAGTATCTTGCGTTTGGTCGCCATACGGCAGGCATAGCCTTTTTCGATGCGGTCGAGCGTGACGAGCGATATCTCCGCCTTCCGTGCGAGTTCCGTCTTACTGATGAGGTTGTTCTCGCGATACTCCTTGAGCCGGCTGAGCAGTTGCCGATCCTTGACCAGTCTCGTCATGACCTCTCTCTATCTCGCAAAAAACAATAAACACGCCCGTCAGTCTATGCGGTCACCGGGCCGAAGTCAAGGCATTTCGTCTCTTTTTTCGCCACATATGAACAGGAAGAGCGATTTGGCGACCACGGTGAACATCTGCGACTCGCGCGTATTGATGGCGGGCACCACACCCTTCCAGTGCAGGCGCAGGAAATGGTCGCGTTCCGCCGGGATATCGAGAAAGTTGACCGGGTCCTTGGTCCCCGATTCGAAGATGGTCTCACCGTCGGCCGTGATAAGCGCGAACCCCTGTATCGGCAGGGAGAAGATGAATTCCTCCATTTCGCGCAGCGGCATCTGGGAAAGGCGCTCCACGAACATCCGCTCCAGCAGGTCCTCCATGCGGTTCTGGCGATTCAGACGATACCGCCCGAGCAGGATATCGAGATAGCCGAGTTTCGTGATGATGACGACGATTATGACCGAGAAGACCGCTATGATGAGGAATCCCTCGCGGTCCTTCAGGAATACCGAGAAAAGCGCAAGCGCCGTGAACAGGATCGTGATGCCGTAAAGCGTCAGCACGACGCGCCGCTGGTTCCACCCCTTGGAAAGCAGGACATGGTGGATGTGCTGGCGGTCGGCCATGAAAAGCGGCTGGCTCCGCAGGAATCGCCGGATGAGCGCCAGCGCCGTATCGAGGATCGGCACCCCCATCGCGACGATGGGCACGAGCAGGGAAACGATCGTGTGGTGCTTCGACGCCCCTTTGAGCGAAAGCACCGCAAGGAGGAACCCGATGAACATCGACCCGGAATCACCCATGAATATCTTGGCGGGGTTGAAGTTGTAGACGAGGAACCCGACCACCGCCCCGGCGAGCGCCGCCGATATGAGGGCGACGAACTCGATATTGTTGTGGAGCGCGAGGATGAGTATGGTCACCGATACGAAGAACGCGATGCCCGACGACAGCCCGTCCATGCCGTCGATCAGGTTGAACGCGTTGATGATCCCGACGATCCACAGAATGGTCACCGGTAGGGAAAGATAGCCGAATTCGATCACGCCGAACGGGGTGTTCAACTGGTCGATGGCGAACCCGAACCGGTACGCGGCGGCCGCGACCGCTATCTGGAAGAGGAACTTCCACCGCGCAGGTACGCCGCGCACATCGTCGAGCAGACCGAGTCCGCTGATGAGCAGGCCACCGCCTATGATCACGAGCGGATTGGCAAGCGTGCTGAAGAACACCTCGGATACGTTGTTGTGGTAGAAGAACAGTAGAATGAGCGGTAGCATGGTGCCGAGCGAGATGCCGACCCCGCCGATGCGCGGTATGTTGCCCGAATGTATGGTGCGCCGGTTCGACGCGTCGACCACCCCCCAGCGGCGGCCGTAATGGATGAGGATGGGGGTGACGACGATCAGGAAGGCGAACGATATGAGAAAGGCGGTAAGGAATGTCTTCATGCGGCCACCTTACAAGACCGGCGGTATCATAACGGAAAAAAGCGAAAAATCAAATAGCGCGGACCACAATAATAAAGTTGACCGTTCAGTGAGGATCGGGTAAAATGTTCCGTTCCCGATACGGAGGACCACATGACGGAAGAGACCTTGCGAAGCGACCGCCTCAGAGTGGCCGCTGCGCTCGATCAGGCGTGGATACAGTACCGCGCGAACTTCGCGCGGCTGATCCCTTTCGGCATGCTCGCCGTGTTGCCACCGCTCGGTTTCCTGCACTCGCTGCCGCTGGGATTGGCACTGCTTTTCGGCGTGGAAGGGACGCTCGTCATGATGCTCGTCGATGCCGTCCACCGCGCCGACACCGAGGAACAGCCCGACCTTCTGCGGCGATGCGCGCACCGCGCATGGCACAACATCAAGAACGGCACGGTCATCCTGCTCTTCGTCCTGCCGCTCCTTCTGGTGGGGTTCGCCGCGCTTATCGTCCCATCCGTCCTTTTTTTCAGTTTCTTCCTCTTCTCGTTCCACCACGCGGCGGTCCGCGATAAGTTCGCGATAGACGCCTGCATGGAAAGTTACCGGAACGGGCGGGGGCTCCGCGGGCCGCTCTTCCTCGTCGCTCTTTCATTTTACCTCGTTATAGGCGTACTGTTCCTCGTCGCCTACCAGTTGTCCGGCGGCGCCGGCTGGCTGGCCGTTCTCCCGTGCGCCTTTTTTCTCCCCTACTATTTCCTCGTCATCGAAGAACTCTTTCAGAGACTGGAGCAGTCATGAGTGATCGGGCCCTTGAGTACGCCGTCTTTTCCCTCCTGAAGGACTGGAAAGGGGTCCCGATGTACGATCTTTCCATCGAACCACTGTTCGGTGACGCATCGGGTCGCCTGTATCACCGCGTCCGTTTCGGGAAGGTGAGCGTCATTCTCATGACGGTGGCCCACACCAAGCCGGGCGAATTCGGTCGCGGCGACGCGTGGGCCGACTTCCTCGGTATGCAGAAGTTCCTGGCGGCGGCCGGGCTCCCGGTACCGGCGGTGCTCCATACCGACCCCGAAGAACGACGCGCCCTGCTCGAGGATCTCGGGGACCTGACGCTGTTCGCCCATATCTCGGCCGACCCGTCCCGGAAGATGAAAGACCTGCGGATGGCGCTCGACCTGCTCATCTCGTGGCAGCGGGCCATGTGGAAACGCCGCAGTTTCAACAGCCCCGCCGATGGACGCTCCTTCACGACGACCCTTTTCATGGAGGAGTTCTACCATTTTTACGAGTACATGATAGAGCGGCGGGTCTACCACCCCTCCTACAAAGGATTGTGGCGCAAACTGGAAAAGCGCTTCCGCAGGATAGCGCAGGAGCTCGGCAACGCCCCGGCGCTCGTCAGTCACCGCGACTTCCAGTCAAAGAACATCATGATCGTAAAGGGACGGCCGCGCCTTATCGACTTCCAGGACGCTCTGCTGGCTCCCATCGTGTACGATCCGGTGGCACTCCTGCGCGATTCCTATGTCGAACTCTCGGCGGACGAACTCGACCACCTGCTCGACCACTACTGGAGATACAACGAGGTGGCGCGCGAATCGCTCCCCGACGCCGCGGCGTTCCGGCGCCTGTTCTTCCTGCAGACGCTCCAGCGCAAGATGAAGGACGCCGGACGGTTCATCTACCTGCATCAGGTCAAGGGGAAGGAGTGGTTCGTCCCCTTCGTCCGCCCCTCGCTCTTCTATGTCCGCGACGCGCTCGTACGGCTCGGCTTGGACGACCTGCGCGAACTGCTCGCTCCCTATATCCCCGAACTCGGCGACGGAGGCCGCTCATGAAGGCGCTCCTGCTCTCCGCCGGACTCGGGACCCGGATGCGGCCGATGACCGACCGGATACCCAAACCGCTCCTGCCGGTGCTTAATGTCCCGGTCATTGAATACAACATCAACTTCCTCAAAAAACACGGCGTCACCGATCTGTACATCAATATCCACCACTGCCCCGAACAGATCAAAGAACACCTCGGCGACGGCGGTCGCTGGGGCATCCGCATCGCCTACCTGTTCGAAAAGGAGATCCTGGGGACCGGCGGCGCCATCGCGAGCATGAAGGACATCGCCACCGAGCGGTTCATCGTCATGAACGCCGATACCATCGTCGATTTCGACATCGAGAAGATGCTCGACTTCCATATCGCCCAGAAAGCGCTCGTGACACTCGGCCTCCTCCGGGCCCGTGAAGGGCAGCAACACGCCGTGGTCGCCGCGTCGGGCGACGGCCGGCTCATACGGATGCTGGGGGGCACCCCCTTCGCGACGCTTCCGCCCGCCAACGCCATCTTCAGCGGCGTTCACCTCATCGAACCGGCCCTGTTCGACTATATCCCCCATGGCATCTACTCGTCCATCACCTCCGAGATATACCAACGGCTCGTCTGCGAACGGTCCGATATCGTCGGCTGGTTCATTGACGGCCTCTGGTACGATATCGGGACACCCGACTCGTTCGTCGCCGCCTCGTTCGACCTCCTCTCCCGCCTGCCTCTTTCCTTCCCGGTACCCCAACTGGTAGGAACGCAGGGGCTTACGACGGACCAACTCGTCCTGCTCGGCAAGAAGAGCAAGATACCGGCGGTGCCGGTCTATCCGCCGGTCATCATCGGGGAAGGGGTCAAGGTGACCGGGGCCAAGGAGGTGGGGCCGTGGCTGGTGGTAGGCCCCGGCGTTTCGATAAAGAGCGACGGCCCGGTCACGAACGCCATCTATCTCCCCGGGGCGAAAGGCGAGGCGGTCATCCGGACCGAGCGCGGCAGGATCCATTATTAACGGGTGAGCGGAGGAACACGCCATGCCGACCGACGATCTGAACAACCTGATCGGGCTCGATGACGCCAGCCTCCTCACGATGATCATTGACGGCTCGCTCACGAGGAACCGTAGTTACGAGTTCTTCTCCACCGAGCGCGGCAAGACGATACACCGTCAGGCAAAGACCTTGCAGGGGGTCCTCCTCGACATGAAGAACGGTGCCAAGGTCGTTTCCGAGGGCAAGGACGAATGGGGGTGGCGCATCGTACTCGAGAACGCCGAGACCCGTTACCGTCGCACCGTCATCATGAGTCCCGACATGCACGATATCTTCCGGCAACGGAAAAAACGCATCTAACACCCTACCGGATATCTATGGTCCGCCCGCAGTTGCGGCAGGTCACCGCGGTCGAACGGAACAGCGGCGACAGGTGTATGGGATACCCGCACCGGCAGGAGAAACTCTCCCATCCTTCGCTTTTCCTTTCGTAGACGGACGGCGGTTCGCCGGTCGGGTCATCCTTCTTTTTCACCTCTGCCCCCTGATGCGTCACCCCCGCGGTCACCGACGGCAGGATCAGTATACGCCCGCACCGGGGACAGGGGACGCTGGTCTTGCCGAGCGTCTGAGGCACCTTCATGCGAAGTCCGCATTCGCACGGGAGGAACAGGAACCCGCCGGTCGCCATGATGAGATTGCCGATATCCCGGAACTTGTCCATCTTGGCGGCCATCTTCTCCGGACCCGCCCCGACCGGAGAGGATGGCCGCCAAGATGGACAAGTTCCGGGATATCGGCAATCTCATCATGGCGACCGGCGGGTTCCTGTTCCT
>JAKQHE010000186.1 GCA_029573155.1 bacterium
CCGAACAACCGTGCCGCGACACCGACACGGACGGTGTCCCCGATTACCGCGAGACAGACGGGGATGACGATCACATCGCCGATGGTGTCGAATGCCCCGACCAACCGTGCCGGGACACCGATTCGGACGGCACGCCCGACCACCGCGACAGCGACAGCGACGATGACGGAATCCCCGACCTTATCGAGGGTTCGGGCGATCGTGATGACGACGGTCTTCCCGACTATCGCGATACCGACAGCGACGGGGACGGTATCCCCGACAGCGTCGAGTGCCCCGCGCAGCCCTGCGTCGATTCTGAGGAAGACGGCACGCCCGACCATCTCGACACCGACAGTGATGGTGACGGTCTATCCGACGAGCAAGAGGCGGCGCTTGGCACCGACCCGACCAAGGAGGATAGCGATGACGACGGGGTGAGCGATCTCGCCGAGTTCTCGTACGGGTCCGATCCGCTCGACGATACGGACACCATACCCGCCGACGATTTCTATGTCGTGCTTCCCTATGCCCCCGAGGAGGAAGTGCTCCGGACGCTCGATTTCGGCACCGCCATCCAGAAGGCCGACATCCTCTTCCTGCTCGACCTCTCGGGCTCGATGAGCGGCGAGATGACGAACATCAAGAACAACCTCACCGGCACGATCATACCCGGTATCGAGGCGGCGATCCCCGACGCCGCGATCGGTCTTGCTACCTTCGAGGACTGGCGCGGCATCCACGACGACACGGAACATCCGTCGTTCGATGACCACATCTACACGGTCGTTCAGACGCCGACCGCCGATACCGGCACGATAACGACGGCGATATCGGGGCTCTCCTATCTCTCGAACGGTGGTCAGGAACCGCAGATCGAGGCGCTCTATCAGGCGGCGACCGGCACCGGTTTCTCGGGGAAGTTCGATTACCTCTATGTCAGTGCGCCGTACCACTGGGAAGCGACCTTCTACCCGGAGATACCTACCAAGAACTGCGCGGGAGCGGCGGGTGACATCGGCGGCGCCTGTTTCCGCGAGCAGACCATGCCGATATTCATCATGATGACCGACGAGGCCTTCACTGCGGCGGTGACAAATCCGAATATCTTTGTGTGGGACGATACGGCGCCCTACGAACTGCCCCACACTCGCGACGAGGCGATAGCGGCGATGAACGCGATACAGGCGAAGTTCGTCGGCATCAGTTCTTTCGTGTCGCTCGGCTGGAACTACGATCCTAAGTCCGACCTCGAAGCGGTCGGCGTCGGTACCGGATCGGTCGATGGCTCGAGTGTTCCCTTCTTCTACGAAATAGGCGATGACGGTGCGCAGATGTCGCTCCAGATCGTCGAGGCGATCACCGAACTGACCCAGCAGGTACGGATGGATGTCACGACGCTCGCGACGCCGCTCGCCAATCCGCAGAACGTAGATACGACCGGGTTCATCAAGGCGGTGACGCCGCTGTCCGCCGACCCTACCGACGGCTACGATACCAAGAACGACACGGTCTTCTACGGGGTGAGACCGGGTATAGAGGTGACCTTCGAGGTGGTTTTCGAGAACGATGTCTATGAACCGACCGGTCCCGATGCGACGCTGTTCCGCGCCCAGATAGCGGTGCTCGGCGACGGCGCGCTTCTCGATACCCGCGAGGTGCTCATCATCGTGCCGGGCAAGATAGAGAACAGCGGCGGCCCGCAGTGAATGTCTTGAGCCACCATTGAGAGAGGTCCCTTGATGTCCGCCTATGCCCCGTGGATGCTATTCGGCGCGATAGTCGCCGCGATATTCGTCATCGATTTCTTTTTCATCAACCGTAACGCCCACGAGATACGGGTCCGCGAATCGCTCATCGTCACCATCGCCATCAACATCGTCGTAGCCCTGTTCGCCTTCTATGTCCGTTCGATCAAAGGCGACGAGGCTATGCTCCAGTTCTTCACCGGCTATGTCGTCGAGTATGCGCTGTCGGTCGACAACCTGTTCGTGTTCCTCGTGCTGTTCTCGCTGTTCAAGGTGCCGGAGCGGTACCGCCACCGCGTGCTGTTCTACGGCATCCTCTTCGCGATATTCGCACGGATGGCCTTCATCTTCCTCGGGGTCGCGGTCGTCAACCGGTTCCACTGGATGCTCTACTTGCTCGGCGCGTTCCTCGTCTATACCGGCGTCAAACTCTTCTTCGAGAAGCAGGATGACGAGCGCACCGTCATGGATGGCTGGTTCTTTCGGCAGGTGAGCCGCTTCGTCCCGCTCAAGAAGGAACTCTGCGAGCACTGCTTCTTCGTGCGCGAGGAGGGGAGATGGCTCGCGACGCCGCTTTTCATGTGTCTGCTCGCCGTCGAGATGAGCGACATCCTCTTCGCCTTCGACTCGGTGCCGGCGATACTCACGATATCGCGCGACAGTTTCGTCATCTATACATCGAACCTCTTTGCGATACTGGGGCTCCGATCGCTCTTCTTCGCGTTGTCGGGGGCTCTGCGCTATTTCCGGTTCCTCAACTACGGACTCGCGATCATCCTCACCTTCATCGGGGTGAAGATACTCGTGGAGGAGTGGTGGCGGGTCCCCATCGGGCTCGCGCTCGGCTTTGTCGGGCTCGTGCTGGGCGCGACGGTGCTCCTTTCGCTCATGTTCCCCGCCCGCAAGGAGGCGTGACCGCTACCGGAGCGTTGCCGAAAAGAGTTCGGCGGCGTTGAAGGAACTGCGGACGAACCGTCCGGCGTAGATCTCGCGCAGGCCGACGGAGATGCCGTATGCGCGGAGCTTCTCGAACTCTTCCTCCGTCAGATCGCGATCGACCGGCAGGTGTGCGTGGGAGGGGCGGAAGTACTGCCCGACGGTGACGATGTCGCATCCGGCGGCATACAGGTCGTCCAGCAGCGTGCGCAGTTCCTCGTCGCTTTCCCCGAGCCCGACCATGAACCCCGATTTTGTCGCGAGCCTCCGTTCTTTCATGAAGGTGATGACCCGCAGGGAGCGGCGGTAGTCGGCCTGCGGACGGACCGTCTCATAGAGGCGTGGCACTGTTTCGACATTGTGATTGAACACATCGGGACGGGCGTCGGCGATGATCGCGAGCGCGGCGGGGTCGCCCTGCATATCGGAGGTGAGCACCTCGATACATGTTCCTTCGGACCTCGCGTGGACGGCGGCGATGGTCCGAGCGAGGTGCCCGGCCCCACCGTCGGGAAGGTCGTCGCGGGTCACAGAGGTGATGACGACATAGCGCAGTCCCAGTTCGGCGACGGCGCGGGCGATATTCTCCGGCTCCTCGGGGTCGGGTGGGGCGAGTTGTTCGGCGTGTGAGATGTTGCAGAAACGGCAGTCGCGGGTGCAGGTGTTGCCCAGCACGAGAAAGGTGGCGGTCCCTTTTCCGAAGCAGTCGGCTATGTTCGGACAGTGGGCCGATTCGCAGACCGAATGGAGATGATGGCGGCGTAGCACCCGTTTGACGGCGTGTATCTCGGGCGACAGGACCGTCGTCTTCTTGCGGGGGGTATCATGGTCAGACATCGGTCGTCACGGTGCCGGCGAGGGCCGCTTCGATGAGTGCGTCGATGTCGGGCAGGAGTTTTTCCTCCTGTGCGTGGACGAGGTCGAGTTTGCCCCGGGTCGCCGGGTTGCGTGGGAGGAAGGCGGTGCAGGAGTCGGGGCAGGGGCGTATCGAGATGTCGAAGGTGCCGATGCGTCGCGCGACCGCGATGGTCTCCTGTTTTTCGTAGGCGATGAGCGGGCGGAGCACCGGGAGCGTCCGCACCGCGTCGCCGATGGCGGTGATGTTCTCGATGGTCTGGCTTGCTACCTGCGAGAGCGATTCACCGGTGACAAGCGCCGTATAGCGGTCCCGCAGGGCGAGGTGCTCGGCGAGGCGGAACATGAGTCGCCGGAACAGGATGGTGCGGTACGATTCGATGGCGCGCGCCCTGACGAGGAGTTGCAGATCGATGAACGGCACGATGTAGAGCCGCGAACCCTCGCCCTGAAAGCGGCGGAGCGTCGCGGCGAGATCGTGCAGTTTGCGCATGCTCTCCTCGGTCGTGTAGGGAGGCGAATGGAAACTGATGTAGTGCGACCGGGCGCCGCGCCGCATCATGAGGTACGCGGCGACCGGCGAATCGATGCCGCCCGACAGGAGCGTGAGCATCTCGCCGGCGCAACCGACCGGGAGCCCGAGCGTCCCCGCAATCCGTTGCGAGAAAAGGTAGATGGCGTCGCCGTCTATCTCCATCTCGAGCGTGAAGTTCGGTCTTGTCATCGAGACGGTGAAGCGCCCGTCGCGCGCCTTGAGTACCGACGCGGCGAGCCGTTTCTGCAGTTCGATGGAGGTGGAGGGATACTTCTTGTTCGACCGGGTGACGGTGGTGCGGAACACGGTGCGCCCTTCGGCGATGGCGCGGTCGGCGAGCGGGAGCGCCGCCTGCTCTATGTCCTCCCACGACGCGTCGATGGGCAGTTTCTGCGCGGGCGAGAAACTCGATATGCCGGGGATGAGGGCGAGGATGGAGGTCGTCTCGGTCATGTCGCCGACCACCGTCAGTTCGATGCGGCCGCGGAATTTTCGGGCGGCGCAGTCGGGACCGAGACCCCGTACGATGTTCCTCACGAGCAGGTCCTCGAACCATGCACGGTTCTTGCCCTTGGTGCCTATCTCGTCGTAGCGGACCAGTATCGTCAGGGACATCAGTTGAGTTCCTTGCGATCGAACAGGAGCACCGCGAGAGAAAGAATGATGACGATGCCGGCGACGGCGTAGAGCGTGGCGTAGGAGAGACTGATGCTTTCGAGTCCTCTGCCGTACACGATGTTGTCCTTGATGTTGAAGTAGGAGAAGTCGGGAAGGATAAGCCGCATGACCGACACGGCCCTCTTTATCCGGTCGCTCAGGTTCATGTCAAGGATGAACGCGAGACTGTAGGATGTGGCACCGATGAGGTAGAACCCTATCGTGAATAGCGCGCCGATGGCCGGCTCGACGAAGGAACTGCACAGCACCGCCACCGATACGAGGAGTGTGGTCTGGAGGAATATCGTGTAGATGGCCGGCAGATACGCGGACATGCGACCCGCGCCGCCGTAGAAATAGAGCATGAGCCAGAGCACGAGACTCATGAATGCGATGCCGACGACCGCGAGAATGACCATACCGGCGAATTTGCCCAGCACATACTGCGGGCGGCTGATGGGGCGGGCGAGTAGCGGATGGAGCGTACGGAGCGTTATCTCCTTGTTGATGATGGAGATGCCCATGAATATCACGACGACGGTAGCGAATATCTCGATGGTGCCGAGTCCGATGTCCGATATGATGTCGACCTCGTCGCCGATGGTCATCTGGGTGATGGCGACGCCGAGCAGGAGGATGAAGAACGCGAAGAACACGAAGGCGTACAGCACCTTGTGCCGTACCATCTCGAGAAAGGTGTAGCGGGCGATGGTCAGTATCTTACCCATGGGGCGCCTCCCGGTCCTTCATGTGGAACACGATCTCCTCGAGCGTGGGATAGACCGGCCCCGCCGCCACGATGGTGTAGCGCCGCTCGATGAGAGAGGGGAGAAGGGCGTTCATCTCCTGTTCGGTGTTCAGGGTGAGAGAGAAACGGCCGTCGGCGAGGTGCGCACCCTTGAAGGAAGAGAATATCAGGGGGTGTTCCTGTTCGGGGGCGGAGAAGGAAACGCGCCAGCGGATGTCCTGCGCGAGAACGATATCGGCAAGCGGCCCGAAAAAGCGGCGGGTCCCTTTTTCGATGATGAGCACACGGTCGGAAAGATCTTCGATGTCGGCGAGTATGTGGGATGAGAAGAGGACCGCCTTGCCCTCCTTGCGAAGTTCGCGGATGATCTCCTTGACCTCATGACGACCGAGCGGATCGAGTCCGCTCATCGGCTCGTCCATGATGACGACCTCGGGGTTATGGATGATGGGCTGCGCTATGCCGACGCGCTGCAGCATGCCTTTCGAGTAGTGGGTGAGCATGAGATCGCCCGCATCGGCGAGCCCCACTTTCTGGAGCGTCTTCTCGATGGCGGCGTTCGCCGTGGCACGAGGTATCTCGGAAAGCGCGCAGAAATAACGCAGGAGTTCTCGTCCCGTGAGGTGGCTGTAAAAATAGGGACGCTCTGGCAGGAAGCCGATCCGTTTCTTCCGTCCCGGTCGCCGGGATCGGCGCCGAAGATGCCGATGCGGCCGGCGGTCGGGGCGATGAAGCCCATGAGCATCTTGATGGTGGTCGTCTTGCCCGCGCCGTTGTGGCCGACAAAACCGACGATCTCTCCGGGCTCCAGAGAGAATGAGAGGTCGGTGATGCCGTTGATGGTCCGCCAGATCCTCATGGGGTCGCGATAGACCTTGGAAAGATTGACCACCTCGATACAGGGCGCGCGTTCCATAGCCTTCTCCTCAGCGTCGATGCACAGGGGGAATCTAATCGCGCGTCGGCCCGCTGTCAAGTTTGCCGCCCGCAACCATGACCGGCGGAAAAAAAAGACGGCGCCCCTTGGGGATGGGGCGCCTATATCTGGGGGTGGGAGGGGAATGTGGACATAGTCCACGAGTGATATTTACATATAAAAGTGAAACAGTCAAGGAAAAAGTGAAATTTTTTTTTCTTCAATGCTCTCAATGAGTTCTATTGTATAAAAGAGTAGTGAAACATGTTTAGTAAAGGAAAAGATAAAAAAATGTTGACTGGGGAGGGTTTCTCGTTATATTTACGCTTCGCGCAGGGTCTTTGCCAATAGATAGGCGTGTTCCTCGTTAGCTCAGTCGGTAGAGCGGGTGGCTGTTAACCACTAGATCGACAGTTCAAGTCTGTCACGAGGAGCCATTTTTTTCGGCCGCCGTTCTCGGCGGCCTTTTTTTCGTCCCGTGTCGTCCGCATAAAATAATCTTGTGCCGCCGCGTTTTTTCATTACAATCGCGCCGAAATGGAGAGGGCCATGCGTTACCCGCCTCTCCTCCTCGCGGCCTTGGTGCTGATGGCCTGTAGCCGCGTGGAGGACCGCAACATCATCTATCTGTTCAAGGGGGAGGCGACCACGGTCACCGAATTCCGTCGCGACTATGAGAACTGGCTCGCGCAGAGTGGCCGTGCCGACAGCCGTGAATTGCGGCACGGCTATCTCGAGAGCCGCGTGATGGAGGAATTGCTTTACCGGAAAGGTATGCTGGAAGGGGTCGAATATCTTCCCGATGTCCGGGAACGGATCAATGACTACCGGCGGCAGGTCGTTGTAGAGAAGACGCGCGAGATGCTGGACCGTAGCCTCTACCCGATCGAGGACGAGGAGATAAAGAACTATTACGTGGAGCGTCGCGACGAGTTCGTCCGCGATCGACTGTACCGCCTCTATGCCGTCCGGACGAAGAAGAAAGAGCGGGCGTTCGAGGCGTACGATCTTCTGGCGACGCAGGGGGCGAGCATCCGGCTCCTTTCGGCCCGCTATTCCGACGACAAAAGGCTTGCCGACATGAACGGTGACTGGGGGCTGTTCAGTGAGGATGTGATGGATGAGCACTGGAGGGAAGAGGTGTCGGGAAAGCGTATCGGCGACATCGTCGGTCCTGTGCGTGATAGCGAGAATTACTGGACCGTCATCG
>JAKQHE010000194.1 GCA_029573155.1 bacterium
CGATCTCAACCCGACCATCGCCCTGCAGATACAGAAACAGGGCGGCGTCAATGTCGTGAGGATGGCCGACGATATCAAGAAGGAGATCGTGAAGATACGGGCAAGCCTTCCTGCCGGCTACACGATAGATATCGTTTCCGACAACACCCCCTTCATCAAGATGTCGGTCGATTCGGCGGTCGAGGATATCGTCATCGGCGCCATCCTCGCCATTATGATCGTGTTCCTGTTCCTGCGCAACGGCCGCGCCTCGTTCATTGTCGGCATTGCCCTGCCGGTGTCGGTCATCGGCACCTTTCTCGCCATCAGCGCGCTCGACTACTCGCTCAATATGGTCACGACCGTCGCGCTGTCGCTCGCCATAGGACTTCTGGTCGATGACGCCATCGTCGTCATCGAGAACATCTTCCGTCACATGGAGATGGGGAAGAGCCGTATGCAGGCGGCGCTCGACGCCACCCAAGAGATAGGGTTCGCGGTCCTCGCGATAACGCTCACCATCGTTGCGGTCTTCGGCCCCATCGTCTACATGACCGGCATGGTCGGCAAGATCATGCGGCAGTTCGGCGCGACCATCGCGATATCGGTCATGATATCACTGCTCATCTCATTCACCGTTACGCCGCTCCTTTCGTCGCTCATGCTCAAGGAGGAGTCAAAGAAGTTCTTCCTCTACCGCGGGATGGAGGCGCTACTGGTGTGGCTCGAGAACGGCTATTCGAAGATGATAGCGCTGGTATTGCGTAATCGCTTGACCAAGGTGACGGTCTTCGCCACCGGGGTATTGCTGTTCGCCGCCGGCCTGATGCTCGCCACGGTGCTCAAGACCAACTTCATGGACAAGATGGATCAGGGCGACTTCGACATCAACATTGAACTCGCGGGTGAGGCGTCGATAGATCGTTCCAAGGAGGTGGCGGAGGATGTAGTGCGGGTCGTTACGCAAAAACCGTGGGTCGATTTCACCTTCACCACCATCGGCGGCGGCCAGCGTAATGAGAAGAACAAAGTGGTTCTACGGGTCAAAATGGTCGACCGGCACCAACGGAGCATCACGCAGATGGAGGCGATGGACGAGATGCGTGGCGATCTTGCCTATCTGGAAACGAAATATGGCGCTGTCTTGGGCGTTGCCGAGAAGAACGAATTCGGCGGCGGTGGTATGATGCCGATCATGTTCAACATCATTGGTCCTGACTACGAGGAGATCCGGCGCGACGCGGCGGGGCTCATCTCGTTCATGGAGCACGACGGTGGCTACACCGACATCAACAGCTCCGACAAGGGACAGAAAAAAGAGCTGCGGATACGGGTAGATCACGAGAAAGCGGCCGAACTCGGCGTCAGTCCGTTCGAGACATCCATGGCGTTGCGTTATCTCTTCTCGGGCGAGAAGATCGCAAATTTCCGCGAGGGGGGCGACATGTACGACATCAAGGTCTATCTCGACCCGGACTATAAATCGATCGACTACATCCGCGATCTGCCCCTCAAGGGCAGCAACGGCCGGATCGCCCGTGTCGCCGATGTGGCCGAGGTCACCTACGGTGCCTCGGAGGTCATCATCACGCGGATGGAACGGAACCGGCTCATCACGGTGACGGCCGATTATGCCTCGTCGACCTCGTTGGGCGTGCAGGTGGAAAAGGCAAAGACTTATGCCAAGACGAACTTCTCGCCGAGGAACCGGCTGACGATGGGGGGCGAGGCCGAAATGATGGAGGATACCTTCGCGTCGCTTTTCCGGACGATGTTCATATCGATATTCCTCATCTACATCATACTCGCCTCGCAGTTCAACTCATTCATCCATCCGCTCACCATCATGTCGGCTATTCCGTTCGCCATCACCGGCGCCTTCTTCAGCCTGTGGGTGACGGGTATGTCGCTGTCGATGATGAGTTTCATCGGCGTCATCATGCTCATGGGGCTCGTGACGAAGAACTCGATCCTGCTCGTCGATTTCTCCATCGAGCGGATGCGGCACGGGATGACGGCGGCGCAGGCGCTCGCTGAAGCAGGGCGGATAAGACTGCGGCCCATCCTCATGACGACGCTCGCCATCATCTTCGGCATGATACCGGTCGCCATCGCCGCTGGCGAGGGGGCTGAAGTAAAGCATCCGATGGCGTGGTCGGTCATGGGGGGAGTCATCTTCTCGACGATCGTCACCCTCTTCATCGTTCCGGTGATATTCAGTTTCTTCGATATGTTCCGCAAACATGACGCTCAGAAGCCCGATACGGTCTGAAGGGAGACTGCGATGAACGGTGCCATCGACAAGAAGGAACTCATCCTCAACGGCTTCATAACGTTGGTGGGGGAATACGGGATAAACCGCGTAACGCTCGCCGATGTCGCCGAGCGGGCGGGACTCACTAAGTCGGCGCTCTACTACTACTTCGAATCCAAGGAAGCGCTCCTGGTCGAGGGTTTCGAATTGTTCAATACCAAACTAAAGGAGCGGATCGACCCTCTCGTCGCGCAGGCGAAAAACCCCCGCGAGGTGTTGTGGATCTACTGCGATTTCAACCTCAAGGTATTCTTCGGCGGCTACGAGGAGTTCCGGCCGCTCATGGAGCTGTCGACCGAGGTCTTCTACGAGATACAGAAGTACATGTTCAATTCGCCCGATATCGCGAAAAAGATACTTTCGCACCGCGACACCGAACTGAATTGGCTCAACGGCGTGATGGCCGAGTATCTCGAAGAATCGCCCGACGACGACCGGACCCGCAAGATAACACTGATGTACGCCGCCTTTCTCCATTCGTTCGTCACGATGTCGGCCGGGATAGCGAAGCAGGCCAAGGCGCTCGAATCCTATTCCATCATATCGCAGTTCCCGTGGCGGCTCGACAACATCGACCACAGCGACATCTTCGAGTTTCTCATAGGCGGGGTGGACGACCTGAAGAAGAAACTGTTCGGTACACAAGGGTAAGGAGATCCCTATGAACACCAGATCGGTATCGGTAATGCTCACTCTGATGACGGCGTGCGGCTTCTTCCTGTTCCTGTCCTGTTCCGGCAAGCCGGAGGGCAATGGCGCCGAGGCGGTGCAGGCGGTCACCATCACCAAGCCGGAGAAAAAGAAGTTCAGTCGCTCCTTCGATACGGCGGCGGTCGCGATGGCCGAGCGATCGGCCTATATCAATCCCAAGGTCGCGGCGATCATCCGCTCCTTCAGGGTCAAGGAGGGCGATTTCGTAAAGGAAGGCGCGCTCCTCGCGCAACTCGACGGGAGTGACTACGAGATAGCGGTGAATGCCTCGCGCGCGCAACTCGCGGCGGCTGAAGCGGGTGTCATGCAGGCCGAGGCGGCCTTCGCCAAGATAAGCGCAGACTTCGAGCGCTTCAAGGCGCTCAAGCAGAACGGCTCCATATCGGCAAGTGATTTCGAGCAGATGGAGGCGGGATATAAGCAGACCGAAGCGGGACTTGCCGCCGCCAAGGCGCAACGCGGCATGGCGCAGAGCGCGCTCGACGGGAATCTCCGGCAACTCGGTTATACGGCCCTTATCGCGCCGTTCACAGGCTATATCGCGACACGCAACGGAGAGATCGGCGAGATGGCCGCGCCGGCGAGCCCCCGGCCGATGTTCGAGATCGTGCAAAGCGACACGCTCAAGATACAGGTCTTCATCAGCGAACTCGAGATGCGCGGTGTCACCAAGGATACGGTGGCAAAGGTCTTTTTCGACGCTTATCCCGACAAGGAGGCTTCGGCGAAGGTGAATCTGATAAACAGCAAGGTCGATCCGATGACCAAGAGCGTGAAGGTCGAACTGGTCATGGAAAACCGCGACCATTTCTTCAAGCCGGGGATGACGGTGCGGGTCAGGTTCACGCTCCCCGAAAAAGAATACCTCGTGGTCCCGCGCAACGCCGTTTTCACCCGCGACAACGAGGCGGGCATCGTGTATGTCAAGGATGCCGATGACCGCGTTTTCACCAAGGAGATATTTATGGGTGGCGCGGTCGAGGGGTACACCATCGTCGAAAAAGGGCTTGATGGCGCCGAAGACATCGTGGTCGGCGGCGGCAGGCGGCTCGAAGAGGGACAGAAGGTCAGGGTGGTGACACCGGGAACGGCGGTTGCCGGAGAGGTCAGGAAATGAATCTTCCGAAATTCGCCGTCAAACGACCGGTACTGGTATCGGTCATCTTCGTGATGATGGGGTTGTTCGGCGTTTATTCGCTGATGGACCTTCCCATAGATCTCATGCCCGACATCGAGGCCCCCGCCATATCGGTCATCACCATCTACCGCGGCGCCGGTTCCGAAGAGGTCGAGGAGAAGGTAAGCCGCGTCATCGAGTCTGCGCTCGCCTCGACCGCCGGCATGAAGAACATCTACAGCCGTTCGATGGAGAATGTCTCGTCGGTCACCTGCGAGTTCGAGTTCGGTGTCGATCTTGCCGAGGCGACCAACAAGATCCGCGACCTGCTGAACATGTCGCGCTCCTTCCTTCCCGACGACATCGATGAGCCGCTCGTCTTCAAGTTCGATTTCAGCATGATGCCCATCATGTTCCTCGCGATAACCTCCTCGAAGGAGGACATCCGCTACAAGGGCGAGGAAATAGATAACTATATCACGAATTATTTCGAGCGGATACCGGGTGTCGGTTCGGTCATCACCTTCAACGAGATGAAGAAGAAGATCATCATCTCGGCCGAGAAACAACGGCTTTCGGCGCTCAATCTCTCGGTCGACGATCTGGTTAACACCATCCGGGCCGAGAACCTGTCGCTTCCCGCCGGGAACATCGAGATCGGTTCCTACGACTATACCATACGGGTGCCCGGCGAATACAAAAGCATCGAAGAGATAAACGAGACGATCATCGCCAGCACTCCCGCGGGGCTCATCCGGATAAAGGATGTCGCGCGGGTCTTCTGGGGAAGCGAGGATAGCCGCCAGTACGGCATCAAGGACGGCGAGTACATGGTCTTCATGATGGTCCAGAAACAGTCGGGGGCCAATACCGTCTCGATCGCCGATGCGGTGAAAAAGGAGATAGAGAAGATCCGTCCGCGGCTCCCCGACGGGTACCGGATCGGCATCCTGCTCGATTCTTCCGATTTCATAGTGAAGATGATCAGGAACCTTTCCACGGCGGTCCTCACCGCCTGTCTGTTCGTCCTTCTTGTCGTCGTCTTTTTCCTGCGGCGATTCCGGTCGAGTTTCATAGTCCTCCTTTCGATACCGGCATCCATGATCATCGCCTTCGCGTTCCTCTACGGTTTCGGATTCACGCTGAACCTCGTCTCGCTCATGTCACTGTCGCTCGCGATCGGCATGGTGGTCGACAACTCGATCGTCGTGCTCGACAATATCACCCGTTACTTGGAGTCGGGGAAAAGCCGGGCGGACGCAGCCATAGAAGGGACCTCCGAGGTCGGCGGCGCGATCGTCGCCTCGACGCTGACCACCATCGTCATCTTCGCCCCCCTCTTTTTCGTGGGTGGACTCATCGGCATACTCTTCGGCCAACTTGCCGGCGTCATCGTGCTGACCCTCTCCGCCTCGCTTCTGGCGGCGATGCTTCTGACGCCGATGATCTCTTCCCGCATACTCACCACTCAAGGGAACGGCGGCTCGTACGACAACTGGTTCTTCCGGATAGGGGAGCGCTTTCTGACCTTCGTCGAGGATCGCTACACGCGGGTCATCCGGCTCACTCTGCAACATAAGAAAAAGACCATTCTCGTCGCCGGTCTCACCTTCCTCGGGTCGCTGATGATCGTGCCGCTCATCGGGGTCGACTTCATGCCGGAAGGTGACGAGGGGCTCATACAGATCGAATATGAACTGCCGCTAGGAAGCAGAATAGAAGAGACGCTCAAGGTAGGCCAACACATCGAGCGCATAATCCGCGAAGAGGTGCCGGAGCGGTATCTGGAACGGGTCTTCCTGCGGGGCGGTCCCGATGATTCCGGTTTCGCCCAGAAGGTTCAGGACACCAATACGGGGCTTACCGGCGCGAAACTGGTGTCGCAGAACTTCCGGAAAGAGGGTATCAAGTTCTTCGCCAACAAGATCCGGGCACGCATCATCGCCGAGGTCCCCGGCATCGAGAAGATGGATGTCAAGACCTCCAGCGGATTCGGCGACCTGATATCGGGAGGCGAGAAGCCGGTGACGGTGAAACTCGCCCATAAGGACTTTAAGAAACTCAACGAGGCAGCGGCCCGGCTGGAAAAGGAGTTCCAGAAGATAGCGGGGCTCAAGGACATCGGCAATGACGCCGATTCGCTCAAGCCGCAGATCGAGGTGAAGATAGACCGCATCCGGGCGAGTCAGGTGGGGCTCAAGACCGCGATGATAGCCGCGGCGGTCCGCAACGCCTTCTACGGCAGCACCGCGTCGGTGTACCGCAAGGACGGCGACGAGTTCGAGATCATGGTCAAGTACAAGAAGGCCGACCGCGAGAACATCGAACAACTGAAAGAACTCGAGATAAAGACCATGTATGGCACGGTGGTCAAACTCAAGGATGTCGCCGAGGTCGCGGAGGGCCTGACCTCGCTGTCGGTCAATCGTCAGAACCGCGAGCGGATCGTGTCGGTCGGCGCGCGGCTCGAGGAGGATGTCGCCATCGGCAAGATAGGGGCGGAGGTCGAAAAGGCGATCGAACGGGCGAACATAGACCCCGAGATCGGCATCATCTACGGCGGCACGCTTAAAAGTCAGAAGGAGAACACCGGCGATCTGGTGCGCATGCTCCTGCTCGGCATACTACTCGTCTATCTGGTCATGGCGGCTCAGTTCGAATCGTTCGTCGATCCGTTCGTCATCATCTTCTCGATACCCTTTGCGATAAGCGGCGTGCTGATCGGCCTGTTGCTCACGGGGCATACCTTGTCGGTTCCCGCTTTCCTCGGGATGATCATACTCGTGGGCATCGTCGTCAACAACGCGATAGTGCTCATCGATTACACGAAGATACAGCAGGAAAAACACAGGTTCGGCACCGACGAATCGCTCATTTATTCCGGCGCTCGCCGGTTGCGCCCCATCCTCATGACGGCCACCACCACCATCTTCGGCATGCTGCCGCTCGCGCTGGTGAGCGGCGAAGGCCACGAGACCTACAATCCGATGGGCGTCGCGGTCGTCTTCGGACTTGCCTTTTCGACGCTGGTGACGCTCGTGCTCATCCCCTGCATGTATTCGACGATCGACGGTTTCTTAAGAAAACGCGGCTGGCGGACCGACTAACGGCGGTCGAACGACGGTTCAGGAACTGAACGGTGCGAAGAACTGCACATTCAACTGGTACACCGCATCGCGGACCGGTCGTTTTGCGGCGATAAGACGCAATTCCTCCTGAAGCGCGATGACCCGTTGCTTCATCTCCTCGTAGAGTTCTTTGGAGACCGCGAACGACATGCCGTAGAACAGACGCTTCTCGAAAGGTTGGTTGTCGAGCGCCTCGAGCGCTTTGGTCATGCCGTTGCGGGTCTGTGCCTTTCGTATCGTGACGAGTTCATCGTTCTTCTCGCGGGCCGCGGCGACATAGTCGGAAAGGTTTATCCGTTCCGGGCGCAGTTTGCCTTGCCGGTCACGTGAGATAAAACCATGCGCAAGCAGTTTGTCGAGTCCTTCACGGACCGCGGCGGGCGCTATGCCGGTGAAGAAATTCTTTGCGATCCACGACGGATCCTCGCGGAAGGTGTCGAGTGCGACCACCTCCCAGAGTATGGGGAGTTTCCAGTCGCTGAACAACACGAGCGCCGCCGTCAGGTAACGGTCCCCTGAAAGGAAACGCGAAGAGGCGATCATGGCGCGAATGATCCGTTCGCGTTCCTCCTCGGTCTTCGCTTTCTCCAGTGCGATCATGGCCTGAAGATGTCCTTTCTCCTCCTTTGTCAGACCGAGTGCGCGGGCGTAGCGTTCGGCGGATGTCAGGGAGAGCCGCACGGTGCCGTTGATCACCTGCCAGAAATGATTGGAGCGATCGCTGAGCCCCGCGCTACGCTGGAACGAACGGATGGAGAATCCTTTCTCCTCCCGTTTCAACTCCTCGTAGACCGACCGGAAATAGGTCCGGTACCGGGTGTGTTGAAAGATGTCGGTGGCGGCCCTTTTCACCGTGCGATCTTTTTTCGGACGGCTCATTGCGCCTGCGCTCCCGGGACGATGACCTTAACGAGTCGGTTGCTGAGGTACGAGCCGTTGCCGAGCACCGTCACAAGCGCGTCATATACCGCCGGATCGGTCGTCGTGTTCTTGCAGAAATCGTTGTGGAACAGGACATCGAACCAAACGGTGGTCCCCTGAGTGACCGATTGGAAGGTGGTAGAGGTCTGTCCCGAAATGCCGGTCGTCGGCTCCGCCTTGACCGTGGTCGAGGATTTGATGAACTCCGCGGCGCTGATGCCGTCGCACTGGTCGTCAGAAAGTTTACCGGTCGTCACATCCATGTCTATGAAGGTGGTCAGGTCGAGTATCGCCTGTCCGATCTGTTGGGGCATCCCGTCACCTTCGGGGGTGGTGGTATGATAGATGAAAGGATTGCCATTCTTGTCGAGCGAACCGGTTATCTCGGCCATCATCTTCATGTCGTCCATCGGCTCGGATGCGTCGGTCGGTGAGCCGTCGGTGTTGAGGGCGTTCCAAGTGTCTATGCCGATGAACTTCGCCCCCTTGCTTGACATCATGGTGATGGCCTCTTCGAAGGTGTGTCCGTTCTGTAGGGTATCGCCGACGCGCCACACGCAGTTAGAGACCGAGTATGATTCATTGTTGTCGGGGTCGCAGTCCTCGTGGACATCGTCGGTGATGTAGATGACTATCGGCATCGATTTTTTCCGCAGGCAGGCGTGCCCGATGGAACCAAGCGCGCCGGTGCAGTCGGCCGGCGGGACATATATCTCCGCCTCGGCGATACAGCCCATCCCGGGAGGGCAAAGCGATGCGTGGCCGTGGAACTGTTCATCGGAAAAACTCAGGTAGAGCGGCTCGCTTGCCATTTCGCTTATACCGATGCTGAACTTCTGATCGGCCGGGGGGAGGATATTGTCAAGACTCGCCTTTATCTCATCGGCGTCGAGCGTCATCTTCTGGCGCAGGAAATTGGCCGTGCCGTCGAAGGTGATGCGCGACAGTCCGAAGGCGGCGAAATCGGGGTCGGCATACTGCGCATTTATTTTGTCGATGATATTGGTCTTCACCTCTTCTTGTACCCGGTCTATCTCGCCATACATCGAACCGGAGGCATCGATGACGAACAGGACATCTATCGCCTCGATGACGGTGCTGAACTCGAGCGTCCGGTTGGCCTCGTGCCCGTTGTAGGGAAGCACGACGAAGAAGAGACCGTCTGGTATAGTGTCGGTATCATCGGTCGGGTCGGAGCCGTACACGATCTCGGCAAGGTCGTCGGAGCCGTCATCGTCCGAGTCCTTCTTGGTCGGGTCGGTCCCCGCCGCCACTTCATCCTTATCTGAGAGACCGTCGCCGTCGGAGTCCTTGTCGAGGTAGTCGGGTTTTTCGTCGCCATCGGTGTCGCGGCAAGGTTGTGAAGGACACTCCGCGCTGTCAAGTATACCGTCGCCGTCGGCGTCGGCGTCGAGACAGTCGGGGGCGCCGTCAAGGTCGGTGTCAACATTCACCTCGACACCATTGGGTATGCCGTCGCCATCCTCGTCGCCGTTCGGGTCGGTGCAGAGTTCGTTCACCGTGTCGGTGTCGGGGATGAGACCGTCGCTTTGCGGGTCATCGCTCGAGGGATCATCCGGCAGGATGCCTCCGTCTCCCTGTTCGTTGTCGGTCGAGGCAAGGCCGTCGTTGTCGATGTCCGTGTCTTCTTCCTGCGGGGTGCAGGCGGAACAGACGAGCACTCCCAAAACAGAGGCGAACAACAGGGCGAAGATCTTTTTCATGGAAAACCTCCAATCTGTGTAGTGGATATCGTCATAAACATGAAGATATAACTCGCCTAAATATAAAGCAAGAAAATAACAACCATTTTTTTTTACTTAATATTTTTATTTATTTGGTGATGAGCTAGCGTGTAGTTTTTTAGCCGTTCGTTAAGGTCGACCAGATGAGAAGGAAGACCCCCGCGAGACTCTCCCCCGCGATGAGACCCGACGCCGCCGGAACGATCCGCTCCTCCCAATCCTTCTTCTTCCATGAGATGATGAGCACGATGAGTGCGCCGAAGAACATCGAGAGGCACATGGCAAAGGGGACCGTGAAGGCGAGCCCGATACCCATCGCCGAGGGGGTGAAGCGCGACAGTTTCGGCAGGAAGCGGTCGATGAGAGGGATGACGACCCCGACGATGGCGCCGGCGAGGATCGACCAGCGTATCGAGATGCTGAGGGCGTCGAGCCCCTCCGAAAGCAGTTTGGCGACCGATGCCCATATCTGCGCCGCCGGCGCCGGGAACATCTGCGTTCCGAGCACCTCGGGCCCCGGCACGATGATGTAGAAGACCGGCACCACTACGAGCGTCCCGGCGAAGACGCCGATGAACTGTGCGAGGAACTGTTTGCGCGGATTGGCGCCGAGCAGATAACCGCACTTGAGCCCCGTCAGCAGGTCGGCCGATGCCCCTGCGGCGTCGGCGGTGATAGAGGCGGCCATCAGGTTGGGGATCATCCGTTTGGGGACGAGGATGCCGTAGACGAGTTGGGTCAGTTTCCCCATCGCCCCGACCGGTGTCGTGTCGGTCTCGCCGGTGGCGCGGCAGGCGACCATCGCCAGCACGAACGAAAGCGCGATCGCGACGAGGGACATCAGGATACCGACCTCGAACACGAAGTACATGATGATGACGATCCCGGCCGAAGTGAGCGCCATCCCGGCGGCGAACCACGAACCGGGGACCTCTATCTCCTCGTAGGCGGTCAGTGTCCGTTTCTGTTTACGGAATATGTCGGCCATCCCGACGAAGGTCCGCGCGATGACCCGCCACTGGAACGCGAAGGCGGTGAGTCCCGCCATGACCATCACCGAGGCGCCGAACCAGAGACTCCAGCCGACGATGGTCCGGTAGGTGAACATCCCGTCCTCGCCCGGGGCGATGATGCCCTGCCCCGCGAGCCACGGCGCCACCACCGCGTAATTGAGTATCGCGCCGAACAGGATGCTCCATGCGGTACGCCATCCCATGAGCGCACCGCCACCGACCAGCAGCAGGCTCGATTCTATCGACATCGTGAATTTCTGCGCCCACTGACCGAAGACGAAATACTCGTAGCGGACCAGGCCGAGCAGATCCTCGCCGATGAGTTTGTTGGCGATGCCGATACCGGCGGTCGCGAAGAGCAGTTTCGCGTTCCGGGCGCTTTCGACGCCGCTCGAATAGAGACTTTTCAGCGTCTCGGCCGAGGCGGTGCCGCTCGGGAACGGCAGTTTCTCGACATTGATCATCTGGCGTTTGAGCGGTATCGCCATGAAGGTGCCGAGCAGCGCGATCAGCAGTATCCAGAATCCGAGCACCCAGATGTTGAGATGCTGGCCGGTGACGAGGATGTAGGCGGCGATGGCCGACACCAGCGTGCCGCCCGTCGTGTAGCCCGACGCCGAGGCGAGAGACTGCATGATATTGTTCTCGAGGAGCGTCATGTTGGGGGTGTGGAACACCTTGGAGAGGACATTCCAGATCGCGAAGGAGAGGATGACCGCCGTGATCGCGACGCCGAAGCCCCACCCGGTCTTGAGGCCGATATAGATGTTGGTCAGCGACATGAAGCCGCCGAGGAGCGATCCGGTCACGATGGCACGCAGGGTCAGTTGCGGTTTATCGCCCTGATAGACCGTTTCGAGCCATTGCTGTTCCTCCTCTTCGGGGGTCAGTTTTTTTTCAGGTTCGCTCATCGCATCCTCCCGTCAGACAAAGTTCCCGAAGAGTACCGCATATATGTTCACGCCGAACCAGAGTCGAGCGTATCCGTAGTATAAAAGCGCCAGAAGCGCAAGGAAAACAAGAAGGAGTCCCAAGATGCGACCGAACATCTTTTTGCCGGTCCTGAGAAAGAACTGCGACAGAGCGGTCGCCCACGAGTTGAGATAGCGGTACAGTGGATAGAGCACCGCGACGAGCACGAGCATGCCGACGGCGGTCGCTATCGCCATCGAGTACGAACCGCGTACCTTGGCCAGTACCAGCGACGATAGTGCGCCCGACAGCAGGTTGGCGCAGAGCACCGAAAGGATCATCAGGAGGAATTTGGTCATGGGGCGACTCCGTTGAGATGAACGGAGGGTCTATAGCACGGGGCGTCGGATATTTCAAATTATAAAGGGGAGGAGGGGCTAGACCAGTTTGATGACGAGCACTTTGAGCGGTGCGGTCCCTTCGTTGGCCCAGCCGCGTTTGATGCCGACGGGGCATTCGATGAGCGTGCCCGTCGCGTAGCGTTCGGCGCCGTCGGCGGTGAGGAGCGTCCCTTCCCCCTCGATGACGAAGAAGAGGACCGGCATCGGCATGGTGTGGAGCGCGAGTCCTTTGCCCGGGTCGATGGCGAGATGGACGATCTCGGCCCGTGGATGGGCCGAGAGCCGAATTCCTTTCATCCCTTCCTGCGAGAAAACGACCGGCGCGCCCTCAAGCGTCGTGTGGGTAAGTGCCGCCATCTTACTTCCCTGCCATCATCGCGGCGACATCGGCCTCGACCGTGCCGATGGGCTTGATATCGAAGTTCTCGACGAGCACCTTGGCGACCGCGGGCGACAGGAAGCCGGGAAGCGTCGGCCCGAGCCGGATACCCTTCACGCCGAGGTGGAGGAGCGCGAGGAGGACCAGCACCGCCTTCTGTTCGTACCACGCGATGTCGAAACTGATGGGTAGTTTGTTGATGTCGTCGAGTCCGAAGACCTCCTTGAGTTTGAGCGCGATGACGGCGAGCGAATAGGAATCGTTGCACTGACCGGCGTCCAGCACGCGCGGGATGCCGCCGATGTCGCCGAGCGGCAGCTTGTTGTACTGGTACTTCGCGCAGCCGGCGGTGAGGATGACCGCATCCTTCGGCAGCGCCTCGGCGACCTTTTTATAGTAGTCGCGTTCCTTGTGGCGGCCGTCGCAGCCCGCCATGACCACAAAGCGTTTTATCGCCCCCGACTTGACCGCCGCGACCACCTTGTCGGCGACTGCGAGCACCTGTGTCCGGGCGAAGCCGCCGACGATCTTCCCGTCCTCCAGTTTCTCGGGCGCCTTGCAGGTCTTGGCAAGGGCGATGAGTTTCGAGAAGTCCTTCATCTTGCCCAGTTCGCGGTCGGCGATGTGGGTCATGCCGTCGAAGCCGACCACCCCGGTGGTGAAGATGCGCCCCTTGACCGACTCCTTCGGCGGAACGAGGCAGTTCGAGGTCAGCAGCACCGGGCCGTTGAACTTCTCGAACTCCTCTTTCTGGTGCCACCACGAGCCGCCGTAGTTGCCCACGAGGTTGTCGTACTTGCGGAAGAAGGGATAGTAATGGGCCGGCAGCATCTCGGAGTGGGTGTAGACATCGACGCCGCTCCCCTTGGTCTGTTCGAGGAGGTCGTGCAGGTCACGCAGGTCGTGGCCGCTTACGAGTATGCCGGGGTTCCCGCGGACGCCGGTCTTGACCTCGGTAATGACCGGGTGGCCGTAGGTGGTGGTGTTCGCCTCGTCGAGAAGCGCCATCACCGCGACCCCCTCCGCGCCGGTCTTGAGGACGAAGGCGGTCAGATCGCCCGCCGACCTGGAGTCGTCGATGATCGTCGCGAGTCCTTCGAAGATGAACTCGAAGATCTCTTTCTTATGGAAGCCCAGAGCGTAGGCGTGTTCGCCGTAGGCGCTCATCCCCTTGAGCCCGTACAGGATGATGGCGCGGAGCGACCGGACATCCTCGTTCTCGATGGTGAGCCAGCCGCCGCGACCCGATGCCGCCGCCGCTTGTATCTCGTCGTCGTTCTTCGGGCTCCACGCCGCCTCGGGAGGAACGGTTGCGAACTTCATGCCGCGTTTTTCGCATTCGCCCTTGAAGCGGTTCTTGATCTCCTGCCCCTCCTTGATCCAGCGGACGAAATCTTTCTCGTCGAAGTTGGCGTTGGTGATGGTCGCGAAGAGTCCCTTCACGACGAAGAAGGCGCCCTTCTCGTCGTAGTGACCGACCTTCGCCAGTTCGTGGCCGTAAAAGCCGATCCCCTTCATCGTGTAGATGAGAAGGTCCTGCAGATTGGCGACCGTTTCGCTCTTGCCGCAGACCCCCTGCTGTTTGTCGCACCCTTTGTTGCGGGCCGTTTCCTGACATTGATGACAGAACATACTCATGATCTCCTCCTAAAAAAATGGTTGCCGGATCCCCAAGGCACGATATCGTATCCTCAAAGTTTTCGTCCGTCAATAGAAATGGTGACCGTTTCGAAGGGCATCACCTCGCCCGAATTCTTTATCGCCTGCTTCACTATCTCGATCATCCCTCCGCAGCAGGGGACCTCCATCCGGACCACCTTGATGCTTTTCGGTTTCCCGGCGCGGATGATCTCGCTCAACTTGTCGACATAGGCGGCCGCGTCATCGAGTTTCGGACAGCCGATGAGCACCACCTTGTCCTTGATGAACTCGCGGTGCGTTTCGGCATAGGCGTAGGCGACGCAATCGGCGATGACCACGATATCGGCCTCCTTGAAGTAGGGGGCGTAGGGGCTCGCGAGGTGTATCTGCACCGGCCAATTCTTTAACTCGGACTCTATCCGACCGGTAGGGGCGTCGCCACCGGCACGCCCTTTTTCATGGTGTCCGCCGTGCATCGTCTTTTTCAGGTCCACCACCTTCGAGCCGGGGCAGCCGCCGCCGTGATGATGGCTGTGATGTTCCTTCTTGCCGTGGTCGCCGCAGCCGCAGGCGTCGCCGTCCGGTGTGCCGTGGACGATCTCCTTCGGGTCCATGCCGTGTTCGCGAACGACCGCGAAGGCCTCCTGCAGCAGATCCATCGCGCCGTGGTCGCGGAGGTGGAGGAGGTGAGCGCGGATGGTGTTACGGCCCGCCGGGATGATGTTCTTCTCCATCACGAGCCGTTCGTTATAGGGCTCCGCCTCGCGCTCCTCGACGGTGATCGCCGCCTCGGGACAGTGGCCGAGACATGCCCCCAGACCATCACAGAACAGGTCGCTTATCAACCGAGCCTTCCCGTCGATGATCTGGAGCGCTCCTTCAGCGCAGTTGGGTACGCACAGCCCGCAGCCGGTGCATTTGTCGTTGTCGATCTTGATGATCTTTCGCTTCGCCATGACAACCTCCGTCTTGTCAATAAGGACTCCTGTGTCTAGAATAGCAGGCAAAAATACAAAATCAATACCTTGTGGTCCTTAATCCGAATAAAAGATTTAAGTTACCGTTATTATGAATATATATTTTCCTTATCGGCTTGAACGATGCTTTCTTGAAATCGACGGCTCCTCACGCTATAGTCGGGCGATATGATGTGGAACCGATGGAGGATACCGATGCTCACGAACCTCGACATCTCCCAAGCGATGACGGTGAAACTCGATGCGGTGCTTCCGCCGGCGCCCGTTTTCGAGCCGGGGATCCGGCGCGCACCGAAACGAGAACTGACGCTCACCAGAAGCGAGATAGCCCTCGCGCTCCGCAACGCGCTCCGCTATGTGCCGGAAGAGTTGCACGAAACGCTCGCCCCCGAATTCCTCGACGAACTGATCACCAACGGGCGCATCTACGGCTACCGCTTCCGACCGCCGGGTAACCTTTCGGGGCGGCCGATAGAGACATACACCGGTGTGTGCACCGAAGGAAAGGCCTTTCAGGTGATGATCGACAACAATCTCGACTTCGCCACCGCCCTCTATCCGTACGAACTGGTCACCTACGGCGAAACGGGGCAGGTCTGTCAGAACTGGATGCAGTATCGACTCATCAAGAAATATCTCGAGGTCCTCACGCAGGAGCAGACGCTCGTCATTCACAGCGGCCATCCGCTGGGACTGTTCAAGTCGAAACCCGATGCCCCGCGCGTCATCACCACCAACGGGCTCATGGTGGGGCTCTTCGACAATCCGACAGACTTCAACCGGGCTGCGGCGCTGGGCGTTGCCAACTACGGCCAGATGACCGCCGGTGGCTGGATGTACATCGGGCCGCAGGGGATCGTCCACGGGACCTACAATACGCTCCTCATCGCGGGGCGGCTGAAACTCGGCGTGGCGGGCGACGGCGATCTCGCCGGAAAACTGTTCGTCTCGTCGGGGCTCGGCGGGATGAGCGGGGCGCAGGGGAAAGCCTGCTGGATAGCGGGTGGTGTCGCGCTCGTCGCCGAGGTCGATAAGTCGCGCATCGATACCCGTCATTCGCAGGGGTGGGTGACCCATGTCACCGGAACGGCGCAGGAGGCGTTCGACCTCGCTCTTGACCTTGCGAAGAAAAAAGAGCGGGCGGCGATCGCGTTCCACGGCAACATCGTCGATCTGCTCGAATACGCGGCGAAAGAAAAGATCGCCATCGACCTCCTTTCGGACCAGACCTCGTGCCACGCCGTTTATGAAGGGGGCTACTGTCCGCAGGGCCTTTCGTTCGCCGAGCGGACCGATATGCTCGCGAAGGATAAACAGAAGTTCATTGGACTGGTGAACAAGAGTCTGCGCCGCCATTACGAACTCATCCGGGAACTCACCGCATGCGGCACCTACTTTTTCGACTACGGTAACGCCTTCATGAAGTCGGTCTTCGACGCCGGGGTGACCGAGATCGCCCGCAACGGCGTCAACACCTACGACGGCTTCATCTGGCCCAGTTATGTCGAGGATATCCTCGGCCCCGAACTGTTCGACTACGGTTACGGCCCGTTCCGCTGGGTCTGCCTGTCGGGCAAAGAGGAGGACCTCATCAAGACCGACGCGGCGGCGGCAGAATACATCAGCACCTGCCGCGAACCGCTCCGCTATCAGGACCGTGACAACTATCTCTGGGTGCGCGACGCGATGAAGAATAAACTGGTCGTCGGCACCAAGGCGCGGATACTGTATCAGGACGCGTGGGGTCGGACCGCGCTCGCTCTCAAGTTCAACAAGATGGTGCGCGACGGCGTCGTCGGTCCGATCATGCTCGGCCGCGACCACCACGACACCGGCGGCACCGACAGCCCGTTCCGCGAGACATCGAACATCAAGGACGGCTCGAATGTCATGGCCGACATGGCGACCCACATCTTCGCCGGGAACGCGGCGCGCGGGATGAGCCTCATCGCGCTCCACAACGGCGGCGGGGTCGGGATCGGCAAGTCGATCAACGGCGGTTTCGGCATGGTGCTCGACGGCTCGGCGCGGGTCGACACGATACTCTCGACCGCGATGCCGTGGGATGTCATGGGGGGCGTCTCGCGCCGTGCGTGGGCGAGGAACGAACACGCCATAGAGACAAGCGCCCAGTACAACCGCGAGAACGCCGGCCGCGACCACATCACGCTCCCGTTCATCGCGCAGGACGAACTCATCGAAAAGACGATAGCGGCGAAGATGAAGTAGCGCTAGTAGCCCCGGACGAACAGCAACACGGCGATAGCGACGAAGAACACGCCCAAAAGGCGCCGTATCCGCTTCGAGTGGCTCTGCACCGTCCATCGAGCACCGATCGCCGACCCGATCCCGACCATGAGCGCGGCCGGTATCATGAAGCCCCACGGCGCCGTGGTGTGGGTCAGGTGGGTCAGCAGGCCGCCGATGCCGGTGGCGAGTGCGAGGAAGGAACTGGTCGCGATGGCGACCTTGATGGGGAACCGCAGTATCGTCACCATGAGTGGCAACATCACGATGCCGCCGCCGAGACCGACCATGCCGCCGAATATGCCCGACAGGAAGGCGATGGGGATCGCGAGCGGCAGGTTTATCACGACCCGTTCACCCGCTATCGTCCGTTCCCACAGGAGGCGACGCGGCAGAGAGGAGACCTCACAGTGTCCCTCGCGGATGTCTGAAAAGGCGAGATGGGCGCCGTTCACGAGCAGGAAAAAGGCGAACAGTCCCGCGAGCACCTCTTCAGGCACCCGTCCGGCGCTCCAGCCACCGCAGAGACTGCCGGTGAAGGAGAACACGGCGAGCGCGGCCACGCTGGGGGTGTCGATAAGGTGCGCCCGTACATAAACGACCCCGCAGGAGATCGAGGTCACCGCGATGAGAAAAAGACTGACGGTCGCCGCTTCGTTGAACGGCGTGCCGAGGTAGAGTTGCACCGGCGTGTAGATCGCGCCGCCGCCGATGCCGAACATGCCGAAGAGGGTCGAGAATAGAAGGAATATGGCGAGAGCGGTAAGTTGCGCGGAGGTCATGGGCGGTCCTTGGCAAGCGTGTGTTTCTCGCGTACCTCCGCCACAGCGTCGAGCAGTCCCGTCGCCAGCGCCTCAAGATACTTCTCTTTCTGAAGGATCTTCGCCTCGCGCGGATTGCTGAGGAACCCGACCTCTACGAGGAGCGACGGCATGCGCGCGCCGACCAGCACGAAGAAGAGCGCTCCTTTTCGCCAGTCGCGTATCTTGGTCTCGAACGGCGCGAGCGTCTCCTGCCAGCGTTTACCGATGCTTTCCGCGAATTTCTGCGAATCGCCGATATAGAGACTCATCGTCATGTCCACGAGGATGGTATTGAGAAAGGAGTTCGTGTTGGTGATCTGGTTCTCGACGCGGGTCAGTTTGTCGGTGTACTCGTCGCTTCGGTTGTTCAGGTGGTAGAGTTCGACGCCGGCGATCTCTTTTGCCTTGTAGGTGTTGGTGTGTATCGATATGAACAGGTCGCCGTCGTGCCGGTTGGCGATGATGGCCCGCTCCTCGAGTGGGATGAACCGGTCGTCGTCGCGGGTGAGTACGACCTCGATGTCGGGGTGTTTTTTGGCGGCGATGCGGCGAACGGTCTTGGCGAGCGCGAGCACGATATCCTTTTCCTGCAGGTTCTTGCGTATCGCGCCGGGATCCTTGCCGCCGTGACCCGGATCGACGACGATGATGAATCGCTTCTCTTTTTTCTCCGGCGTCGGCGCGACGGCGGTCTTTTGCGCCACCTGTTTCTCCGCCGACTTTTTCTCCGGTCCCGCGACGGCCGGTCCGCTCTTTTTCTCGGCGGGGGGCGTCTGCCTCGCGCCGATATAGTCTATGACGATGCGCCACGGGTCGTCCATCACCATGACATTGTATTTCTCGACCTTGCCGGTATCGAGCACGATGCGGGTGCCCTCTTCCCGTTTCCCCAGCCGGATGGCCTTCAGGAACGAATCGGCGGAGACCTGCGGTGCGGTGAAGCCGTGTGCAGTGAGCCCGTTCTTGAGGTCTATGTAGATGCGGTCCTTGGCGTTCCCCGCGAGCAGGTCGTACTTGAAATCGACCTTTTCGGAAGGCCGGACGACCACGCGGACCGAGTCGTTCATCTCATAGAGCGTGATGTCCTCGAGTCGGGGGGTGGCTTTTTTCGGCTCGTCCACATCGGTCGACAGCGCTTTTTCTTTGATGATGTCGCCGATCGGGAGCGCCGTATCTTCGGCGATCAGCAGGATCGGGAGAAGGAGGCACAGGAGCGTCGGTATAACGGCGCGCATCGTCAGAAGCCGTACCCGGCGGAGAACCCGAGGCCGAACTGTATCTCGGAGCGGTAGCGGTCCCGGAGCGTGCCATTGGGGTCGAGGTAGATGTGGAGCCGGTAACCGTTCGAACAATGGGCCGAGGCGGAGAAATACTCGTTGATGGCATAGGAGGCCGAGACGGAGAGGAGCGACGGGTGATCGGCGAGGTCGAAGAACCCGCCGCGCCCGGCGTCGGCCCGCGTGAAGAACAGCCCGAGCCGCAGGCGATCGAACAGGATGAGATCGCCGAAGAGATTCGCGGTGAACCGGCCGCGCCGGACCCCCTGATCGGCGGTGTCGAGATGCTGGTTGGAAAGGTATTCGTTCCACTCGAAGGAGCCGCCGATGGAGAAGGAACCGACCATGTACAGCACGATATCGCCGTACCAGCCGGTGTACCACGGACCCGCACCAAGGTTGTTCTTCGAGGAATGGACCCAGTATTTGGTCTCGCCGCCGTAGTAGCGCTCTTTCTCGATGTCGTAGAAGGTGCCGAAATACTGTGGCGAGTAGTTCCGCTGGTACACGCGGGACTCTACCGTGGTCAGGATGGAGAGCGTGTCGTCCTTCACCTCTATGTCGAAGTGCTGCCGGAGACCGAAATGGAGCCCGTTGCCGCCGAAGCGTAGAAGGTTCCAGTCCATGTAGGGGGTGAGGTGCCACCAGCGCAGGGCGAGTGCGCGGAAGGAGAGGTCGAGCCCGACCGCCGAGTCGAATACGCGATTCGCCGACCGCGCGAGCGTCTGCTGATCAAGTTCTATCGTTTCGGGCATGAAGATATCGGAGAACCAACTGACACCCACCTCGAGGTTGTTCGCATAGGAATCCCTGTCGAAGAAACTTGCCGGCTTTATGAAAGCGCGGCCCCCGATGATGTCGGGCGGCGCCACATCGCTCAGGAACAGTTCGCCCCCGGCCCATTCGGTCTGCAGGAGCGCGTAGACGCCGCGGCTCGGATGGTTGAGCCGTATGTTGTTGAAATAGCCGCCGAGCAGGGTGCCGTGGCCGATGTAACGGTTCTCATGGTCGCCGAAGTAGAGATAGACCTCATCCTCATGGTGACCATACTGGGCGTAGGTGATGAGCCGCACATAGTCGCGCGCCTCGTCCCAGTCGTAGGTCGGCAGGCCGGCGACGGTGTCGGTGTCGCCGTTGCCGTCGTGTACGAGCCAGCGGAGAGGGACATTGAAGCCGAACCCGGCCGGTTCCCAGCGGAGATCGCCGAAGATCGAGACGCCGAACAGTTCGTCGTCGTACTCGTGCGAGAACCCGGCCCCCGCGCCGATGAATTTGGTCTCATCGAACCGTTCGAGGAAACGGTCGAAATCGAAATCGACCGCGCCGGCCCAGAGGGGCAACAGGAGCGACAACGCGATGGCGATCGATCTCATGCGGCGTCTCCCGGTACGCGGCAGGCCACGGCTAGAACAGCACCTTCACGGCGCTCGACTGCCGTTTGGCCTTTATCCAACTTTCGAAGGCCTTTTCCTGATTCATCTGATAAAAAAGATAGCGCACCTTATCCCGGACCTGTTCGTAGGGGGGCGGGTCGCTCTTTTCCACATCGTCGAGTCGCACGATATGCCAGCCGAAACGGGAGCGGAAGGGGCGCGACATCTCGCCAGGGTCGAGTTTGGCGACCTCTTCGGAGAATTTCGGGTCCATCTCGTTGAAACGGAAACTCGGCAGTTTACCGCCATTGCGGGCCGCCGCGTCCTCCGAATAGCGCTGGGCCGCCTCCTCGAAGGTGAGTTTGCCTCCCTGCACGGCGCGGTGTATATCCACGATACGATCGTAGATGTCGGCGTCCGAAGCGCCCTGCACGACCTGCAGGACGATGTGCGACGCGCTGTAGATGACCCCGCCGGTGAAATGGCGTCGGTACAGGTCGCGCAGGGTGGTCTCGTCCACATCGAGCGTCGCCATCGCGATGTCGCGCTTGAGCGAGAGTATCTCGAGTTGCCGGCGCAGGACCTCGTTGCGGTAGGTGTCCCACGATATACCCTGCCCGGCGATCTCCTCCTTGAGTTTGTCCACGGTGATGCGGTTGCGTTCCGCGACATTCTCTATGGCGAGGTCGAGTTCGGCGTCGCTCACGGTGATGTTACGCTTTTTTATCTCCTGCTTCACCAGCAGGTCGCCGACCAGTTTGTCGGTGATCTCTTTCTTGCGTTCGGCGATCTGGCCATCGGTCACCGCGTCGGGGGCTTTCGGCGCTATCTCCTTCTTGACATCGTAGAGCGTAAGATAGCCGTCGTTGACCACGATGGCAATGGTGTTGAGCACCCGTTCGGCGGCGCCGAGCGGGTGCCAGACCAGAAAGGCGGGTACGAGCAACAGGGGAAGCGCCGAGCGCATCGGGGTCACTGCTGCGGAGCGGGGGGCGTCGCCGGCTGGGGGATCTCCTGCGGCTTCATCGGTTGTATCGGTTTGATGGGAGCGGGAACGGGCGCCGGGGCTCCTTCCGGTTTATTCTTGTCGAATTCGCGCGAAGCCTGTTCGACCTTCTCGGGCACACCCATGTCGAGTTTCTCGAGCGACTCCTTGTTGAATTTGAAGCCGAGGTCCTTCTTTATCTTCTCTATCGATTCCTCGTACACCCCTTTGCGTTTCTCGGCCTTGAGGGTCGATTCGATGCGGGCCTTGACCTCGTCGAAGGGTTTTTCGACCTTCTCGCGGCGCGCGGTCAACTGGACGATGTGGAAGCCGAAGGGGGATTCGACCACGTCGCTGATGTCGCCGATGTTCTTGAGCGCGAACGCGGCTTCGGAGAATTCCTTGGCCATCCGGCCGCCTTCCTCGGTCCGTTCAAAGAAGCCGACATCGCCGCCGCGACGCTTGCTCCCCTCGTCCTCGGAGTATTTGCCCGCGAGGTCGTTGAACGACTTGGGATCCTTCGCCTTTGCCTTGACCTCGGCGAGCACTTTTTTCGCCTGAGCGAGTTTCGCCTCGCGGTCGCCCGCCTTGTTCTTGTCGAATTTGACGAGGATGTGGCTCGCCTTCACTTTTTCTGGCTGTATGAATTCTTTCTGATGCTCCTCGTAGTACTTCTTGAGGTCCTCGTCGGTTATCTTGATGTTCGCCTCGATCTCCTTTTGGAGCGTCACGCTCTGGTAGTGGCGCGCGACGGTCGATTTGATCTTGGTGAGCAGTATCGGGTCGCTCATGACGCCCTTGCGGATAGCCTCGCGGGCGAGTATCTCGCCTTCAATGATCTTACCC
>JAKQHE010000207.1 GCA_029573155.1 bacterium
TCCGGGTCAGATCGACGCGGGAGAATGCCTCGTCGAGCGCGGCACCGAGGTCCCCTTCGTGCGCGACGACGGCGTGGCGCGGTACCGCCTCACCGTCGAGCAGGCAGACCTTGACATTGACCGATCCGATATCGATGCCGATCGCCGCCGGCAACGGGGTCTGTGACATATCCTTGACTCCTGTGAGTTTTTTATGCCGGCGCGAGCATTTCCCAACGGGGATGAAATGTCAAGAAAAGGGGGTGTGCGTTACCGCACGCCGAAAGGGTCAGGCGGGTGTCAGAAGCATCTCGACGTGGGCCGGCAGGGTGAGGCAGGCGCCGTTCGGGACGAAGGTCGAGTTCCCGTCGCCGTCGACCGTTATCTCGCGCAGGGTCACATTGTCGAACTCGGCGTAGACATCGCCGCCGCTGCAACCGCCGCTGTCCTCGGTCAGGGTGACGGTCCCCGTCTCGGCGAGGAACCGTTTGCCCCACGCGCTACCGCTCCAATCCTCACCGACGAAGACATAGTATTTGCAGGTCTTGAGGTTGGCGTTGTCGCCGACCCCCAGTGCGTAGGGGGTGTCGAACAGGTAGTTCTCGTCATAAATGGTGAACTGGAACTGGTCAGGGAGCGCGACGTTGCCGGTGTTCGGGGTATAATCGGCGAAAAAGCCATTGCTTCCGTCATTGTCGAGCGTGCCGGGGAGCGTGATGTTGGTGCAGGTGACCGGGGCGTTGTCGGTGTCGGTGATGAGCCCGTCCTCGTCGGTGACGGTGCTGTCGTCGGTCACGACCCCGTCGTCGGTGACGGTGCCGTCGTCGGTCACGCCCCCGTCGTCGGTCAATATCCCGTCGTCGTTGATGGTCCCGTCGTCGGTCACGGTACCATCATCTTGAACGACGACATCCTCGTCAAGGACGATCTCATCTTCGGTCTCGACCGTCGCGTCATCACCTGCCACCGTTTCGGTCTCGGGCATCGTCGTGGCGTCATCGGTCACGGCGGGATCGGTCTCGGGGAGGGTGGGAGAATCGTTATCGGTCTGGTCCTTGTCGGTGGGGGAGGCGTCGATGCAGGCGCCGATGCCGCTGTCCATGGTACACCCCTTGGCGCATTCCTCGTCCGGTTGCCAGAAAAGCGAGGCGCCGTCGGAAACGCACAAAAGGACGACCGTAAAAGTGTCGTCACAGACCTTCATCCCTTCCTCGACGCAGTAGTCGCCGGCGATATACCCGGCGGTCTCCTCGAGAGAGCAGGAAGAGACGACGAACCAGATCGCAACGGCGAAGATCGCCATGATCGTGACGGGAACAGTGCGCGAACTCATGCCGGCCTCCCATACAGAAATGGACAGGAACCCCAAAGGACCGAACCGATGTTAGTGCGATATCGAACGATTGTCAAGAGAGGCCACGCTCAACCATCGGTCCGTCAGGAGTTTTTCACTTGACTACCGTTGGTGTAGCGGATATATGATCCGGGAAGGAAGGCATGATGGAGGGTAGTGATGAAAGTGTGGTTGACGCATCGGGACGGCGTTTCCTTCGAGACCGGCAGCGACCTGCCGGTGACGATCCGCATGAGTGACCCTGCGCGGTTGTCGGCGGGCGAGGCCTGCGGCGAGACGCCCAAACACCTGTTCCTGCAGTCGGTTGCCGGATGTACCGGCATCGATGTGGTGATGGTGCTCGACAAGATGAGGGTGCCGGTCCCGCAAGGGTTCCGCATCGAGGTCGAGGCGCCGCTCACCGAAGAGCATCCGAAGGTGTTCTCTTCCTTTTCGCTGACCTATCTGTTCGAAGGCGCTGTCGAGCCGGACAAACTGGTCCGTGCCGTCAAACTGTCGCAGGAGAAGTATTGCGGCATATCGGCCATGTTCCGCAGGATAGCGCCGCTCTCATGGCGGGTGCTGCTTAACGGCGTCGAGATAGCGCGGGGCGCATAAGCGGCCCCCTATATCAGGTCACGGTCACCTGGAAACTCTGGAATATCTCCTTGTAGGTCCGTGGCGGGATGCGGTGGTGCTGTTCCGCCGGGAGATGGGACAGCGCGGCGGCGTTGAGTGTCGTGTAGCCCTTGAAATCCATCTGGTCGGACAACAGTATCAACCGGTTCTCGTCGTAACTGGTGAAAAAGCCTCCCAGCGAACAGGCGAGCGACCGCTTTTTGTTGACGCGAAGGACCTGGCCCGGAGGATAGATGCCGATCACGGCGAACAGGGCGCGCGCGGCGGTCGCCGAAAACGCCTTTTTCTCGGCGGTCGCCTTGAATATCGCCTCCATAGCGTTGACGCGGGAGAGCGGTTTGCCGGGACTCCACGGCCACCAGCGGGTCGCGATGTCGTAGTAGTCGCAGACCTTGATGAGTTCGGTGATGGGGGTCGGCGGCGCCGGCTTATCGGGAGGCGGCGCGATGAGCCCGCGGAAGTCGTAGGTGTCGTGGTGCATCGCGGCGGTGATGGCCGATTCCATCATCGAGAAGTTCAGCGTATTGAGCCGGCTCAGATAGGCGAAGCCGAGTTCAGTGTGGACATTCCGCATGTCGCGCTGATCCTCGTCGGGTATGCCGATGTCATGGAGGTAGGCGGCGATGCCGATCGTGGTCAGTCGCCGTTTGGGTATGCCGAGGTGGATGGCGGTCGCGAGGGTGAGTATGCAGGTGTTGGCCGCGTGGGTCGGCAGGTACATCTTCTGGTAACTGTCGAGCGACGCGAGGAACAGGAGGTGCGACCACTGGCGGTCCTCCTCGTCGTCGGTGAGCAGGTCGACGAGGTTCTGGATGCTCCGTGTCGCCTTTTTAAGCGGGAGCGGCTGTTTCTGGAGCGCCTTTTTGCGGAACAGCGGGCATTCGGTGACGAGATTCCGGTACACCTGTCGCGCCATCTGCGGTTTGTCTATGATGGGGGGCAGTTCGTCCTCTATCGGATCATACATCGAGACATGCATCGAGGCGATGCGGCCGGAGATTTCGGCTTCGATGCGCCGGAAGGTATCCTCGGTTCCCGGCTGGTCGAGCGAGACATTGCGGGTGAGTTGGCAGAACAAGACGAGGTCCTGCTGGGTGACCGTGGAGGATATCTCTATCTCGCCGACATAGAGCGAGGTGAAGAGGCGGGCGAGCATGTCGAGATAGTCCTCGCCGCCCCGTTTTCCCTTAAGCCTCTGGTCGTTGATGACGATGTCGGTGCCGTTATAGCCGAAATTTATCGTGGGCTGGGTCTTGAAAAATGAATGCAGGACATCGAGCGTCTTGTCGACCGCTTTCTTGACCGCCTCGTTCTGTTCGCCGTACATCTTGAGCGATTTCCAGAGCGCGAAGAAGGATGACGCGAACTCGTAGCCTTTCTGCTTTATCCCCTCGTCCACGGTGTCGAGGAAGGTGCGCGGTGCATCGCGCCCGGTGATGCGTTGGTCGGCCATTTAGAGCAGCCCTCCCTTTGAACGAATGATCTCCTCGGTCTCCTTGTTGCCGCAGGCGAGTCCTTTTTTCAGGAACAGTTTGACCGCCGGGTCGGAACGGTGACGATCGAGGTGGCTTATCACCGCATCCTTGAGGTCGTGGAACGCGTCGCGTTTGAGCAGGGGGCCCGAGAGTTTAAGCACCTTTTCGAGGGGCCGGATGGTGTCCGAAAGGTTCTCGGCGCGGATGAGCGGGAGGAAAAGGTCCAGTTCGGCGCGCGGCAGCTTCTCAAACTCGGGTGCCTCGATGAACTTGAGTATGTGCCGCACGATGGGGCGTGTCGAATCCACCCTGCCGATAAGCCGGAGCGTGGTGTCGCGAAGCGACGGTATACGCGAGAAGAGAAGCACTGCGACGAGGTCGTAGAGGTCCTGCCGTCTTTCCGAGATGATCTTTTCCAGATAACTTTTCACCTCCGCCGGGTCGAGTTTGGCGAGGTTCGATTCCTGCAGGAGCCGGTTGATGACCGATTTCACCTGCGGGTTCTTGAGTTCGAGCAATTTCTCGACCGACATGAGCCGGATATCCTTTTCGGGACTGAACACCGCCTTTTCGAGCGCCGGGAGCGCCTCCTCGACCGAGTAGGCCATGAGGACCGCTATCGCCTCGACCCGTATCTGTTTCTGCGGGTGATTGATGACGCCGCGCAGGAGCGGGACGACCGCCGGATTGTTAAGCGCCTTGAGGAGCGACAGTCCGTTGCGTACGATGTGCCAGTCATCGTGGGCGAGTATCGGCTTGAGCATCTCCGGATTGCGTATGGTCGGGCCGATCTTCTCGAGCGCGGCGATGCGCAGTTCGGACGACTGCAGTTCGCTCAGTTTCATCACGATGAAGGGAAGTTGTTGAGGCGGCACGACGGCGAGGAACTCGCCGAAGTAGGGGAACTGGTCCGGGTCGATGTTCTCGGCGATCCGGAAGGCGCGATTGATGAACTCCTCGTCGGCGATGTTCGCTATGCCGCTCTTTATCTTCTGGTAAAAGGTCTCATTGGTGGTGCGGAACTGGCCGCCTATCTTGAGGAGCGCCTTGAGGAATATCACCGCCTCCTTGACCGCGCCGAACAGAAGCAGGCGTTCCCAGAGGAGCGCGGCGGTCTCGACGAGGTCATTGCGGACCTCCTCGTTCTTCCCGAGGAGGAGTTCGGTGGTCATCTCCTTGAGGAAGCGGTTGGTGATGGCGGTCTCGTTGTACAGATCCATCTGCTGGGCGAAAAAGGCACGGTCCTCGTCCGACAGGAGCGTGGTCTCCCGGTCCTGCATCGGCACATCGCGGTCGGCGAAGGTTTCGGGGGTGAGGTCGCGACCGCGATTCGCCTCGGCTTTGAGGTCGTATCCCTGATCGAAATCGTCATATTCCATCGGTTCCGACTCGACGAGTTCTTCCTCGGTGATGTAGCCGATGTGCTCGAAGGCGTTGTCCCACAGAAGCGTCGCGATGTCGTAGTCCTCGCTCGCGTAGACCGTCACCTTGGCGAGGATGTTGAAGAAGGCGAGTATCTCCTCATAGGTGATGCCCTTCGAGAAATAGAGTTCCCGTATCCCGTCGTTGAAGAGCACATAGATGACCTCGTTGTCGTCGAGCGCCGTTTCGACCGGCTGTTTCATGAACAGGAACCCGGTCTTCTTTATGCGGAACGGGATGACCGGTATCTCGGTGTGCATGAGGTCCACCTTGGTCTTGAAATCCTCGGCGAACTTCTGGAACATCGGGTTGTTGATGGGGTAGAGTTTGTAGCCCTTGAGCACCTTGTGGAATAGCAGGACGATCTCCTCGGCCTGTCCGCGCAGATGCTCGTATTTCGCCTCCTCCCCACTGTGGTCTCGAAAGAAATCGGTGACATCCCTGCTGTGTCCCTTGAGTCCCATGGCTCACACCCTCTGATGAACGGTTCGAGGCATTATAGTGCCTGACCGCCGGTTTTCAAGAAAATCGCTCGCGATCCTGATCGCGGTACACCGAGGCGAGGTGATCCTTGAGGCGCCGCATCACGGAGGGGGTGAACACGGGGGACCGGTAGGCCGAAAGAGAATTGTTCTGCCAGAGCGGCTCGCCCGATATGTCACGGGCGCTTTCAGTCAGATGTTCGTCGAAAAGCTGGGTCCCGGGGACGGGGCTGTATTCGTTGAGATACGGGCGCCCGCCCGCCGCCACAACGAGTTCTATGGCATCCTCGACCTCGCGGAGGGTCTGCCCCGGCATTCCGCAGAGGAGATATACGCCGAGGTCGCGCGGTCGATAGCCGACCCTGTGGAGGATGGCGAGCGTGTCGGCGAGCCGTACCCCGTCCTTTTTCGAATCGAACCGGTCACCGCCGGTCTCGAAGCCGAACCGGAGCGGCGAGAAGCGATAGCTGAAAAGGAGATGCGCGATATCCTCGTCCACCTCCCGCAAATGCAGACCGTTGGGGGTGTGGAACCGGAAGAGGCCCGGCTCGACAAAAGAGAGGAATTTCCGGAGGTGTTCACCTTTCCGCCACAGCAGGGCATCGTCGAAAAAGACCGCGTCGCGCCTGCCGGTCACCGTGGTCCACGCCCGTAGCGCCTCCGCCTGTGCCGCGGGGTCGTTCAGTCCGATGTCGGCGTGGAATATCGAGGAGGCGCAGTAACGGCACCGGTAGGGACAGCCGCGTACCAGTTCGATCGGGTAAGCGGGGTAACGCTCGGTCAAGTCGGGGATCCCACGCAGGTCGATGCCGGGGAAAAGCTCCCCGCGTTCGACGATGAGCCCGCCCGCATCGAGCCGTTCCGGGATCAGTCGCGCGGCGGTACCGCCGGCGATGACCGGAACGGCGGGGAAATGTTCCCGCACCAGTTCGGCGGTCCGCAGGACGGTGCGGTACCAGTAGGTCATGCCGGTAGCGATGAGCACCGCGTCTGGGCGCGGCAGGTCCGCGAGCAGGGCCCGGAGATGATCGTCGGTGGCGCCGAACCGGTGATAGCGGCGCGGTACCATATGCAGTTCCCGGGGTTTCGGTATCACGGTCTTCCAGAAGTCGTGACGACCGTCGGGGCGTTCTTCGGGCGGTATCGAAGGGGGAGGGAGGTGCAGTCCGGGATCGTCGAGCAGGTCGAAAAAGGTCAGATCCTTTTCCGATGCCCGGAGCCCGGCCGCCACCCGCAAAAGTCCGAGCGGCGCGCTCCAGAGGCCGTAGGCGGCGATATCTTCGACCGGCGGGTTCAGGAGAAGAAAACGGTGTCCCGTTCCGATGAGTTGACGGACCCGGCTCACGCGACCCGGTGGCGCGGCGTCGCGCCGGTGAGTACCGCCACGCAGTCGTCTATCGCCATCGCGGCCATCGCTGCGCGCGTTTCGCGAGTGGCGCTTCCGATATGGGGGAGTACCGACACATTGGGGAGGGCGAGGAGCGCAGGGTCGACCCGAGGCTCGTGTTCGTAGACATCGAAGCCCGCGCCGAAGAGGCGACGATCCTCCAGCGCCGCGAGAAGCGCCGTTTCATCGACGAGTGGTCCGCGAGCCGTGTTTATCAGTATGGCTGTCCTTTTCATGGTCGCGATCGCCTGTGCGTCTATGAGGTGACGCGACGCCGGGGTGTAGGGCAGGTGGAGTGAAAGGACATCGCTCTGTGCGACGATCTGGTCGAGCGGCAGAT
>JAKQHE010000211.1 GCA_029573155.1 bacterium
CGATCGTGCGCGGCACGACGCTCCGCAAGATCGTCCGCATGATCAAGAGGAACGGCGCAAAGGAGGTCCATGTCCGCATCGGCTCGCCGCGCGTCACCGGCTCGTGCTTCTACGGCATCGACACGCCGACCCGCACCGAACTCATCGCGAACAATAAGTCGATAGCGGAGACCGCCGAATATCTCACCGCCGACTCCCTGCGCCACATCGCGCTCCCCGACCTGCTGTCGCTCCTTGCGCGGCCCGACGATTTCTGCAACGCCTGCTTCAGCGGCGACTACATCTATGTCCCCGACTCGTTCGTCAAGACCAACGCCCCCGGCTGTTGACGCGGCCCCATGACCGAACAACGCGGCATCGAACGGCTCAAGGCCATCATGGCGACCCTGCGCGGCGAGTGCGGCTGTCCGTGGGACCGCAAGCAGACCATCCCGTCGCTCAAACCTTATGTCATCGAGGAGGCCTACGAGGTGGTCGAGGCGATGGACGAGGGACCCGATGAACTGCAGGATGAACTGGGCGATCTCCTCTTGCAGGTCGTGTTCATCGCACAGATGGCGCAGGAGGAGGGACTCTTCGACTTCGATTCGGTCGCGGAGCGTATCTCCGACAAACTGGTGCGGCGCCATCCCCATGTGTTCGGCACGACGCAGGTGAAGGACGCCGACGAGGTGGTGCAGAACTGGAACCAGATAAAGAAGGACAAAGAGGCGAAGAAATATCTCATGGACGGCATCCCCACCGCGATGCCCGCGACGCTCCTCACCCAGCGCTACGCCGACCGCGCCGCGTCGGTCGGGTTCGACTGGGGCAGGTGGGAGGACACGCTCGCCAAGATAGCGGAAGAAACGGCCGAACTCAAGGAAGCGGTCGCCTCGGGCGACAAAGACAAGACCTTCCACGAGATGGGCGACCTGCTCGCGGCGGTCGTCAACCTTTCGCGCAAACTCGGCGTCAACCCCGAGGATTCCCTGCGCCACTGCGCCCTCCGGTTCCGCGCACGATTCAACAAGATGGAAGAGATCGACCCGACCGTCACCGACGGGAAGCATTCGCTCGACGATCTTGAGGCGCTCTGGCAGAGGGCCAAGAAGGAACTGGCGAAAAAAAAATTGTAAGAAAATAGAATCTTTTTCCCGATATCTGGTATCTTATATATGCAACGAACGGGAGGGTTCCATGATCAAGTACCCGCTGATCCTTGCCGTGCTGATGTTGGCGGTATCTGGTTGCAACAACGGGAAAACCTCGGCGGATAATGAACAGGTACCCGACGACGGCGTGACCGACGATACCGTCACCGACGAGACCACCGATGATGCTCTGCCCGACCCGACAGACCAGTCGGATCAAACGACCGACGACAGTACGGTGGTGACCGATGACAACATCGTGGAGACCGATGATGACCCCATAGTGAGTGACGACAATGCGGTGGTGACCGACGACTCCCTTCTTCTTGATGAGGACGCCACCGACGACCTGCTGACCGATGATGGTTTCAGCGTCGATGAGGATGCGGTGACCATGGCCCTTCTTTGCACCGGCCAGACGAAGTGTTACGACGGCTCCGCCGAAATGATATGCCCCGCCGAAGGGAACGCTTTCTACGGACAGGATGCCCAGTATGCGGCACTGGGGAAATGCGCGCCGAGGAACTATGTTGTCAGCGGCTCCGGCGGCTCCGATATCGTTACTGACGAGGTGACCGGGCTGATATGGCAACGGACGCTGACGGGAAGCACCGATCAGTGGCAGGGGGCCATAGACCATTGTGCCGACCTGACCTACGGCGGCTACGACGACTGGCGTCTGCCGACCCGCAAAGAACTGGCGACACTTCCCGACTATAGCGGTCATTACCCCGCGATAGACGACACCGTTTTCCCCGAAACTCCCGCTTCGCCCTTTTGGTCTTCCTCGTCCTATGCATACGATACCACCTACGCATGGCTTGTATATTTCGATGACGGCGCGGTGGACGGTAACGGCAAGTCCAGTAGCGGCCATGCCCGGTGTGTGAGGGGAGCCGCCCTGCCCGACAGCGCCTTCATCGAGGCGACGGTAGCAGGCAAGGTCATCGTGACCGACACCAGAACGGGGCTTATCTGGACAAAGGAATACAACAGCACCGTGACATGGCAAGATGCGCTCAATCACTGCGAAGGTCTGGATCATGGCGGCGCCACCGATTGGCGTCTCCCGAACATTGAAGAACTGGAAACGCTGATAGACGACGCCACCTATCTCCCCGTGAGCGACTTTCCGGGAATGCCATCGGTGGATTTCTGGTCTTCTTCGTCCTACGCAACCAATGCCACCACCGCATGGTATATGAATTTTTACCTTGGCTATACAAGCACCTATTACAAGACCAATAGTCGCTATGCCCGGTGTGTGAGATAGGAAGTAGGAGCCGGGGCGGGGGATAAGTAGCGACTTTGATTTTTCTGTTACCACCGGGCGATCCGGCCGCCACCGCCACACACCACATTATAAATGAGGTGATCTAAAAGAAACCGGCCGGAGTGAACCGGCCGGCCTTTGAGGGGGACAAAGAGCGGGGAACAAAGAACAGGCGGAACTACTTCTTCTTGCCGCAACCGCAGGTGCATTCTTTGCCTTCCTGGCAACCGCACTTGCAATCCTTGCCGCACTTGCATTCCGACTTGGCAGTGCCCTTACCGCAACCGCAGCCGTCACCCGCCATCAGATCCGCCGTGCCGAAACTCATCGCCGCCACCATCAACGCCATCGCCAACATCTTTTTCATCGGATCTCCTCCTTTCAAGAGTTACGAAACACGCCGCTTATAGAGCATGATGCGTGCCAACGACGGCATGATTTCTGTCCCCTGTAAAAACAGTAGGTTATCATCAATATCGGTTCTGCGAGTAAGAAAAGTGTTGAAATTTCTCCATCACTTTCGTAGAATAGTCTTCATGATGGGAAGAAAATTACTCATAGCCGACGACGATGCCAGTTTCCGGGAGGTGATGTCGTTCACCCTCACCGAGGCGGGCTACACCGTCGATGCCGCCGCCGACGGGCTTGCGGCGCTCGAACTCTTCCGCCGTCAGCGCCACCCGGTGGTCATCACCGATCTCAAGATGCCGGGGATGGACGGGATGGAACTGGTGAAGCGCATCAATGCCCTTGCGTCGGGGACGCTGGTCATCGTGATAACGGCCTTCGGCGAGGTCGATACCGCCGTGGCCGCGATGAAGGCGGGGGCGTTCGACTTCATCCCCAAGCCGTGCGACCGCGACCATCTGAAGATCGTGGTGGAACGCGCCTTCGAGCACGCGCGGCTCGCCGCCGAGAACGCCGTTCTCAAACGCGCCCCGTCGAGCGAGGGGAAAGAACTCATCTACCGCTCCGTCGCGATGCATACGGTGGTGGGGGTCGCCGACCGCGTCGCCGAAAGCGACTCGACCCTGCTCATCACCGGCGAGAGCGGCACCGGCAAGGAACTGCTCGCCCGCCGCATCCACCGTCGTTCGGCCCGCGCGTCGGGGCCGCTGGTGGTGGTCAACTGCGCGGCGATACCGGGAGAACTGCTCGAAAGCGAACTTTTCGGTCACCGGAAAGGGGCCTTCACCGGCGCCGTGCGCGATGCCCGGGGGAAGTTCGAACTGGCCCACGGCGGGACACTCTTCCTCGACGAGGTGGCCGAACTGCCGCTCAACCTCCAGCCGCGGCTTCTGCGAGCGCTGCAGGAGTCGGCGATAGATGTGGTCGGCGGCGAAGAGCCGGTGCCGGTCGATGTCCGCGTCATCGCGGCGACCAACCGCGACCTTGCCAAGCTGGTCGATGAAGGTAAGTTCCGGCTCGATCTTTTCTACCGGCTCAATGTCATCGTGCTCCACATCCCGCCGCTACGGGAGCGGAGCGAGGATATCGCGCCGCTCGCAAAACATTTCCTCGCGACCTACGGTGGCGGACGGTCGTTCGAACTGGGCGACGAGGCGCTGCGGCGGATGCGGCGGTACCGGTGGCCCGGCAATATCCGCGAACTGGAGAACATCTGCCAGCGGGTGACGCTGCTGACCGACGGCGGGGTGGTGCCGCTAGAACTCATCCCCGAAACGGTGCCCGAGGCGGAGGGGATGGTAGTGAGCGCGACGGGACGCGTCCAACTGCCCACCGGAGGGATATCGCTCACGGAACTCGAGAAAGAGGTGATCGTGCAGGCGCTGGAACGGAGCGGCGGGAACAAAGCGCAGGCGGCGCGGCTACTGCGCATCCCGCGTCATATCCTCCTCTACCGGCTCGAACAGCACGGCATCACCGGGAAGGGACCCGATGAGAAAGGGTAAGGAATTGCTTTCGCTCCGGGCGTGGGGACTCATCTGGGTGCCGATACTCGCCATCACTACGGCCCATTTCACCACGAACGCCGAGATGGTGTGGGTCCACGATATCCTGCGACGACTCTACTACATCCCGATAGTGCTCGGCGCCTTCGGCTGGGGCCTGCACGGGGCGCTCGCCGCATCGGTCGCCTCGTCGCTGGTCTACCTGCCACACGCGTTCCAGATGTTCGTGCACCATTTCCACCACGACCCGGGCGGATCGACCGAGAAGATACTGGAGATACTCCTGTTCAACATCATCGCCCTCATCGCCGGGGTGCTGGTTGAGCGCGAACGGCGCGAACGGCGGCGGCAGGAGGAGATCGCGCGGAAACTATCGGAAACGCTCGACGAGATGAAACTGCTCGACGAACAACTGATCCGCGCGGGTCGTCTGCAGGCGCTCGGCGAGATGACCGCGGGACTCGCTCATGAAATAAAGAACCCGCTCGCGTCGATCAAGGGAGCGGCCGACATCATCGCCGACGCCGTCCCCACCGATTCGCCGCGCCGGAGGATGGTCGACATACAACACGCCGAACTGGAGCGGTTGACCGGACTGCTCGAACGGTTCCTCGCCTTCGCGCGGCCAAAGGATTTCGTCGTGTCGACGGTCGATATCACGACGCTCGCGGTCGACACCGTGTCGTTCATCGCGCCGCAGGCGGCCAAGAAACAGGTCAACATCCAGACACGGCTCGAACCGTTGACGCTCAGCGCCGACCGCGAGAAACTGACGCAACTGTTCCTCAACATCCTCCTCAACGCCGTCGACGCATCGCCCGAAGGATCGACGGTGACGGTTACGACCGAACGCCGCCGCAAGGGGAAGAGCGACTACGCTTGCATCACGGTCACCGATCGGGGAGCGGGGATAGCGGCCGAACTCCGCGACAAGGTCTTCAATCCCTTCTTCACCACCAAGCCCGACGGGACGGGGCTCGGTCTCTCGATAGCGGCACGCATCGCCGATCAACACAAAGGATTCATCGAGGTGGAGGACGCACCCGATGGCGGCGCGATCTTTACGGTCTTTCTGCCGCTATGAAGCCGGCGACCCGACGGGCCGCCTCCTGTATCTCGTCCAGCGGTCGCGCGATGTTGAAGCGAACGAACGGTTCTCCGTTCTCGGAGAAATGGACGCCGGGCACGACCGCGACGCGTTCCTTTTTGTAAAGCCGCTCGGCGAAGTCGAGCCCGTCGGACCAGCCGTCCGGCAAGCGGGCCCAGATGAAATAACCGCCGCCGATGGGCGGTATCCGGAACCCGAGCCCCGTCAGCGCCGCATGCAGATAGTCGAACGATCCCTTCACCTGCCGCCGGAGCGCGGCAAGATAGTCGGCACCGCCGTGCGCCGCGAGGTAACGCGCTATCGCCTTCTGAAGCACCGAAGGGGACGAGAGCGCGGTGTAATCGTGTATCTGCCGCAAGGCGGGCAGGTGCTCCTCGTGCGCCGCGAGGAACCCGACGCGCCACCCCGTTATCGAGAGCGTCTTGGAAAAACTGTCGGCATAAAAGAGGCGCGGCGAGATGCGGTCGACCGGGAGATAGGGCCGTTCATTGAGGTATAGTTCCCGGTACACCCCGTCGGCGAGCACCGAGAAGCCGAGTTCCTCCGAAAGTTCGAGGAGCGTCCCCCACTCCTTTTCCGAGAAGATGCGGCCCCACGGGTTGCCCGGCGAGGCGACGCAGACCAGTCTGACGCCGCTCTCGCGGACGGCGCGGCGGAACTCGCCGACATGCTCCGTGAGCGGTCCCTCGGCGGCGAACGGATGGAACCGGTCGCCGAAGATGCGCGGGAGGTGCCGGTAACTCTCGTAGGCCGGGTCGAAGGCGAGCGTCGAGAAAGGACCGTTCGCGCGGCTTTTCAGGTAGAGATAGACGAGCGTGACCGCCTCGGTGGCGCCGTTGGTGATAAGGCACCGGTCCGCTGACGGGCCGCCAGCCCCGAAAAGCGACGGGATGAGCGCGCGCAGTTCGGCGTCACCGCTCCCCGGCGCGTACTGGTGGACCGGCCCCGTCGCGAGTTCGCGCAGTATCGCGGTCAGTTCATCGGGCGGCGGGAAACCGGGAAGCCCCTGTGCGAGGTTGATGCCGCCCCCCGCCTTGACCTTATCCGACATATAACTGATGAGGGAATATCCGGGGATCATATCTCGTCGAATATGTCCTTTTCCTGTGTCGGCTGGAACATCGCGGGATCGAAGTCGGTCTTCTTCTCGATGTGCTCGGGCCACAGGTAGAACGGCTCGGGCGACCCGGCGCTCGTACCGCGCCAGGTGCCGTCGACCTTGATGATCTCTATCGCCTCGCTCTTTATCTCGACGATCTCGCCCTGTCTGAGCAGATAGTGCAGGTCATATTCACGACAGACCTTGCCCTCGACCGTTTCGGCGCATTCGCCCGACAGATCGAACCGCCCGCCCACCATGAGCGACAGGACCTTGTACGGAAGGACGATGCCGAACACGCTCGCCGACATCGCCGGCCACGGCTTCGGCTCTTCCCAGATGCCGTCATGGAACACATGGGAGGCAAGGCCCCGCATGATGATGGTAGCGCCGTGCACATGGAAGAACCCGAACACATCGATGCGCCACAGCGACGGCTCGGCGCAGAGTATCTGGTAATCGACCTTGTACCGTTTCTCGCCCGCAAGCAGGGAGAGTTCGCCTTCGGCGAGGAAGGTGTCGAGTTCGGGGTTCACCGTCACCTGTTCCGGTCGCCAGTTCTGTTCGCGGGTGAGGTCTATGCGCGAGATGAATCGGGGGCCGCACGAGGCAAGGATCAGGGCCGCGACGAGGGTGATGCGGAAGAGCGAACTCATGCGGGGCTTCCGTCAATACGGGGGGAGATCGGCTCCGCCGGAGCCTCCGCGGCCTTCGGATCGCCGAATATGGCGTCGACATCGTTCTTCTGGATGGTCTCCTTTTCCATGAGGAGCGCGACCATCGCTTCGACCTTTTCGCGGTGCTTGTTGAGTATCGCCGCGGCGGCGTTGTACGCCTCGGTGATGATGCGGTGTATCTCGCGGTCTATCCGCTCGGCGGTATATTCGCTCATGTGGGCGCGGCGGGTGAGTTCCCTGCCGAGGAACACCTCTTCCTCGTGTTCGCCGTAATTGATCGGGCCCATTTCGGGGCTCATGCCCCAGTTCATGACCATGCTGCGGACCAGACGGCTCGCCCGCTCGATGTCGTTGCCGGCGCCGGTCGTCACCTTGCCGAGGAACAGTTCTTCGGCGCACCGGCCGCCCATGAGCACCGACACCTTAGCGACGAGTTCCTCGCGGGTATGGTCGTAGCGGTCCTTCTCCGGCAGCATCTGGGTCACGCCGAGCGCACGGCCCCTAGGGATGATGGATATCTTATATATCGGGTCGCTGCCGGGAGTGAAGTAGCCGACCACCGCGTGCCCCGTTTCATGGTAGGCGGTGACCCGTTTCTCGTCATCGGTCAGCACGAGGGACCGGCGTTCCTTGCCCATGAGCACCTTGTCCTTGGCCTCTTCGACCTCGGCCATGCCGACCTTTTCCTTACCGCGTTTCGCGGCGAGCAACGCCGCCTCGTTCAGCAGGTTGGCCAGATCGGCGCCCGAGAACCCGGGGGTGCCCCGCGCGATGCGGGCCAGATCGACCGCGTCGTCGTGGCGGATGTTGTTGATGTGGACCTTGAGTATCTCTTCGCGGCCTTTCACATCGGGCATGGGGACATAGACCTGCCGATCAAACCGGCCGGGCCGCAGGAGCGCCGGATCGAGCACATCGGGCCGGTTGGTCGCCGCCATCACGATGACGCCGGCGTCGGTACCGAACCCGTCCATCTCGACGAGCAACTGGTTGAGCGTCTGCTCTCGCTCGTCGTGACCGCCCCCGAGCCCTGCGCCGCGCTGGCGACCGACCGCATCTATCTCATCGACGAACACTATGCAGGGAGCGCTCGATTTCGCCTGTTGGAACAGGTCGCGCACGCGGCTCGCGCCGACGCCGACGAACATTTCGACGAAATCACTGCCGCTGATGGAGAAGAACGGTACGCTCGCCTCGCCCGCTATTGCTTTGGCGAGCAGGGTCTTGCCGGTGCCGGGCGCGCCGACGAGCAGCACCCCGCGTGGTATCTTGGCCCCCATCCGGGTGTAGGACTGCGGGCGACGCAGGAAATCGACGATCTCCTCAAGTTCCTCCTTCGATTCATCCACCCCCGCGACATCCTTGAAGGTGATGGGGTTCTTGTCCTTGGATATGACCCGGTGCTTCGATTTGCCGAAGGTGAAGGCCTTACCGCTCCCCCCTTGCAACTGGCGCATGAAGAACACGAAGAACGCGATGAGGATGATCATCGGGAGCCACGAGGCGAATATCGCCTGCAGGAGCGAATTATCCTCCGGTTTCTTGTAGCGGGCGATGACCTTCTTCTCGGCGAGTATCTTCATCACCTCCTCGCCCGACGGGCCGATGGCGATGAACTGCTTACCGTCGACGAAACTGCCCTTGTACTCGACGCCGTCTATCTCGACCTGCTTCACCTCGCCGTTGCCGACGCGGTTGAGGAAGGTCGTCATGTCTATCTCCTCGACCGCGTTCTGCTCGGTGAGTTTCGACAGGTTGAATATCACGAACAGGATGACGAGCAGGACCGCCCAGATGATAAGACTCTTGTAGTTGAACCGCATCTACGCCTCCGGTACCGGGTCAGTCGCCTAATGAGGCGTCGGCGAGCATGTGCCGCAGATGATCGAGCCCTTCCGCGATATTGTCGAGACTGGTCGCGTAGGAGAAACGGATGTAGCCGGGGGCGCCGAACGCCTCGCCCGGGACCACCGCGATATGCGCCTCGTCGAGCAGGAGATTGGCAAGTTCTATCGTACTGTTCACCTTGTGGTCGCCGATCGTGCCGCCGAGATACTTCTGGAAGTTCACGAACAGATAGAAGGCGCCGTCGGGCCTGATGCATCTCAGGTGCGGCATCTTGGAGACCTCTTCGTAGATGAAACGGCGGCGGCGGTCGAACTTGCTGACCATCGACTCGACATCGGTCTGCGGGCCGTTCAGCGCCTCGATCGCGGCGTACTGGGTGATAGTGTTGGTGTTCGAGGTGGTATGATCGAGGAAGTGCTTCGCCCGGTCCATGACATCGCGCGGCCCGGCGACATACCCTATGCGCCAACCGGTCATCGCATAGGCCTTCGAGAAACCGTTCACCACGACGACATTGCGGCGCAGTTTCTCGCTGACCACCGATGCGGCCGAAACATGGGCGTTGGTGTCGTAGGTGAGCCGTTCGTATATCTCATCGCTGATGACATAGATGTCGCGCTCGGCGAGGTAGTTGACGATCTCCTCGAGATCGTGGACACGGTAGACCGCGCCGGTCGGATTGTTCGGGGTATTGATGATGACGGCTCGCGTCTTTTCGGTGATGACCGGCTTGATGTCGTTCAGCGTGAGCCGGAACCCGTACTCCTCCGTGGGCTGACAGAACACCGGCACGCCACGCGAGAGTTTCACCATGCTGACGTAACTCACCCAGTAGGGCACCGGGATGATCACCTCGTCGCCCGGCGATATGATCGACTGCAGGAGCGCGTAGATGGCATACTTGGCGCCCGGCGTCACCGCGATGTTCGCCTCCTCGTAGTGCAGGTTGTTCTCGCGCAGGAATTTCTGACGTATCGCCGTTTTGAGATCCTTGATGCCGGAGGAATCGGTGTATTTGGTGAAGCCGAGATCTATCGCCTTCTTCGCCGCCTCCTTGATCCGCTTCGGGGTGTCGAAATCGGGTTCGCCTGCCGAGAAACTGATGACATTGACGCCGCGCTCGTTCATCGCCTTGGCCTTCGCGGCGATCTCGAGCGTCGCCGATTTGCCTATCATGGCGGTGGCGCTACTGAGGCGGCTTTTTTTCTTTTCCGCGGGAACGGCGGGATCGATGCCCTTGTTCGTTTCGATCTCCTTTTTCACCATGATCGTGCGCTCCTTATCGTTGCTGATGTCAGAAAAGGTTACGGACCAGTTTCTCGTGCTGGCCAGCCTTGAGTTCGACCGGCACCATCTTATCGATGTTATAGGTGCTGTTCCTCAATCGTATCTTGTGTTCGCCGGGCGACAGTTCGTATCTCTGGACCGGGGAGTTGCCGATCGCCTTGTCGTCGATGTAGACCTGCGTGACCGGGGTCGTCATGACGGTGAGGTAGGCGCGGTCGGGCTTCAGTCCATCCTCGGCATGTTGCTCCTTTTTAGAGGCGATCCGCTCCTCTTTCTTTTCGTGAACCGGTCTCACCGTGGAGGGGTCTTTGCCCTTCGAGTCCTTCATGATGAAACTGACCTTACGGCTCTCGGTCACCGGTATGACGCCGAGCAACTGCTGCACCGGCAGGAACCCCTTCTTTTCGACACGGATGGTGACCTCGATGCCGGCCGGCACATTGACCGCGAAAGGCGTATCGAACCCGGAATCCTTGTCGTTGACGAATATTCGTGCACCGCCCGGTTCGGACCGGACCTCGACCATCGTCGTCTGTTCGCCGACCTTGAACATCTTGGCGACTTTCGTCTGGGTCTCGCCCGTCTTGAGCATGAGGGTCTCCTGCTGGGTGATATAGCCGTCCTTGCGGAGTTCTATCTCATGCTGACCCGGCAGTATCCCCTCCAGTTTGCAGGGGGTCTCGCACCGTTTGTGCTGGGTGGTGTTCTTGTCGAGTTCCACCACCGTCGCGAAAACGTTGGAATCGACGATAAGCGACGCGGCGTTCTGTTGGTCCTTCACGATATTCCAGCCCGCGACGCCGAGTACCGCCGCACCGACCATGGCAGCGAGGAGTATCAGCCAGGTCTTTGCGCCGCTTCCCGAACCGCGACGCGGCGACGGACGGTCGTCGTCGTCATCATCGTCGTCGTCTGACCTGACGGTCGGGGCGACTATCTGCGGCGCCTGTTGTTTGGGCATCTTGAGTTTGGCGTATTCCGCCAGTTTCGCCGAATCTTCCTCGAGTTCGTCGGCGAAGAACTCGCTCATGAAGTTCATGACATCCTGACGATCGAACCGGCGCTGAAGCGAGAAGATGTGCCGTTTGAGGTCGTCGGCGAACTCGCTCGCCCACTGGTAGCGTTCGTCGCGGTCGCGCGCGAGCGACTTGAGCACGATGCGATCGAGTTCCGGCGCGACATCGTGGTTGAACACCGACGGGGGCGGGACCTCCGCCTTGCGTATCTTCTCGAGCGTCTCGACATCGTTCTTACCGAGGAACAGCCGCTTGCCGGTCAGCATCTCGAACAGCACGACGCCGAGCGAGAAGATGTCGGACCGGCGATCGAGCGGCATCGCGGCGACCTGTTCGGGCGACATGTAACTGAATTTGCCCTTCAGCATACCGGCCTGTGTCTTGGTCGACTTGGATTTCGCCTTGGCGATGCCGAAGTCTATCAGTTTCACATTGCCTTCGTAGGATATGATGATGTTCTGTGGCGAGATGTCGCGGTGGATGATGTTGAGCGGGTTCATCTTCTCGTCGGTCTTGCGGTGGGCGTAATCGAGCCCGTCGCAGACCTGCGAGATGATATAGGCCGACTGCTCGACCGCCATGTTCAGCTCGACCTTCTTGAGCCGCTTGCGTATCGTCTTAAGATCCTTGCCGTTGACCAGTTCCATCGCGATGAAGAAACTGTCCTCTATCTTGCCCAGTTCGAGGATCTGCACGATGTTGGGGTGCGACAGCTGGACCGCTATCTTCGCCTCGTCGATGAACATGCTGATGAAATCGCCGTCCTCGGCGACCTCGGGCAATATCTTCTTGATGGCAACGATCTTCTCGAACCCCTCGACGCCGAACATCTTGGCCTTGTACACCTCGGCCATGCCGCCGACATTGATAAGTTCCAATAGATAATATTTTCCGAACAGTCTCGGGAGCTTGATGACGTTCTCGGCCATTAAAGGCGATCCCTGTTACATTTAAATCGTCGCCATACTAGTGTTTCAGAAAAGACAAGTCAATTTTTTGTTTGGAGGCGTGCGCAACGCTCGCGGATGCCCTCGCGGGAGAACAGGACCTTGGTAAGCGGCGCTTCGGGTCCGCACTTGACGATCGCGATCCCCTCCTCGAGCGCGATAGCGACATAGCGGTCGGCCCCCGCGCCCCACACGGCATAGTCGGTCTCGCCGCGCTCCAGTGCATCGTGGAGCGTTTCAATGATCGGCAACAGGCAGGCCGCGTCGATGCCGTCGCCGGCGACCGGCAGGCCGTGACGGTCGAGCACAAGGAACGGCGGGTCCTGTTTCCATCCGAAAATACTCATGCTTTCTCCTCCCATCGCAGAGCGCACCAGAACCGTAGGAGCGAGCGCGCCCGTTCGTCGCCCGACTCGACCCGACGCGACGCGCGCGCCACCGCCGAGAGGAAGGGATCGCCCCCATCCTTCGCGATCTTGTCGGCCGTTTCGGCGGCGTGCCGCCAGTTCCCCTGTCTTAGGGCAAGCAGGACCATCGTCTCGGTGTTCATCGTACCCGGTCGTTGACGTACCCGATGATTTTAGGGAAAGTCCCTGTCCTTGTCAAGGAATGTTGCTTTTCGACC
>JAKQHE010000215.1 GCA_029573155.1 bacterium
GCGCAGGCGGTCCCCGCGACGCAGAGCACCTCGTCGGCGGTCAGCGTGAGCGTACAGCAGGTGTCGTGCTGGAAACAGGGGGTATCGTTCAGGTGCTTGCTGAACCAGCGGGCCGCCGTCGCGAGTTTGAAGTCGAACGACAGTATCGGCAGCGTCTCGCTCAGGCCGCACTTGAGCGCGACATCACCGCAGTCGTACCCCATCCGGGCGAGGTTCGTGAAGTAGTGTATCGCCAGTTCCTGCGGCAGGAGCGTCGCGTGGTCGAGTATCGGGATGGCATAGGTCACCGGCCCCTCGGCGGGCCGCCAGTCGGGGTTCACCACCTGCGCCGACAGCGTGATGCTCACGGCGAGGACCGTCAGTAACGCAAGTCGTCTCATTCTCTCCTCCCCTGCGGTATCAGAATCTTCCCTCGAGACTGACGAAGAACGACAGGATGTTGCGGGTCTTCTCGTCATCCCAGAACAGCACATTGTTCCCCGTATCGGGATCGGGCACCGGCTTGGAACGGTTGGAGTCCTTGGTGAAGGAGAGTTGGAACGCGGCGGCGACCGCCGGGGTCAGTTGCGCCTTGATCGTGAAGGCGTAGAAGGCGATATTGAGCGGGTTCGCCCCGTCGGGCAGGTCCTCGCGTAGCCGGGTCGTGAAGACCTTTTTGGCGTTCGCCGTCAGACGGTCCTTGACCACCGTCGTCCGGGTGCTTCCCGGCGCAAGGTAGGAGGCTGGGGTCTTGATGCCGGTCGAGAAGCCGAACCAGAGCATCCGCCAGTTGTAATCGACCGCGAGCGAGCCGGACAGTTCGTCGCGGATCTTCGCATGCTCCGGGAAGGTCTGGAACGGGATGAGCCCCGGCGCGTCGAACACGAGGAACGAGAGCGACCGCCACGAGAACAGGCCGAACACGCGGAGTTTCTCCCAGCGGAACGCCCCCTCGACCGCCGCCGCCATCCCCCAGAAATTCTTCGTGATCGGCTCGACCGTCACGGCGTCCTCACCGCCCGCCCACGCGAGGTGGTCGGCGTTCTGCAGCAGTTCATTGAGGAATATCAGTTCGCCGCGCGCCCGGGCCGCCAGCGGGCCGTCGTAGTCGGGCTCGCGCCATTCGCCGTTGTTCCACGAGGTGATGCCGAGCGGGTCGCCGATCGGCTTTTTCCATTCGTACTGCGTGAACAGGTCGAGCCCGAAGGAAAGTATCTCGTCGTCCTTCGACCTCCGGAGCGCCGCCTCGTCCACCATCACATTGTCGCCCTTGTCGATGAAGGCGCCCTGTAGACTCGCGGTGACGCCGTGGTCCTTGTAGGTCACCCCGCCGAAGCCGCCGTAGGTCGTTTCGAGCGGCACCGTCTCCTCGCTCAGTTTGTCCACGAGCGGTTGGAGATGCGCCTTGAACCCGGCGTAGACCGAGACCGGACCCCAGCCGAAGAGCAGTTGCGCGCCGGGGACGAACCCGAGGTTCTGCGGCCACGCGGCGCGGGTCCCCCAGCGAAGCCCGGGGAAGAAGCCGACCGCCATCCGGTCGGAATCGTAGGGCCACGCGGTGACCTTTATCAGGAAGTCCTTTTCGTATTGTATCTCTATGAAAGAGCCGCCCTCGTACAGGTTCGTCTTGACGAAATAGGTCGTGTCGAAGGCGTGCTCGAGATCGAACGCGATGCCGATACGGGCGGTGAGGTCCGATATCAACCCGCCGTCCTCGTGGAACAGCGACAGGCGCGTCATTCCTTTGGCGCGGTTGCTGTAGCCGAGGAAGCGGTTCATGAAGTTGTCGTAGTCGTCCTTGGGGCCGATGTCGGTCTCGGGCGAATACTGCGAGTTGTCGCGCAGGTTATCGTCACCCACGAGGAATGAAAGGGTGTTCTTGGAGAAACTCGGCGTCATGAGCCCGGGGGAGTCGTTCACGCCGCTTTTGGGCGGGGCCTTCTTCTCCGCCTCCTTCTTTGCCTCCTCCTCTTTCTTTTTCGCCTCGGCCTGCTGCCGTTCTTCTTCCTTTTTCCGTTCCTCATCGATGGCGGCGAGCCGGTCGGCGACCTTTTTCTCGACAAGCGCCTCTATCTCCTCGCGGGTCATCGGGGAAGGAGCGGGGGGCACGACCGGCTCAACGACGGCTTGTCCCGGCGTAGAGTTTTCGGAGCCGGAAGTGTTTTCGGCGGCGGCGGGCGCCGCCTCCTGCGCCGACAGCGTCACCGTTACCAGCAGGAACATCATCGACCACATCGCTCGCATACACACTCCCCATGTCTCGTTCAGACCGGGCGCATCATATCGTCCTTCGCGGCAATAGGCAATTTTTAGCGCGGCGACCCTCGTGAAAAAAATGGTTGCAAAGCATCCGCGTCCCGCTATAATCCCCCTTACCATAACAGTGGCATGGAGGAACAGCGCGATGCGACGGACCGTCTTTCTGACCCTTCTTTCCTTTTTATTCTTTGCCGCCTGCACCCCGACCGACGAGGGTGAGCCGGTCGTACAGGTCGGCGAGGCCTGTTCCGGGACCGGGACGATCTGTTCCGATGTGGCGCAGGACCAGTTGCTCCGCTGCGATAACGGCGTGCTCGTGATAGCCGAGGAATGTGGCGCGACCGGCAAGGCGTGCGAGAACGGCGCCTGTGTCGCCGACGAAGAGGTCGGCGGGGATTGTACCGGTAAGGAGGGGCGGTCGGCCTGCGCGGGGAGCAAACTCGTGGTCTGCACCGATAACAAATGGACCGAATCGAAAGACTGCGCGACCGAGGACAAACTGTGCGTCGAAGAGGAAGGCGGCGCGGTCTGCAAGGACAAACCCGAGGAGGTGGACAACACGCCGCCGAGCGATGAGACCGTCGGCGAAGGCGACGCGATCATCCAGCCGGACGGCGAGGAAGAGACGCCCGACAGCGATGCGGAGATGCAGTGCACCCCGTTCGAAACGGCCCCGTGCTACCACGGACCGAGCAATTCCGACGGCGTCGGCATCTGCAAATCCGGCCTTGCCACCTGCGGCGCGAGCGGCTACTGGGGCCCCTGCGAGGGGGAGGTGCTCCCGACCGCCGAGACCTGCAACAACGGCATCGACGAGAACTGCGACGGCGAGGACGGCACCGAGGCCAACACTGACGATTACGACGGTGACGGCTACACCTACTGCACCGGCGACTGTTGCGAGTTCGATTACGAATGTCCGGTGCCCGCGATGACCAACCCCGCCGCCGCCGAGATAAAGGGCAACAGCGTGGACGACAACTGTGACGGCAAGGTGGACGAGACCATCAGTTGCGATAACGGCCTGACGGTGAGCGCCGACACCGCGACGAGCGCCCTCGCGCTCGCCAAGGCGGCCGGCATGTGCGACCCGTGGATACTTTCGGCCGAACTCGGGCTCGCCGGGACGCCGGTCACCGAACAGATCGCCGACGGCCCCGAGGGTAGTTCGACCATCAGCCGCCCGTCGCTGACCAAACCTTACTATGACGGCAGTTACAAGACCTATGCGGTGCCGCCGGTCTTCGGACAGGCGCTTGTCGCGAAGGAGGGCGCCGCGCTCGCCGTCCTTTCGACCGGGCCGTGGGACAGCCCGACCATGGACGCCGCCAATGCGACGCTGCAAGGCGGCGACATGAAGACCGCCTCGACGGTCCCCGAGGATTGGATCAACCGCCAGCCCAACTGCGAGGTCCCCAAGGCCCCCTCGTGCGGCGGCGCCGATCCCGACCCGAACATCCAGAACTCCTGCGCCGGCAAGGATCCGCTCGCCGTGCAGGACCCGATCATGCTCACGGTGAAACTCAAGGTGCCGATAAACGCGGTCGCCTTCCAGATGAACACCTACTTCTGCTCGATAGAATACCCGACGACCGTCTGCTCCTCCGAGAACTACAACGACTTCTTCATCGCGCTCCTCGATTCGACCTACAACGAGGTGAACCCGACCTCCAGCAACCCCAACCCGTTCGACAAGAATCTCGCCAAGGACGAAGCGGGCAATCCGGTCGGGGTCGATCTCGCCCCCGCCGGCCTGTTCAAGATATGCAACCCGACCTGCGGCGGTGCGCTTTCCAACACGAACCCCTACGGCGTCTGCACCGGCGACCTCGAGATCGTGGGGACCGGCTTCGAGTCACAGACCATCATGGGGATGTGCTCGGGCCACGGGTGCACCGGGTGGCTCCTGACCGCGGGTAATGTCGTGCCGGGCGAGGAGATAACGCTCCGTTTCGCGGTCTTCGAACAGGGTTCCGTTGCTTACGGACCCGATCATTCGTGGGATTCGACGATACTCCTCGATAACTTCGAGTGGCTCACCAAAGAGACCAAGCCGGGCACCGGCGCACAGGAATAGGTCAGAGCCCGCACCCCTGCTTGCCCCGTTTCTGGTAGTACTTCTGGTGATACTCCTCGGCGGGGTAGAACTCTCCGACGGGGGCGACCTGCGTCGCGATCGGACGGCGGAATTTGCCTGATGCGTTGAGTTTTTTGATGGCGGCGCTGGCCGCCAGTTCCTGCGCGGCGGTGTGGTAAAAAACGGCCGATCGGTACTGCGTCCCAATATCGGGCCCCTGCCGATCCACCTGCGTCGGGTCATGCAGGTCGAAGAAAACATCGAGCAGTTTCTCGTAACTCACCTTTGCCGGGTCGTAGGTCACCTCGATCGCCTCGGCGTGGCCCGTTCCGTCGGTGCAGACCTCCTCGTAACTCGGGTCCTTCGTCGTGCCGCCGGTGTAGCCGACGCGGGTCGATAACACCCCCGGCACCTGCGACAGTTTGAACTCGACACCCCAGAAACAGCCCGCCGCAAAGGTCGCCTTGGCCGGTCCCGCAGGAACGGCGGTCGCTTTGTCGAACTTCATCGACGCCGAGTTGATGCAGTAATGTTTGCCGTTCGGTCCGGGTCCGTCATCGAATACATGACCGAGGTGCGAACCGCAGGCGGCGCAACGGACCTCGACGCGGCTCATGCCGTAGGTGTTATCGTCGCGGTATTCGATCGCCCCTTCGGCTATCGGTGCGGTGAACGAGGGCCAACCGGTGCCGTGATCGTACTTCGTGTCGCTCCGGAACAGCGGCGCGCCGCAGGCGCCACAGCGGTAGAGGCCCGGATCGTAGACATCGTTGAGCGCGCCGGTGAAGGCCCGCTCGGTCCCCGCCTGCCGCAGGATACGGTACTGATCCGGAGAGAGTTCCTTCTTCCACTCCTCTTCGCTTTTCACCACCTTTTTGGCGCTATCCATCTTCACCTCCTTTTTTGTTGAAATGCCTTCCGCGCCCCACGCGATCTGCACCTGCCACGCCGCCGCGAACGACAGGAGCGTCACCACGAGGAACAGCACGATGAATGAGAATGTTCGTTGCATGGTACACCTCCGTACCTTCATTATTTCTCTATTATAATCAGAGCGTTGCTACCGGCAACAGAAAAGGTGTCAAGTGTCCGGAATTGATAGGGAACGGGCGCGGGGAACTACTCCCCTTCGCGCTTTGCCTTGAGTTCGGAACCTTTGGAGCGGTGCCGCTCCAAGCCGTCGAGGGTGACCTTGCGCAGACGGATGGTGAGGGGTGTCACCTCGACCAGTTCGTCGTCGCGGATGAAGTGTATCGCCTCCTCGAGCGTCATCGGCCGGACCGGGGTGAGGAGGATGTTGTCGTCCTTGCCCGCCGCCCGCATATTGGAAAGTTTCTTTTCCTTGCACACATTCACATCGATGTCGCGGTCCTTGTTGTGTTCGCCGACCACCATACCCTCGTAGACCTTGTCGCCCGGCACGACGAAGAGCCGTCCGCGCGGTTCGAGGTTGAATATGGCGTAGGCGACCGCCTCACCCTGCCGGTCGCAGACGATCGAGCCGGTGAAGCGGGTCGGGAAATCGCCGCGGTAGTCGTCATAGCCCTCGAAGAGCGAGTTGAGGATGCCGGTCCCCTTCGTGTCTGTCAGGAACTCGTCGCGGAACCCGATGAGTGCGCGTGACGGCGCCGAGAACTCCATCCGGACCCGGCCCCGGCCGTTGTTGACGAGGTTCACCATCCGGCCGCGCCGTATCGAGAGTTTCTCGGTCACGACCCCCATGAACTCCTCGCCGCAGTCGATGTAGACATGCTCGATCGGTTCCTGCTTTCTGCCCTCCTTGTATTTGTAGATGACCTCGGGGCGGCCGACGGTCAGTTCGAACCCCTCGCGGCGCATCTGCTCGATGAGGATGGACATCTGGAATTCGCCGCGTCCCTTCACGATGAAACTGTCGCGGCTCTCCCCTTCTTCGACCTGTATCGAAACATTGCGGAGTGTTTCCTTGGTCAGCCGTTCGCGTATCTTCGACGACTGGACGATCTTTCCCTCCTTCCCGGCAAAAGGCGACGAATTGATCGCGAAGCGCATCGACACTGTCGGCTCGTCGACATGGATGCGCGGTAGCGCCTTGGGGCTCTCACGGTTGCAGATGGTGTCGCCGATCATCACCTCGTCGGCGCCGGCGAGCACGATGATGTCGCCCGGGTCGGCCGCATCGACCGGACAGACCTTGATGCCGTCGTAGGTCTGGAGGCGGGTCACCTTGAGCGGCGGCTGGGTGCCATCCTCGGCGATGCGGACCAGTTGATCGTTCGACCTCACCGATCCGTTGATCACCTTGCCGATGGCGAGTCGACCGAGGTAATCGGAGTAGCCGAGGTCCGAAACGAGCATCTGGAACGGCTCGGCGGTGTCGTGGGCGGGGGCCGGTATCTCCTTCAGTATCAGGTCGAACAGCACCTGCAGGTTCTCCCCTTTCTCCTCGAGCGTCTTCTGCGCGGTGCCGTCGCGACCGATGGCGTAGAGGAGAGGGAATTCGAGTTGGTCGTCGCTCGCTTCAAGGTCGATGAAGAGGTCGAGTATCTCGTCCAAGACCTCCTGCGGTCGGGCATCCTTGCGGTCGATCTTGTTGATGACCACGATGACCCGCAGTCCCGCTTCGAGCGCCTTTTTGAGGACGAACCGCGTCTGCGGCAGCGGCCCTTCCGACGCGTCGACGAGGAGTAGCGCGCCGTCGGCCATCGAGATAGCTCGTTCGACCTCGCCGCCAAAATCGGCGTGGCCGGGGGTGTCGATGATGTTTATCTTGACGCCGTTCCAGTGGACGGCGCAGTTCTTCGCCGCTATCGTGATGCCGCGTTCCCGCTCGAGATCCATGCTGTCCATGACCCGCTCGGCCACTTCCTGACCTTCGCGGAAGACGCCGCTCTGGCGGAACATGGCGTCGACGAGCGTCGTTTTGCCGTGGTCGACATGGGCGATGATGGCGATATTGCGTATCTGTTCGTTACGGGCGGGCACGGTCATAAAAACTCCTTATCGAACGATCGGCCCGCTTTATAGTCAGAGATTCGCGATTTGCAATAGAAAAAGTTACTTCGGGTACTGCACGAAGCCGAGTTCGAGGCCGTGCGGTGTTATTTCTTGTACAGCGCGTCGAGTTGGGCGCGGAGCGCATCGAGCATCTCCTTGTTCGTTCCTTTGAGCGGGAGCGACAGTTTCTGCGTCGAACCGTTCGGCAGGATGACGAACAGCGACGGGAACCCCTTTGTCCCCAGATCCTTCGCTATCCTCTTCTCGGCGTCGCCGTTGTCGGGCGTTATCTTCACCGCCAGTTTGTCGCGGAAGAGGGCGTCGATGGCGTTGTCGTCGAGGAACGCGTCGAGTTTCCGGCACCACGGGCACCAGTCGGCGCGGACCAGCACGATGTAGGGCGTTCCCGCCGTCTTGGCTCGCGCCTTAATGGAGTCATAACTGCTGGCGCCGCTCTCCCACCCGGCGAAGGCGGTCGCGGTCAGCAACAGCACGCAGGCGGCGATGAATGAACTTCTCATGATATCCTCCTTATCATATCTGAACTATAGAGCAGGAGCAACCGGAACTTTCTTCGAGCAGAGACTCGTCATCGGGGTTCTCTCCGGCGGTGTCGTTCTGTTCATCCGGCAGGAGCATATCGGTATCGGCCGAGACCTCATTGTCGGTGACACTCGCTTCATCGGTATCGTCGCCGCCGTTCTGGTCCGGCATTTCGGTATCGGGCATCTCTTCGTCGCTGACGGCGACATCCTCGTCGGCCTGCACCACATCATAGACGCTGGTGTCCTCGTCGGGAAGCGGCTCGTCGTCGGTCGGTGTCCCGGACGGTACGAAATCGACACTCAAGGTGTATTCGCCCGGGAGATCGGTGGTACCGGTATAGGTGTCGACGACGATATAGTAGGTACCGGCATCGAGCGTCCGCGTGACGCTGTGATCGTCCCGTACGAGGGCGTCCACCGCCATGCCGTTCCCGTCGATGGTGAGCGAAGAGAGCAGATGGACGTCGCAATCGATGCTCTCGGCCTGGTTGTCGGTCACCGTCGCGGTCAGGTCGCCCGCGCTCTGCAGGTCGATCCGGTAGACGACCTCGGGACCGAATTCCTTCGTGCCGGGGAGGGCCGAATAGGTGTCTATCTCAAGGGAGACCACATTCCGGGTGTTCCCCTCATCGTAATAGGGTGTCGAGGAGATCACGCGGGGGTTCTGGATGGTCCCGTCGACGTTGATGTCGTCCGCGATATCGTCGTAGCGCCGTCTTTCATAACTGCTGGAGGGCCAACTGGACATCCTGCGGAACACCGTCTTCTCGGTCCCGGTCCCCGCGCTCTCCATGATGTAGGGCAGACCGGTTGATTTGTCGGTGTAGATATACATGATGACATGACTGCCGGCGTTGTTGAAGACATCGCCTTTCTTCATGGCGCTCTGGTCGATGACGGTCGAGATATCGGGAATGGTGCTGGTCGTATGATGACCGCATCCCCACAGCATCGAGACATAGCCGGAGCAGTCGACGCCGACGGTGCAGTCGAGGACACCGTATGTCGAACAGGAACTGCCGCTGCAGGAGCCGGCGCGGTAGCCCGCGGCGAGGCTTGACAGATAGGTCGCCACGCTCATCGAGCCGCCCCAGTCGTAGGCGACGCCGGTGTAGTCGTTCCCGCTGCCGTACACATTCGGGATGCCCGACAGGCAGGAGGTCCCGGTCACATTCTCCGCCGAACAGGTCCACTTCGCGCGGACATAACTGTCGCCGGTAAGGACCGCTTCGCTTCTCGTGCCAGCGAAAAGAGCGCTGTTCGCAAAAACAAGCAGGGCGATCAGGGCGTATCTCATGGCCGCCCCCCGTAGACGGCAAGCGCATCGGCGCCGGGAGCAATGACATAGACCGTCCCGTCGCCCGCCACATGGATGTCTTTTTCCGGTTTATACAGATCGGATGTTGGCAGGGTCATCTTGCCAAGAACGACACCCTTCCCCGAAGTGATGAGGATATGGCGGCTGCCGTCCGCCAGTTCGATCTGGAAAAAGAGATCGCCGTTGTCGGCCGTGCCGACCAGCAGGAACGACATGAGCGAACGGGCGGTGAAAGCGAGCTCGAAGAACTCCTTCTCGCCGACGACCACGCGGGCCGTGCCATTCCCCATGAATTTCGTGTAGGGATAGACCGTCGTTTTTCCCGCCGCGATCTTCGTTTCCGGCCTCACCGTATCGCCGCTTCTCGCATACAGTCGTTCCTCCTTGCTGTTATGGAGGAAAAGCGTCCCCTTGCTCACGAACAGCGCATCGAATGTTGCGGAGGGGAGAGAAAGTTCCTTCTTCAGGATCTTTGTCCGGATATCCAGCGAAAGGACCCGCCGGTTCATATTGTCCAGAATGAAAAGCCCCGTCCCGTCGCCGGAGATCGCGTTCGGCCCGAACGGTTTCTCCTCCGCTTTTCCCGGAATGAAGATGCCCACCTGACCGTTGTCGGTCCCGTACGGGATCTTTTTGATCACCTCCAGTTTCTTCTCCGGCACCGATCCGAACTCGATCGGCACCGGCCCCGCGCAAAGAAGCGAAGCGGCAAGAACGATCCACAGTGCTAAGAACTTCCTCATATCTCCCTCCCTCACACGAACCGGTGCATGATGTAGGCGTCCACGAGTCCGAGCCGTTTATGGTCGAACGCCTTGGGTATCGTACCGATGATGGTGAAGCCGCACGAGGTCCACAGATGGACCGCCGGGGCGTTCGATGCGACGACGAGGTTGAACTGGAGCGCTTTGAAGCCGTGTTTCGGCGCCTCCTCGATGCTGTTGAGACACAGCGCCCGGCCGATCCCCTTGCCCCGCGCCCATGAGGCAACCATGTAGCCGGCGTTGGCGACATGCGATCCGAGGCCGACCTGATTGGGGCGCAGGTAGTAGGTCCCGGCGATGCGGCCGTCAAGGATCGCGACGATCGATACGGTCGGTGTCTCTATCCAGTAGCGGTAGCCCTCTTCCTTCGTCGTGCCGGGCGCATGCGGATAACTCTCGCCGCTCTCGAACACCTCGTGCAGGATGGGCCACAACTCGTCGAAATCGGCCGGCACGGCCTGACGGAAGGTGAGCGGTGCGGTCATGGTTCTCTCGCATGCGGATCTCCCCCACTCTACCAACTCTCTCAAGAAAAACAACGGCCGTGGTAGTAAAAAATTTTTACGAGCTCCGATGCTCCGTAAAGGAACTTTCCGAGCGCCGTCTTGTTTTTCGCTAGTTATTTCAATGAATTGGTAGAGGCACGCCTCTTGCTTATATGCGCGCCCTTTTGTTAAGGAAGAGAGAGGTCCCGGTACGCGATGGCGAAACGGCCGATAAAGGTGGCGCTCTTCAGCGAGGTGCTCAAGGAGCATCTCGACGGCGTGACCAACACACTCTATCACATCATCGACCGTATCCCGAAGGACCGGTTCGAGTATCTGTTCATCACGAGTTACCCGCCGAGCGAAACGGTGAACCTCCCCTTCCCGGTCATCACCGTACCGAAGATAGCGTTCCCGACCAATCCCGACTATCCCATCTCGCTCCCCTTCTTCAACGGGAAACTGCGGGCGGCGCTCGACGAGTTCGCCCCCGACATCATTCACCTTACGACCCCCTTCACGCTCGGCAACTACGCGCTCTCGTACGGCGAGGAGCGCGGCGTTCCGATCCTTGCCACCTATCACACCCACTTCATCAGTTACATCGAATACTATTTCCGTTACGCCCCGATATTCTCGCACCTGCTCGATTTCTCGGGCCGCCGTTATATGCGCTGGTTCTACAACCGGTGCGACCTCACCTATGTGCCGACCGCAAGCATCATGGACGAACTGCTCGACTGCGGCATCGAGCGACGGCGCATGGTGGTGTGGAGCCGTGGTATAGACACCGAACTGTTCAACCCGACGCGGCGCGACGACGCCTTTATGGACGAACTGTGCGGCGCGGGGACCCAGCGGGTGCTCTTCGTGAGCCGGCTGGTGTGGGAAAAGGAGTTACGGACGCTCGCGGCGGTGTACGAACTGTTCCGCGAGACCCACCCGCGGACGGTCCGGTTCGTCGTCACCGGCGACGGGCCGCGCCGCAAGGAACTCGAACGGCTCATGCCCGATGCGGTCTTCACCGGCAAACTGGTCAAGAAGGACCTCGCCAAGGTCTATGCCTCGAGCGATGTCTTCCTTTTTCCATCCATCACCGAGACCTTCGGTAATGTGGTGCTCGAGGCGATGGCCTCGGGCCTGCCCCCGGTCGTCGCGGCGCAGGGCGGCCCGAAAGGGATCGTGCGCGACGGCGACACCGGTCTGCACGCGCGGCCGAAGGACGCGGCCGATTTCCACCGCAAGATAGCGCTCCTCCTCGACGACCCCGCTCTGGCCAAGGAAACGGGACGGCGCGCCGCCGCCTACGCGCTCGCTCAGCAGTGGGACACGCTGTGCGAGGACATGTTCTCTTCCTACGAGCGGATATCCGAACGGTTCGCCCCTCTTTCACCGGAGAAGGCCCATGGTGTCGCTGTATAGACCGGCGGTCAAGACCATACTTGCGCGGCTGTTCAAGATAGCGGCGCTCACCGCGGGGTTCTTCCTCGTCTGGTGGTTCGTGAGCGCCTCCGACATCGGTCGCATCACCGATCAGCTGGGGCATGTCGGCTACAGATTCATGTTGCTCCTGCTCGTGACCTTCTGCGCGCAACTGCTCATCACGCGGGCACTGCAACTCAGCTTCATCGACACCCCGCCTCTGTCGCTCCTGCGCCTTTTCTCGATACGGCTCATGGGCGAATCGCTCGCGCAGGTGAACCCCACCAGTTTCGTCGCGGGCGAGACGATGAAGGCGGTCATGCTCTCGCGGCGCGGCGTCCCGTACAACCGCAGCATCTCGGCGCTCACCATCGCGCGGCTCACGCTGTGGCTTTCGAGCATCACGCTGTTCGGGCTCGGCGCCCTGCTGTTCCTCGACCGGCTCGATTTCGCCGGCAACCGGGTGCTCATGACGCTCCTCGCGGGAGGCCTGCTCACCGGCGGGCTCTTCTTCGTCCGCCAGATATCGCGGTCGCTTCCCTTCTTCTCGCTGTTCGCGATGATCCTGCGCCGCCTGTTGCCATGGGTGCGCACCTTCATCATCGTCGAACGAAAACTGCACAAGGTGGACGGCGATCTCTCGTTCTTCTACCACTACCGCCGCCGCGAGTTCGCGCGGGCCTACGCCCTGTCGCTCCTCCACTGGCTCGGCGGCGCGACCGAGTTCTTCCTCATCCTGTGGTTCCTCGGCGTCGAGGTGAGTTTCTTCTCCTGCATCGCGATGGAGGTCGGCGTCATGCTCTTCAAGGGGCTCGGCACCTTCGTCCCGGGCCAGATAGGCATCGAGGAGTACGCGAACCGGCTCATGCTCGATCTCGTCGGCGTGCCGGGCTCCGAACTCTGGGTCAGCGTCTCGATACTGCGCCGCACCCGCCAACTGTTCTGGATCGGCATGGGGACGCTCCTGTTCTCCGTCACCATGATGCGCCGCCGCCGGACCGCCCCGCTCCCCACCTCGGTCGAGACCTATGGAAATCCTGTGCATCACCCATAAGTATCCCCCCTCGGTCGGGGGCATGCAGAAACAGAGTTTCGAACTCATCCGCGGCCTGTCTCGCCGCATGACGGTCCATACGCTCATCCACAGCGGCGACAGCGGGAAAGGTCTTTTTTTCCTGACGCTTAAGAAAAGGGTCCTGCAGATGCTCCGCGAACATCCGGGCATCTCGCTCATCCATCTCAATGACGGGCTCATGGCTTTCTTCGCCCTGCCGCTCCGGTCGGTGACCGATCTTCCCATCGTCGCGACGCTCCACGGGCTCGATGTGGTGATGCCGGCGGGCTGGTACCAGCGGCGGGTCCTGCCCCGTTTCGCCGCTTACGACGGCATCATCGCGGTGAGTTCCGCTACCGCGCAGGCCTGCCGCCAGCGCGGGTTCGACCACGCCAAGATAACGGTCGTTCCCAACGGCGTCGACACGGCGCTCGGTGACATACCGGCCGAACCGAACTACCGCGCCGTGATCGGGCGACGGCTCGGGCTCGACCTCTCGCATCGCAAACTCGTGCTCATGCTCGGCCGCCCGGTGCCGCGCAAGGGCTTCATCTGGTTCCTGCGCGAGGTCCTGCCGAAACTCGGGCCCGAGGTCGTGTGTCTCCACATCGGTCCCTCGGCGGCCGCGATGGGTCTCAAGAATTTCCTGCTCCGCCTGCTCCCCTTCAATTGGGGGCGGCAACTGGCGCTCATATTCGGGATGCCGACCGACGAACCGGCGCTCCGTCACGAACTCGCCCTGCCCGAACTCGCTGGCCGCGCCTTCCGGCTCGGCGGGCTCCCCTTCAAGGACCTCGTGCAAACGATCAAGTGCGGCGATCTCTATGTGATGCCCAATGTCCGGCTCGCGGGCGACATGGAGGGTTTCGGCCTCGCGGCACTCGAGGCGGCCATCTGCGGTCTGCCGGTCGTCGCCTCGGAGATCGACGGCATCGTGGACGCCGTGCAGGAGGGAAAGAACGGCTTCCTCCTGCCGCCCGAGGAGCCGGAACTCTGGGCCCACCGCATCACCGGACTGCTCGCCGACCCGGCGGGGCTCCGCGCGGCGGGAGAGGCGGCGCGAGAGTTCACGAAGGAACACTATTCGTGGGAACGGATGGTGGACGGTTACGAGGCGGTCTTCAAGCGGTTCGCCTGACATGCGGACGCTGTTCGATTGCGCGGTGGTCGGCGGCGGTCCCGCCGGAGCGGCCGCGGCCCTGACACTCGCCCGGCGCGGGCGACGCGTCATCCTATTAGAAAAGGAACCGTTGCCCCGTTCCAAACCGTGCGGTGGCGGCATGCCTCCTTCGGTGCTCTCGCTCCTCGCTCTCCCTTCCATCGACGGCATCGTCGACCGGGTCCACCGGCTCACCTTCCTCTATGACGGCGGTTCTCCCGTTTCACATGAACTTGCCGAGCCGCTCCTTATGGTGGACCGTGCCCGTTTCGACCATTTTCTTGTGAGAACGGCCGGCGCGGCCGGCGCCGAGGTCCGCGACCGGACCGCCGTGCGTTCCTTCGGCGCCACTGGCGACCACTGGGAGATCGGCACGAGCGCCGGCACCTTTGCGGCGCGGAAGATCATCCTCACCGACGGCGGACAGGGAAGATGCGCCGCACTCGCCGGGTTCCCGCCAAACAGAAGGACCGAAGGGCTCGCGCTCGCCTGCGAACTGCCGGCCGACCGGCGGCGCGACGAACTGACGGTCGATCTCGGGCTCCTACCGTGCGGGTATCTATGGATCTTCCCGAAAGGCGACCGGATTTCGCTCGGTGTCGGCATCACCAAAAGAGGCGGCAACCACTTGCAACTGTTCGATAAAATGGCTGTCTTCGCCGGGCGACAGGGCCTGCCGTTCGATCGGTCGCTCTGTCGCGGACACCGTGTCGCGATATGGGACGGCGCCCGGCCGCTCACCCGTCTCGATTCGTTCCTGCTTGCCGGCGAGGCGGCGTTCCTCGCCGACCCGCTGAGCGCCGAGGGGATACGCCCCGCGGTGAAAAGCGGCATCGCGGCGGGCGAGGCGGTGGACGCGTCGCTCGGCGGCGACGCGACCGCCTTTTCACGCTACGAGGAACGGATGCGGCGCGAGTTGGGGCGCGAATTCGCCATCGCCGCGCGGATCGCGAAGTTCTTCTTCCTGTTCCCCTCCCTGTCGTACCGCGCCGCCTTCTTTCACCCGCGCACCACGGCGATCATGAACGAGGTGTTCCTCGGACGCGTCGCCTACTCGGACCTCGCCGGGAAGGTGCTTTCGACGCTCGCGCGGACGGTGAAGCGAAGGCCTCTCTAAAAAGGAACCCCTCTCTCTTCTCTCTTCGTGTTTTCCTTGACACCGAACGGTGCAACGGTATATTCGCACTGTTTTTAAAACGGTCGTTCGGCGATTATAAACCTGTTCTTCGTGGAGAGACCCATGAAAAAGATCCTCATCATCGGTGCCGTCGGGCAGATCGGCTCCGAACTCACGCTCAGGATGCGCGAACTGTACGGCAACCAGAATGTCATCGCTTCCACCAGAAAGACCCCTCCCTCTGACAAGATCAAGGAGAGCGGTCCGTTCGAATTCTTCGATGTCATGGACCGCAAGAAGCTCGAAGAAGTGGTCGACAAGTACAAGGTCGAATACATCGTCAACATGGCCGCCATCCTCTCCGCCGTCGGCGAGAAGGACCCGATGTTCGCGTGGGATGTGAACATGAACGGCCTCATCAATATCCTTGAAGTGGCCCGCGAGAAGAAGATAAAGCAGATACTCATGCCGAGCTCCATCGCCGTCTTCGGCCCCGGCACGCCCCGCGTCAACACCCCGCAGGACACCGTTCTCAAGCCGACCACCATGTACGGCGTCACCAAGGTCGCCGGCGAACTGCTGTGTGACTACTATGTCCGCAAATACGGCATGGACATCCGCGGCCTCCGTTATCCGGGCATCATCAGCCACGAGACGCTGCCCGGCGGCGGCACCACCGACTACGCGGTCGCGATATACTACGAGGCGATCCAGCACGGCAAGTACACCTGCTTCGTCAAGGAGTCGACGAAACTCCCGATGATGTACATGCCCGACTGTCTCAAGGCGACCATCGACCTGTTCGAGGCCGATTTCAGCAAACTGAAACACCACTCCGACTTCAATGTCGCCGGCATGTCCTTCACCGTCGGCGAGATGGCGACCGAAATCCGCAAGCATATACCTGATTTCAAGATAGACTACAAGCCCGACTTCCGTCAGGCGATCGCCGATTCGTGGCCGGAGTCGATCGACGACACCGCGGCGCGCGAAGAATGGGGCTGGAAGCCGGCCTACACGCTCGCCTCGATGACGGTCGACATGCTGACCGAACTCAAGAAGAAACTTAAATAAAAGGAGCGAACCATGTCACTGACGAAACTGAATAAGGCGCTCACCGCCCATGTGAACGGCCTCAAGGAAAAAGGCACCGCGAAAGGCGCCGAAATGGTCATCACGAAGGTCCTTCCGCCGAAAGGCGCGAACGGTCCCCGCTATATCGTCGAAGGCTACAAACAGGAATTCATCAAGATGAACTCCAACTCCTACCTCGGCCTGTCGATGCACCCGGCGGTCATCCATGCCGAAGAGGAAGGGACCAAGATCTACGGCGTCGGCCCCGGCGCGGTCCGCTTCATTTCCGGTACGCATAAGCCGCACATCGAACTCGAGAACCGGCTCGCGAAGTTCCACGGCAAAGAGTCGGGCATGATATTCTCAAGCGCGTATGTCACCTCGCTCGGTGTCATCACCCCTCTCGTGACCGAGACGACCGTTATCGTGTCGGACGAACTGAACCATAACTGCATCATCAACGCGATGAAACTGGCCCGACCCGCCGCAAAGATGATATACAAGCACAACGACATGGCCGATCTCGAGGCGAAGATGAACGAGGCGGTCGGCAAAGGGACCCGCTGCGTGGTCGTTACCGACGGCGTCTTCTCGATGCGCGGCGATTACTGCCCCTTCGACCAGTTCGTCAAGATCTGCGAGAAGTATAACGACAAGTTCGAGGACGGTGTCACCACCGTCGCCGACGATTCGCACGGTGTGGGCGCGTACGGCGCGACCGGGCGCGGCACCGAAGAGGTCACCGGCACAAAGGTCGACATTATCATCGGCACGCTCGGCAAAGCGTTCGGCGTCAACGGCGGATATGTGGTCGCAAGCAAGGCGGTCACCGATTTCCTGCGCCAGACCGCTCCGATGTACATCTACTCCAACCCGATAACGCTCGGCGAGACGGTCGCGGTCCTCAAGGTCCTCGATATCCTCGAGAGCGAAGAGGGCAAGAAGCGTATCAAGCATCTCGCCGAGATGACGGCCCGTTTCGAGAAAGGCCTCGTGGACAACGGCTACGAGACCATCCCCGGCCCGCATCCGGTCACCCCGCTCATGGTGCGCGACACCCAGAAGACGGCCGACATCGTGAAGTGGCTCACTGACCACGGTGTGCTCGCCACCGGCCTCAACTATCCCGTCGTTCCGAAGGGTTCGGAGGAGATCCGCTTCCAGATCAACGCCGACCATACCCCGGCCGATGTCGATTATGTCATCGATGTGCTGAAGAAATACAAGAACCGTTGATACCGTTCCCGGTAGCCCTTACCACCCGGTGACCGGTTCCACCATGATCATCATCATCTGCTCGGTATCGAAGGTCCCGGCGGTCACGCTCTTTCCTTCCATTTTTTCCGAGTATTTACGGTCAAGTATCAGATTGTTAGCCATCGCGCCGAAGCCGGTCCCGAAGGTTATCTGACCGATGAGGTCGGCCGGCATCGTGAAGGAACCGTCATCGGTGGCGCGGCAAACGACCGAACCGCTCTCGCCGGTCATCGATATGTCTATCGTCCCGTCGGGGTCGGCACCGTCCCAGGTCACGGTGAGATCCTTGGTGGGGTCGACCGTTATCGCCGGTATCGGGAATGCGGTCCCGGTGTGCGGCTCGGGCGCCGTGAGTTTCAGGGCGGGCGGGAAATAGACCGATCCGCTGAACGCCGCGAGATCCTCCATCCCCTCACCGCTCAATTCGTAGGTCGCGTCGAACGCGAGGATATCGACCGGGACCGACCCGTCGCCCGTGCCGTCTTTCTTGTAGATCTTGTCGTTCGGCTCGTAGGCGAAGGTCGCCGGCCCGCCGACGAACCCGGTGATGGTGACCGGTCCCCTATCGAGCGATTCGCGGTCCGGCGTCACGCACCGTTCGCTCCCCGCTATCGGGGCTCCGTTGTTGTCGGTCTCCGGCAGGCAGTCCTGCTCCGGTGCACAGTCTTCTTTCGAGGTACACGACGGTGTCGGCGTCGCGCCGCCCGCTTCGAACACGCAGGTGTCGATCGCCAGCAGGTCCTCCTCCTCGACCACGAGATCCTCGCGCGCCGTTTTGAGGAACAGGCCGAACGCCATGCCCGAGGTCTGGCCGAACACATCCATCGTCATGATCTGGAAAAAGATGTTATAGCCGGAATTCTCGGGGTCGAAACCGCCGTCGGCGTCAGGAAACACTATCTCGTCCTGCGCGAGATCGGGCGTCTCTTCGGTCGTGTCGGAAGCGACTGTGTCATCATCGGTCACCGCCAATTCATCGTCATCGGCGACAAGATCCTCGTCGACCGCGCCCTTTTTCGTTTCGTTGTCGCACGCGACCGTGAGCACCGCGAAAAGTCCCAAAAAAAGCAACATCCTTCTCGTCATGGTCTCCTCCTCTTTACGAATGCATTGGACCCTCGGATATTTCATGTACCGCCTTTTTTGTCAAGTATATATCGTGAGCCCCCGGAGAAAACCCATCTCCTGCAGGGCCGCTATCACCTCGGCGATCGGCAGGCCGACCACATTCGAGACCGAGCCCGTGACCGATCTCACCATGAAGCCCCCTATCCCTTGTATCGCGTACGCCCCCGCCTTGTCCATCGGTTCTCCGGTCGCGATATAGTCTGATATCTCCTTTTCTTTCAATGACTTGAATGTTACCGTGCTCGTCACCGAGAACACCTGTTTCTTACCACGCCACCAGAGCGCGACACCGGTCACGACCTCATGGTCGGTGCCGGACAATAAACGGAGCATTCGCTCTGCATCCTCGGTATCTCTGGGCTTTCCCAGCAATTCACCGCCAGACACCACCACCGTGTCGGCCGCGATGACCGGGTCACCGTCACCACGCCGACCGACGACCGACGACCCCTTTCTTTCTGCCAGCATCTCGGCAAGCGCGGCGGGCGCAAGCCCCGGTATCGGGGTCTCGTCCACCACTGGCGCATCGATCTCGAGTGGGAACGAAAAAAGGGTCAGCATCTCCCTGCGGCGGGGGCTGGCGCTGGCGAGAATCATCTTCGGCATCCGTCATCTCTCCTCACAATTTGATCATTTGCACGGCGCTCCCCCACCGATGTTCTTTCTCCCGGTGAAAGGTGCTTATCGTCTGTATCGGAAGTTCATCAAGTAACGACCATGCCTTCGCGCGCCGTTCAGCGTCCATGAACGAGAATATCTCGTCGGCGATGAACACCGGCGGCCACCCGCCATCCTGCAGGAGCGATGCCTCGGCGATACGGAGACAGAAGGCGCCGAACGCTATTTCGCCCGACGAAGAGAGCCGCGCGGCCCGCCCTTTGAGCGACAGGTGCACCTCGTCGAGGTGCGGCCCGTAGAGGAGACACCCCCGCTCCTTTTCCCGGGCGGCCCGCTCCCGGAGCCGGGCCCGGATTTCTCCGTCATCGGTCTCCGAGGGAAGCCGTATCTCCGCCGCGATATCGACCGACGCCCGATCGGCGACCCCGGCGAACCGGGCCGTCACCGCATCGGCCGCCATCCGGCGACGGCGGCGGATCTCGCCTATGAGCGGCACCGCCGCCTCGTTGAGATGCGTAAGCCCGCCGGACCTCCCGCTTTTCAACAAAGCGCTCTTCTGCTTCACGAAACGGAGATAGGGGGTGAGGATGTCGATGTAGTCGCGGTCGTGCCCCATGGCGATCTTGTCGAGAAAATCGCGACGGCGTTTCGGGGACCCGGCCACCATGTCAATGTCCTCCTGCGTGCAAACGACGAAGGGATGGGCGGCGACGAGCGACCGACGGGTGACCGATCGTTCGTCGCGGAGTATCTTCCGTTGTCCTTTGCGATCCATTCCGACAGTGACCGCGTTCTCGGTTATATCGTCAAGCAGCAGGACCGCTTTGACAAAAGCATACGGAGCGCCCTCTCGGATGCACTCCTTCAGGTCGGCGGTGCGGAAACTTCTTCCGCCCAGCACGAGAGCGCCGGCCTCGGCGAGAGTGGTCTTGCCCGACCCGTTGGGTCCCAGTATGACCACGCGTGTCGAAAGGTCAAACGAAATTTCGGTGAACTTCCTGAAATTCCTTAGAGATATGTTCTTTATGCGCATCCGGCGGCACTGCTATATCCGGAGCGGCATGACCATGTGGGTATAGGTGAAATCGGCCCCCTTCTCGACGACCGTCAGGGGACGCAGGCCCTCTTCGACCACGAGACGCACCTTCTCGTCGTCTATCACGCTGACCACATCAAGGAAATAGCGCGCGTTCAGTCCGATGGCCCGCTCGCCCTTGAACCCTTTTTCGACCAGTATCTCGTCGCTCGAACTGCCGCCGAACTCGGAACTCGCGCTCATCCGGAGAGCATCCCCTTTGAATTCGAACCGGGCGGCCCATATCTTTTCCTCGGTCGAAAGGGCTATGACGCGCTTGATACCTTCAATGAGTTCGCGCCGGTTGATGTCGGCGTATTCCTTTTTCTCTATCTGTGAGGGGCTTCCCGTCACATTCCGGTAGTTCGGGAACTCGTTCTTGATGAGACGGCAGATGAAGGTGACCGTATCGGAACGAAGGAATAATTTCCCCTCTTTGATGGAGATATGCGCTTTTTCCACATCGGAGAATATCTTGACGATCTCGGAAAAATTCTTTCCCGGCACCACGATACCTTCCGAGAATTCCTTCACTGGCAGTTTGAAGTTATCAAGCGTCACGATCGATATCCGGTGAATGTCGGTCGTGACCATTTCGAACACTTCCTTTTTTTCTTCGGTCACCTGCGTCAGAAGAACGCCGGAATAGACCTTATTGTAGTTCGGATCAGTCATAGAGAACTGCAGTTTTTTAAAGAACGGGATCATCCTCTTTATCGGGATGAGTACCTCTTCCCCTACTTCGGCCGATACTAATGGAAAATCTTTAACATCGCCGCAGGGCAGATTATAGTTCGTTTTGTCGGAGGTCACCGATATGATATTGTGTTCGCTTTGATATTCTATTTTTATAGTATCCCCTCGTACTCCTTTACATATTTCATAGAAATACCGGGCGGGTATGGTTATTTTTACCCCTTCATCGCATTCAATGGGGGTTATCTGTGCGATGGTGGAGGTGTCGAGATTCGTCGAGGTCAATGTCCCTTTTTTCTTCGATACATCGAGTAGTATCTGCGACAACATAGGAACGGTGCTCTTCTTTTCGACCGAATTCATACAATACTCGACCGCTTTAAGAATGTCGTCCCGTTTAAAGATGATCTTCGACATGGTGGCCCTCCATACGGTTTATTATAGGTGTCTTTATAATATAAAGATATGGGTAACAATAATAAGGGTGTTTAAAGTGTTTATAGTAACATAATACTTTATATTTATTTAATATACTATCCATTAAATTCTTCGTATCCCTTTTATGTCTTCGTGGGAGTTACAGATAAACATTTTTTTAACACCGCTGTTTTGAACATTTATCAATATTTCATATCCTCGAGCTCTCTTTCCAGTTTTTCTATGATCTTACGGATGTTAGTGTCATTAAGGGCCATTTTCTCTATGCGGGAGATGGATGATATGACCGTCGAATGATCGCGGCCGAACCGCTGTCCGATATCGACCAGGGTCATGCCGGTATATTTTTTAGAAAGGAACATGGCTATCTGACGGGATAGTGATATCTGTTTCGAGCGGTCCTTTGAGCAGAGATCGGATACCTTTATACCCATGATGGTGGCGGTCATCTTCATGACCTCATCGATGGTGATATGGGTCTTAGTGCGGATCATGTCCCGCAAACGGTCGATCGCAAAATCTTTAGTAACCTCCTTGCGCCCCACGATCTCCGCCGATATCTGGAGGGTCTTGAGTGCGCCCTCTATCTGCCTGACATTATTCTTAAAATTCTTCGCAATAAAGAACACGGCCTCCTCATCCATCGCCATGCCGTACAGGTCGGTCTTCTTCCGGACAATGGCGATGCGGGTGTCCAGATCGGGCGGACGGATCTCGATGGTGACCCCCCACTCGAAACGGGACTTCAGACGATCATCGATCTCCCGTATCTCGCCGGGGTACCGGTCGGAGGTGATGACTATCTGTTTTTTCGCGGCGTGGTAGTCGTTGAATATCCGGAAGAACTCATCCTGTATCCCCGGTGTCTTCATGAACTGTATGTCGTCGAGCAGCAGGATGTCGAACGAGAGCAGGGTCTCTTGGAATTTCTGCATCCCCTTCTCGCTCATCGCCTTGTAGAATTCATTGATGAGTTTTTGCGCCGGTACATAACAGGCCGCCTTGTTCTTCGATGCCGCAAAAGCGCCTATAGCCTGCAGCAGATGGGTCTTACCTAGACCGGTGCCGCCATAGATGACGAGCGGGTTGCGATTCGTCCCCGGGTGCTTGGCGACGGCCAAAGCCGTTTCGTAAACATCCCGGTTGCTAGGGCCGGCCACGAAGGTGCTGAAGGTGTATTCGGTGGAAAGCGGAGTGCTTTTCTGTTTATTCTGTTTACCGCGGGCGGTCCCCTCCTCCACCGCCTCCGAAAGAGGGAGCAGCGGTTGAATGTTCTCGAGATCGTCCAGTTTCTTGACGATGAAGCGGACCGCGATATCGGGGGAAACGAGGTCGCGGGCGACCTGTGATATCTTGTGGACCAGTTTGTTCTTCTCGAGTAGTGTGATGATCTGCTGGCTGGGACAGCCGATAACCAGTTCCTCTTCACTCTCCTTGATGGGGCGGAGAGGATTGATGAAGGCCTTGATGAGATAATCGTTCTCCGAGGCCTTGAGTTTCTCCTTGATCTTTTTCCACATGTGGTCAGTCGGCTCCTGGTAACGGTCCCTGTGGCAGTTTCCTTATCTCCCTCTTGCCTGCACAGTCTAGTGATGATTTTCTCTTTTTCAATTTCATTGAAAGAAAAATCATCATTTAACAAGAGGAGGCATGTAATATCTTGGAGGCGACCGCGCTTTCCGCCCCGTCCTTCTCGCGCATGGTGACGAGAGAAAGATCAAGCTTTGATCTCCGGACATCACCGGGGGCGCAACAAAAAAGTGCCAGCGACGGCGGGTCGGCAGGTGATTCGCTCACGAGAACTATCTGCCGCGGATAGAGCCCATGGGCAGCGGTCGACAGACAGGCGAAGGCAAGCCGCGCCACTGGATAGACGAAAAACAACCGCCCTTTCTTTTTGAGAGCCGCGCCCCCGATCCGGAGAAAATCATCCAACGAGCCGAACAACTCGTGACGGGCGGCGGCACGCTCTTCGTCAGGCGCGGTCCTGCCCGAATCGGCCGCTCGATAGGGAGGATTGAAACAGACAAGATCATATCGCTCGTGAAAAGCTGATAACATCCTGATATCTTTGAGTATAGGGAAGACACTCGCTTCGAGATGATTGAGTGAGACATTGTGGGCGAGCAACGAGAAGAGGGACTCCTGTCGTTCGATCGCATCAACGGTTCCACCCAGTCCGCGGCGCTTGAGAAGTATCGAGACGATGCCGCTCCCCGCACCGAGTTCCAATGTCCGGGTCACCCGCGCCGGCGCATATTCGTGAGCGAACCAGGACAACAAAAGGGCGTCCACCGAGAAACGGTATCCCCCGCGTCGCTGTGCGATGACGGTATCGCGGTCGTACATACGGTCGAAGGAGATCAAGGGATCAGTCATATATCTTGCGCAACAGGTCCTCTTTCTTGATGGCGCCCTCTCGTAATATCTCGACCTTTTGCGCATCGACCCGCACGATGGTGGAAGGTATGTTGCTCGCTGGGGTCTTCTCCTCGGACTGTTTCTCGTCGAAAACAAGCACGCCGTCTATGCGATCGGCGAAATAGGCAAAGACCTCCTCGTAGTTGGTCGCGGGCGGCTTGCCGGCCAGATTGGCGCTGGTCGTGATGATGGGATGGCCGACAAGATCGAGCAGTTTATTAAGTCCCGGATGAGGGGAACAACGGATACCGACAAAGCCGGACCCGCCCGTTATGAGGTCGGGGACGCTGGGCCGGGCCTCGTGTACGATGGTCAGCGGACCGGGCCAGTAGAATTTGGCGAGACGCTGTGCGATGGGGCAGAAGGAAGTAACAAGTTCGTCAAGCATGCTGGAACGGTTCTTGGTAATCAGGACCGAAAGAGGTTTCGTTCTCAGGATGCCTTTGACCTGCTTGAGGCGAAGGACCGCCTCCGTCTCGTGAATGATGGCGCCGAGACCGTATACCGTTTCGGTCGGATAGGCAACGACCGCGCCGTTCCGTAGTTTCCAGGCCGCCTCTTCGGGAGAGAAAAAATCCATCGGCGGGCCACACCTATTTCGCTGTTTCCTGTAGACGGGCGTCTTTTGCCTTGACCTCCCGGGCCATGGTGACCCGATAGACCGCGAGGCGGTCGGCGAGATCCTTGTCGGAACATGCGAGGATGGATACCGCGAACAGAGCGGCGTTCTTGGCACCATCGATGGCCATTGACGCCACAGGGATGCCGGAGGGCATCTGCGCGGTCGAAAGGAGCGCGTCGAGTCCGCCAAGACCGGTCGCGTTAAGCGGGACGGCGATGACCGGCTTGACCGTATGGGCCGCCACCACGCCGCCGAGGTGGGCGGCGGCTCCGGCGCCGACGATGATGCAGGCCCCACAGAAGCCGGTGACGAGAGCGACCGTCCGTTCCGGTGTCCGGTGAGCCGAGGAGACATGTGCTTCATAGATGACGCCGAATTCCGAGAGGATGTCAGCCGCTTTTTTCATGACAGGCCAATCGGAATCACTTCCCATGAGGATCAGGACGGTTGGATGGGTCATACCGCTCTCCTTTTTATTTTAGTTGCCGCTTTTTTTCACCGGTGTCACGGGCGGAGACGCGGGCTCTTTCCGGTTAAATCTCTCTGTCAGCGCGGAAAGGGAGCCTTCGATCATTTCGGTGCAGGTACGAACCTTCTGAAGGCGGTCATAATTCTTGTTCTTGGCATACTCTTTGACCTGTGCCGAGCAGGAAAGCAGGGAGTCGAAAAGACCGCTTATCTCGCCGGTCAACAGGCCGCCGGAGTTCTGGGCGGTCAGGAAGGTCTTGCCGTTATGCAGAGTGTTGTCCACATTGTCCAGAAGACCGGTGATAGCGCCGGCGTCGGTGGCGTTCGCGATGGCAAGACTGACCGAAAGGGAGATCAGACGATAGGCGAGCGAGGCCTCTCCGATCGCGAGAGCCTCCATCCGGCGCGTAAGGGGAGCGGGCTCTTCCGCTGAACAGAAAAGATGAGTAAGGAAGAACAATAGCCCAATGAACAAGGTTGTTTTTCGCATGTTTCGCCCTCCTCTTGAACACGAAGAAACAGGGCGAGGATAACAGAAAAGAAAAGGCCTGTCAACGCGACCGGGTAGAAGCTATGCTCAAAAGAGCGAACCGGGTCTTTTTCCCGGAGAGAATAATGGTTCGTTCGTGGCCGGTGAGCCCGGAAGGGATCTTTTGGGACGGGCCAAGGAACAAAAGCAGTCGACCACCGGGAGAAAGCAGGGGGGTCATCTCGCCGACGAATCGATCGTCGGATGTTAACGCGCGGAAGGTTACGAGGTCGAAACGGTCGGAAAGTCTCCGGGCGTCAGCGCATCGGATCGAGATGTTTTCCATTTTAAGTGAGGCGGCGGCGAAGGAGAGATACGCGGCTTTTTTGGGAGCCTTCTCAACGAGCGTGAAGGAAGTGTCGGGGCGAGCCAGTGCAAGCGGCAGACCGGGGAACCCTGCGCCCGAACCGATGTCGGCAACGGAAGAGACACCATCGAAAAGCCCCGGCAGGAGAAGCGAAGCCCACGATTCCACGAAATGACGATGCGCCGCTTCGACGGGGTCGCTGATGCGGGTCAGGTTGTGGACGCGGTTCCACTCGAGGAGGAGCGCATACAGATCGGCGCTTTTTTGAAGGACCTCTTCCGAAAGAGAGAGGCCCAATTCGGTCAACCCCGAATCGAGCGCGGCCCGAAAAGTTTCACGTGAAACATCAATCGCCACGGGAACCTCCTTCGGAACGACCTTTCAGATGCATGAAGAGGATCGAGACCGCCGCTGGGGTGACCCCCGGTATCCGAGCCGCCTGTCCGAGATCGCCGGGACGGTGACGGGTCAATTTTTCCTCTATCTCGCGCGATATTCCCGGCAGACCGGTAAAGGAAAAGCCGGACGGTATCGCGACAAACGTTAGTTGGGCGGTCCGCGCCCGTTCTTCCATTTCCTTATCGATGTAAGCGGCATAACGGACCGAAATGATCGCCCGTTCCCAGATCTCCGCGTCAGCCGAAGGAAGAGGAGAAATGCGCGCCAACATCCTTAGATCGAACCCGGGACGGCGCAGAAGGCCACCGAGAGAGGTGGGCTTGATGAGCGGAGCCTCGCCGAATTCGGAAAGAAGAGTGTTTACCGTAGCGGTAGGGGAGACGACGGTGTCGTTCAAAAAGGCGATTAGTCGAGCCTCTGTATCGAGTCGTTGCCGCTCGAAGACATAGCGTGGGCCGGATAGAAGTCCGCGCCGGTGCCCCTTTTCGAGCAGACGGGCGGCGGTGTTGTCGTCTCGCAGAGAAAGACGATATTCGGCGCGACTCGTGAACATTCGATAAGGCTCGTCGATCCCTTTGGTGACGATATCATCGATCAGTATCCCGCCGTACGCCTCCTGCCTCTCGAGAACGAAAGGGGGCTCGTCATTTCTGAGAGAGCGTTGTGCCGCGTTGATCCCAGCGACCAATCCCTGTATCGCCGCCTCTTCGTAGCCCGAGGTGCCGTTCACCTGTCCCGCGAGGAACAGCCCCGGCATACATTTACTTTCCAGCGTTCGACCGAGATCGCGTGGGTCGAACGCGTCGTATTCTATGGCATAGGCAGGGCGAGTGATGACCGCCTGTTCCAGTCCCGATATGGTCCGCAGGAACTCTTCCTGCACGGAGTAAGGGAGACTGGTCGAAATGCCGTTCGGATAATATTCGCGTTGGTCCCATCCCTCCGGCTCAAGGAAGATCTGATGTCGCTCGCGGTGAGGGAACTTCACCACTTTGTCCTCCAGCGAAGGGCAGTAGCGCGGACCGATCCCTTCTATGCTTTTGTGAACGCCGTAAAGGGGAGAACGGTGGAGATTGTCGCGGATGATCGCATGGGTCCGCTCGTTGGTGTGGGTTATCCAGCAAGGGACCTGTCGGGTCAGCTGGTCGCGTGTCGCGGTGGAGAAGGGGACGAAATCGTCGTCGCCTGATTGCTTTTCAAGAGACGAAAAATCGATGGAATCGCCGCGCAGGCGTACCGGCGTACCGGTCTTGAGTCTTAAGGAGGTATGCCCCGCCGCGACGAGTGCGCCGGTAAGAAAGGTCGCTGCCGGTTCGCCGAGCCGTCCCGCGGGGAGAGAATCCTCGCCGATGACGATACGACCGCGAAGAAAGGTCCCGGCGGTCACTACCACCGCTCCCGCCGTCACCTCTCCGGCGGTCCGTAGAAGCGCGCCCGTTATGTTCCCTTTTTCCGTCAGCAAACCGGTTGCCTCATCCTGCCATATCGTAAGCAGGGGAAAAGAAAGAAGACGGTCGTTCAGGAATTTTTTGTACAAAAGACGGTCGTTCTGTGATCGGGTCGAACGGACCGCCGGTCCCTTGCTCCGGTTAAGCACGCGATACTGGATCGCCGAAAAATCGGCCGCCTCTCCCATCAGGCCGCCAAGCAGATCGATCTCGCGGACGATCTGCCCTTTCGCCTGTCCACCGATCGACGGGTTGCACGACATCTCGCCGATCGAATCGATCCGAAGAGTGACCAGCAGAGTGCGCGCTCCGAGCCGTGTAGCCGCGGCCGCCGCCTCTATCCCGGCATGACCGCCGCCGATGACGATAATATCGAATAAATTCATATACCTCCGTCGCCGACCGCCATATTTGCCCTGTAACGCGCGAAAACGGATCGGCCTAGGCCTTGGTATGCATCATAAATAAAAAGAGCGAAAAGTAAAATGGAGAGAAGGTCATTTGCCGAGACAGAACGACGAGAATACCCGTTCGTAAAGATCGGGGTCATCGCTCCGCCCGACAAGCTCGCCCAAAAGGGTCCGACAGCGAGAGATCGCGACAACAAGGAGCGCAAGATCCCCGGCGGAAAGGAGTAAGCGCAATTCTTCAAGCGCCGCGCAAAGTCGTTCGGCGACCCTCCGTCGTTCGGCATGAAGCAGGATCGGCAAAGCGGTATCAGGGAGAAGAGCCGTGATCCGCCCGGCAAGAAGAGAGATCATGTCCGGGAGCCCTTCGCCGGTAAGAGCGGAGATGAAAAGGTCGGGTGCCATGCTCTCAGCCGCAGGATGACGAGCGATATCCGCTTTGTTGGCAAAGACGAGAGGTTTTTTCGGCGCAAAAAGGGCGCGGGCGGCGATATCAGCGGCGGTCGGGGCATCAGACCCATCAAAAAGAAGGATAATATGCTCTGAAACCTCGCTCAAAGTTAGAGTTCGCGTAATTCCATCTTTCTCGATACCCGACGCGATATCGCGCAGACCGGCGGTGTCGCACAATTCGACCGTGACGGCAGGGAAAGGAAGAGGCCACAAGGCGGTCAGATAATCGCGCGTGGTCCCCGGTTCGGGAGAGACGATCGCGCGATCAAGACCAAGGAGGCGATTGAAAAGAAGCGATTTTCCGACATTGGGTCGTCCCGCGATGAGGATACGCGGTGTCGCGGCACGATCGAATCGCTGTGTGTTCTCGAGCGCAGGAATGACCAGATGCTCGGTCTCTTCGATAAGAACCGATATCTTTGCGAGAGGAAGATGTTCCGTGACCTGTTCGGGAAAATCGACCGTAGCGTTCGCGATAGTGTCCAGTTCGTCCCATTGTGTTAGGAGCGGGACCGCCGCCTGCTCAAAAAGTCCGCCATAGGCGGCGCGCCGCGCGATATCGGCCTGCAGGCGGTCTTGGGTCGCGATCAGAGCGGGGATCGTGGCGGCCTGTGCGAGGGTCATTTTGCCGTTCACGACGGCGCGGAACGAAAACTCGCCGGGTGTGGCCGGCGTTGCACCAAGTTCGGTGAGACGGGAGAGCGCTTCCTCCATCGTGCCAGCACCACCATGAAGGTGAAGTTCGCCCATCTCTTCGCCCGTGTAACTCGCCGGAGCGGCGAAATAAAGGACTATCGCCTGTTCAGAAGCGGCGCGAGGGCCCAGATCAAGAGAACAAAGAGTTGCTCGGCGAGGGACGAAACGATCGCGACCGGTCAGTTTTTTTAGGACATCGACGGTCGTGGGACCGCTTATCCGGATGATAGCGATCGCGCCACCGGTGGCGGTCGCGGGCGCCGCGATGGTAAGTCCGAGTCGCTCGGCAAGTCGCACGGGAACCTCCTGTTGCCCGCCGCATGATACCGATAACGAGCCTGCTTGCAACGATTTCTTGACTCACGCTTCGATCTCGGAGACGATACGCAAAGAAAAGAGGAAGAACCTATGCTGTTCGACGCCCACATACACTTAAGCGAGATCCCGAAGGTTGAACAGGGCCGCCCGTTGCCGGCGTCGGTACTTACCTCGGCGCATGACCCGGAAGACCCGTCTCTTTCGCTGGGAGACCCCGCAGTGCTTTGTTCCTACGGTCTCCATCCCCTCTGGCTTGATGCTCCGGGACGTTCGTTGGAAACACTAGTAAAACTTTCAGCTTCTGGTCAGATATCCGCAGTAGGGGAGTTCGGGTTCGATTTTTATCATGGTCGGGATAGGGAAAAGGAAAAAAAACAAAGAGATTTCTTTCATGCCCAATGTGTCATCGCTGAACGGTATCGTCTCCCGGTGGTTCTTCATGCCAGACGCGGGATGGCTGAACTGTTCAATGAAACGACGCTCCTGAAAAAACTTTCCGCAGTAATATTCCATTGTTATCCCGGTACTGCTGAGGAGGGTCAGGCCTTCCTGAAGCGGGGAGTGAACGGGTTTTTCAGTTTCGGGACACCGATCATAAAAAACTATCCGCGAGCCATCGCGGCATTGAAGAGGCTACCCTTGGATCGCATCCTTTTCGAGACCGATGCTCCGTTCCAGCCACCGCATGGTCGGGAGATGTCCCTCCCCATCGATATCGTTACGGTCTATGAAAAAGGATCGGAATTATTGAGTATACCTCGGCCAGAACTTGAGCATATCGTGTGGGGTACCGCGCAAGGCATCTTTCCCGGGAGATTATGAATCCTCCTCCACGATCATCGTCTGCGCAACTGATGTCTTTTTACGCCGAGACCCTTCTATGAGATCAAGATTCAGCGCCCCGTAGATGATGAGGAAAGGAAACATTGTTGCTACAAGGAACGGGCTCAGGATCGGTACGGTGGCCATAAGAGGAGGGAACATCCCGATCCGGGCTGAATCCCAAGGATGACCAATGATCCACTCAATGGTCTGACGTAGATCCCATCCCCGTCTCGAAGAGGGGAAACGGACGACAAGAAATGCCGAGGCGGAAAGAAGCATCACGGCGCAGATCAAGGCGCCCAGAAAAGGTATGAAATCGGCGATGATCGCGATGACCGTGACGCCAAAGCAAAGTATCGCGGTGACGGAGCCATCCTTGAGGTCGCCCAACACTTCATCGATGTCAGGAAAGGCGTCATCCTTCAACTTTTTACCATGGTACAGGGCCTCGGCCGATATAGAAAGGAACTGCAGAAAGGGGGAGGCGAGCACATAGGCCGGCAGGAATGAAAGAAAAAAAGAGGCGGCTCGAAGACAGACAAGGAACATGCCGTTCAAGAACCAGAACAGAAGGTGCCAGAGTGGCGAATCTTCTTCGGCGGGGGCGGGTATCACGAACTGTATCTGCGAAGAGACGAAGTTGGTGAAAAAAGAGAGAACGAGAAGCATGATCATGAAGAAAATCAGAAAGATGAAAAGACTCCATATCAGGAGGATACGCCGGGAACGATAGAAGAGAAGAAGGTCCAGTAACGGTACAAAGGACCGCTCAGTCGACAAAGAGGAGGTCGATCCGTCGTTCGGCATGGTCCGCTCCTTCCGCAAGAGTTATTTCGACGCGGGGAGCGTGGTGCCCCCAGAGAGAGGGAAACAACCCAGCCCACTCGATAATGGTCAGTGCCGAGCGATCCCGCAACAGTTCGGGAAAGTCGGCTGTCTCCAACTCGTCAATCGTCGCTATTCGATAGAGATCCCAATGATATATCAAGATATTGCCCGTCGTATACTGACGAAGGATAACATAGGTCGGGCTCTGGACCTGTGTACGGGGAACCCCCCGACCTTCGGCGATAGCACCGGCGAGCACCGTCTTACCTGAACCGAGTGCTCCTTCAAGCGTGATGAGGGTTCCCGGGGAAAGCGCGGCGGCAAGGCCCCGACCGATCCGTTCAGTCTCTTCCTCGGAACGGGAAAGAAATTTCTGTCGTCTCTCCTTCACAGGCGGGTCTCCTCGGAAAAACAGGAAAAGGCGGAACCGATCTGCTCGATAAGGTTAGAAATGCGGTGAAAGCTCGGTGAGAATTCGGTTTCAAGCAGTATGCCGGCGCGTCGATGCAAAAGCGCGCCGTTCACGGCCGCCTGCAGAAGATCAGAAAAGCGCAAGGCAAAGGAGGCAAAGATCCCCGCAAGGGCATCACCGGACCCCCCGAAGGAAAGCGCGCGCGCGCCGTGAGGAACGATAACCGTTTGTTTTTTATGGCGTATCATGGATGCCGCGTTTTTGGCGTAGAGCACCTGTCGTGGTCCGAGGGGGAACGCGTCAACCAAGACATCCCATCGTCCCTCTGTTCCCATGCGTGCCATAACGCGTGCCAGTTCACCGGGGTGTGGTGTAAAGAGGATCTCTCTCTGGCGAAAACGCTTGAAAAAAGAAGCATCCGCATGGTCGAAGATACCTGCATCCAGCACAAGACGAGCACGGGCTCTAAATAAGAAATTCTCCAGTTCAGGAGAGAAGTTATGAAGACCCGGACCACAAAGGATCGCGTCCCATCGGTTCGGGTGCGCGCGGGCCTCTTCGGTCGTCGTGAGCATGATGCCGGGGTATCGGCCCGCCAGTTTCAGAAGGTGCTTGTCGGGGACTGCGACGGTCGCAAGTCCGCCGCCTGACGCGAGGAACGCCTCGGCGGCAATGAAAGAGGCACCGATCTTTGAGGCATCTCCCCCGATGACAAGTAGCCGTCCATTCGTTCCTTTGTGTGCGTCGATAGCCGGATCGCAGGCGAGATAATCAGTTTCTTCAAGCAGAGACGACAAAATATTAGACGGCACCTCCGCCGATATAGGGCCGAGCAGGATATCCCCGGCATGGGTCGGTCCTTGATCGAGGAAGAGACCTCTTTTAAGTATGCCGAAACTGATCGTCATGTCAGCGTGTACCGCCCGGGGGAACATGGCGCCGGTATCGCTTGAAAGACCGGTCGGAACATCGACCGAGACGACCCTTTTAGCCTTATATTCATTAATGAAATCAACGGCATGAAGAATTTCTAGATCAAGAGAAGAAGAAAGCCCGGTGCCCAGCAGAGCGTCGACAAAGAGGATCCTACCGTTCAGTTGCCGGTAGTTCTTCATGCGGGTCACCGAGCGAGGAAGCATCCGATAGTTGGCGAGGGTATCTCCCGACAGATCACTGGGGTCAAAAAATGGCACTAACATCAATGGGATAGGACAACCACGGTCGGCAAGTATCCGTAGGAACGCCATGCCGTCACCGCCGTTGCCTCCCTTACCGGCGAACACGACGATCCGGTCGGGGCGAAAGGAAGAAAGAAGCTCGTTCACCGCAAGGAACAGGGAGAAGGCGGCGTTCTCCATCAGAAGAAGCGACGGGGTACCTTTCTTGATCGCGGCACGGTCCATCCGGCGCGCATCTTCGGCTCTACCGACCGGCAACATGGACCACCTCTCTGTTCATGGTTCGCTTGTCCCCTATCCGTTCCAACACCTTGTCGGCGACCAGACGATGTCCTGCGCGGCTCCAATGTATGTCGCCCGCTATGAAATATTCGGCTATCACCTCTTCGGCCGGTCGTTCGTTGATGAAAAGAGGAAAAAGGTCGATAAGTTCGACTGCGTGATCCAACGCGAAGATCTTCCAATGTGTTTCGTGCATCGAGTGCGATATCCGTTGCCGTACATGCTCGGGCCACGGATGTATCGAAAGGGTCACCTTGATACCATGTTCCTTCAGCAGGGCCAAGAGTTTCTCGGTATGAAGCGTCGCCTTTTCAAGCCCCTCTTTGCCCCAGCGTTCGAATTCCGTCGTGTCGTACATCCATCGAGCGCGTACCCGATGGTATCCCTTGATCCCGCCCCAGTAAGGGCCATACTCATATTTCGGGTTCTCCTGACGGGTGAAGAATCGCTCATGCCACGAGCGGTAGATCCATGAATGATGAGAAAAGAAGATCATCGCCCGGTTCATGAGCGGATCGACGGGTTCCTTGTCGGGAACGAAGTAGTCGTACACGACCTCATCCTGAATGTCCCCGATATCAAGAAAGAGGAACACCTCGTCGACCTGAAGGCCGGCGGCGAGCACCTGTTGCATACGAAGATAGTAAAGTTTCGGCGAATAGGAGGCGACACCGGCGTTCAGCACCTCAACGCCGCGCGGGGCCAGATCGGCCGAGAGCATGCCGGCAAAGGTGTCTTCCCACGGGAGTCCCACACCCTCCACAAAGGAATCGCCGAGAAGCAGGATTCGTTTTTTATCGCTTTTTTTGGGAACGGTGCGCATCGTCGCATCGACCATCCCGAGATCGTTGGTCCGCACTCGATAGGGCGTCGAGATGTCCCCCCATTTCGTTTCCCTGTCGATCAGCGGCTGAAGACCGTGATGCGTGAAACGGTCCATGGTGCGGAACCGGGCTTGTTCCGGGAGCAGAAGCACTGCGGCGAGCAGATCGAACAACGCGAAAAGGCAGAGGATGGTCAGCGCGTTGAAGAGGATCAATTTCAGGGCTGCCGATCGATGCCGGAGGAGACGCGAACCGAGAAAGGCGACGACCGCCAGCAGAAAAAGAGGATTAAGAAAAAAACCGGCCAGAAGCGACATTAAGAGCCTCTCGTTACAGGGTCGGTACGCATCATTTCCTCAGGTAACGGACAGGACCATTGCACATATTTCTTTCGATTTTTCAAGAATGTCCGAGATTTTTCATCTTCCGGGGTCCGCTCAGTACAGGAGAAAGGGGCGTCGGGCGATCAACCAGTTCTCTTCGGCGGCCGCCAGATAGCCGTCGATCTTGTCGAGAGGCGCCCGCTTGTAGAACAGGTCTATGAGACAGGTGTCGCCGAGCAGGAGATCTATCGCCGGGATATCGGTGACGAACTCGTAAGGTTTTACGCGGAAAAAACCATCATCGCCGAGCAGGCCCCGAAAAACGGCGAGGATCGCGATGTAGGCGCGAAGCGGTCGAACGGCACGCCGGTCGGCAAGATCGATATAGACACCGCCGCACCGTTTCATCGCCTCTTTCTGGAACATCGGGCGAAACTCCAGCGGCAGGAACCGAAGTCCCGGCAGACCCAGCGTGGAGAGTTCGTCGGCCAGTTTGAACGGATCGATACCCGGCGCACCGACGACCCTGAACGGGAAGGCGGTGCCGCGGCCTTCCGAAAGGTTGGTCCCCTCGACAAGACAGCCGCCCGGATAGAGTATCGCGGTCTCGAGTGTCGGCATATTGGGGGAGGTCGGCACCCATGGAAGATCGTACTCGTCGGCAAAACTGTCGCGTCGCCAGCCTTCTATCGGGACAATCTCGAAGGGGAACGAGTACCCTTTAAGCAGGTAGTAATAGCGCGCTACCTCGCCGGTCGTCAATCCGTGCCGATGGGGAAGAAGAAAACGGCCGACAAAACTGTAATAGCGCTCTTGAATGGAGCTTCCTTCGACTATATCGCCGCCGATGGGGTTCAGGCGGTCGAGCACGATCAATCGCTTGGGGCGTATCGAGAGTTCGTCCATGAAGAGGGAAAGACTCTGCAGATAGGTGTAGTAGCGACTTCCGATGTCCTGTACATCATAGAGGACGGTGTCGAACCGGTCGAGCAGATCGGAAGAGGGGACAAGACTCGCGGCAGAATCGCCGTAGAGCGGGACGACCGGGATGTTGCGAACCTTCTGCTCCTTCCGCACCGCTTCCATGTCCTGCGCGACGGGGAAGAAGCCGTGTTCCAGCGAGAAGATACAGGACAGTTTGACGCCGCGGTCGCGGAGCACCTCGACGATCGACCGACCCGCGCGATCCACTGCGGTGTGGTTGGCTATCAACGCGACCTTGCCGCGACCGATCGTCGAGGGGTCGAACCGGTCGATCCCCTGTCGCAACGGAAGCGAGGTCATGCGGGGGGCTCGTGGTCGGGATCGGTCCCCTGCGGTCGCTCGAAGTGGGTCTGTATCACGGCGCCGACGAAGTAGAGCACCGATACCGCGAGAATGAATTCGGGCCACTGATGGAAAAGTACGAGCAGAGCGAGGAATAAGAAAACGAAACTCTGCAGGATATTGAGCCAGCGAGCCGACCTTTTCTTGAATTTGCGGTACTTGAAGGTCGAGACCATAAGGACACCGAACAGAAGCAGGATGCCGCTCATGACGGTTTCGTCCCGCAGGAGCCAAAGTTCGTGTTTACGGGCCACGAGGAACAGAACGGCGACCATCGCCCCCGCTTGCGTCGAGGTGAGCCCGTAGAAGAAATCCTTGTCCTCCTTGTCGGCGCAGTTGAACTTGGCAAGCCGTATCGCCGTGAGAAGGATGTAGACGGCGCAGGCCCCCTTTATCGAAAGCGGCACCGCCTCCATGTTGCCGTTGAACTGCCCTTGGAAGAAGGAAAGGATGAGTATCGCCGGAGCGACGCCGAACGAGAAGAAGTCGCTGAACGAGTCGAACTCGATGCCGAAACTCGAGCAGGCGTCGAAAGCGCGCGCCGCGGTACCGTCCATCTTGTCCATGATGACGCACAGCAGGATATACCATGCCGCGCGGTCGTATTGGCCGCCGATGGCGAGCCAGACGACGATGAACCCTATCAGCAGGTTGAGACTCGTGAAGAAATTCGGGATGATGACCCGCGGATTATCTTTCAGCATGCCTGCCCCTCAAAAGTAAGGTTCCCAGCCACCCTTATATGTTCACGAGAAAAAAAATGCAAGGAAGCGAGCTCTTTTCCCCGGAGATATCCGGTTCGACAAAAAAGGGCTACGAGCCCGCGGGGAGCCAGACGATGGTCGCATGGCGCCGGTCGTCGCGATCGCGCCGGTAGGAGAACAGTCCCGGGGTGCACGCGGTGCAGCGTGTCACCTCCTCTATCTCGCCGACGCCTTCTCCAGCCAGTTGATCGACGATGGCCGCCCCGAGATCGGCAAAAAGGTCTGCGCCGCGCGTCTCCAGCGGTATCCCGGCGTCGTTGAAACGGTCCTTCAGTTCGGAACCTATCCGGAAACAACATCTCTCGATGCCGGGGAACAGCGCGGCCTGCAGGGAACGGGCGCCGAGTTCCTTCAAACGACGCGTCCCCTTCGCGGCGAGACGCAATTCAACGCCACGCCAGCCGCAGTGAAAGATGCCGGCGAGCGCCCGGTCCTTGTCGGCGAGAACGACCGGGAAACAGTCGGCGGTCCGGATGAGCGCACCGGTGCCGCGTTTCGTGATGATAAGCCCGTCACCATCGCCCGAAGCATCCTCGACGATACGGTCACCATGCACCTGGCGAACGCGGTGTATCGTCGTGAGCCCGAGTCCGGCGGCCAGAGCACCGGAAATGTCATCGAGATGCTCTTTCGCGTCGGGCTGTTCGACGAACAGGGCCGGGATCGTCGCTGACTCCACTATTTTCATCATGCTCCCCGTGGTGGTCCGCGCGACCGTATCAACCGTTGTGGCACTTGTCAAACACTTTCTGTTGACAAAGCGGCACCGGTTCGTATAGTGCTTCGCGTTATGGTGTGCTACAGGCAAGCGATATGATCAAACGGATGCTTTCACGCGTCAATTTCGAGATAGCGGCGCAGATCAGCCACAACGGTGTCGACCATCCCTGCGCGGTGCAGAACCTCAGTCTTTCCGGCATGTATTGCGTCGGCGGCCCCGATCTTCCGATGGATTCGGAGGTAGATGTCAAACTGGGGCTCAGCTCGGAACATTCGGCGGTCAGCGTCGCGGTGAAGGGTAAGGTGGCCCGCAAGGACGGCGACGGTCAGGCCTTCACCTTTCCTCACCTCGATCTCGACGCCTTCATCTTCCTGCGTAACATCATGGTCTACAACAGCGGGAACTCCGATCTCATCGATAAGGAGTACCGTGACTATCTCATCTGGAAATCGGACAAGAACGAATACATCCCCGGTTGAGCCCGCCTACTTCCGCGCGTTCTCAATAAGCATTGTGATGTCAACGACGCCGAGTTCCTTCGCCAGGTCGAGGGCCGTCCTCTTGTTGTTGTCGGTGATGTTAAGGTCCACTCCGCGTTCAATGGCGTAGCGGGCGAGCGTCAGATCGCGCCCCTGCACGGCCTTATGAAGGATCGTTTCGTTCCAGACATGGTGCCGCGTATTGATGTCCATCTTTTTCTCCTCGACGAAATAACGGATCGTGTCGAGACATCCCGCCATGGCGGCATTCATGAAGGCCGATCGATCCACCGGACTTCCCGACGAGACCTCAACGGCCATATCTGCCCCCTTCTTGTCGAGCAGACGCACCGGATCGGTAAGGCATTTCTTCGCCGCGACGACATAGGGGGTGTACCCGGTCCCGGCTTGCCGCGCATTGATGTCGGCGCCGCGCCCGATGAGTTCCCGCGCCGCCGACTCGTCGCCCCGTTCGAGGGCCGAGAGGAGTTCCTGTCCGAGCGCCGGGTCGGGAGGCGTCTTTTTGCATGAGAGCGACAGGGAAAAACAGAGCGATAGAACAAAAAACGAAAAAAAGATCCTCATGAGCGCACCTCATCGGTCATCGTAACGGTCCGATGATAGAAGAGTCCTGAGGAAAAGCAAGAAGAACGGTCGCCGGCCCTTTTTTGCTTTTATCGTGTTTCCGAGTATGCTCGGCTCGTCAACGGGTCTTTTGGCACAAACGAAGATACTTAAGGAGGAAGGCATGTTATCGGATCTCGGTTCATTCGGTCCCATCATCTGTCTCGGTCTTGCCGCCTGCGGAAGCGCCATCGGATGTGGTCTCGCCGGCATGACCTCGCACGGTGTCATGTCGAAGACCGACGAAGGGCACGGCCTGTTCGTCGCGCTTTCGGCGATGCCGTCTTCGCAGACCATCTACGGGTTCGTCCTGATGATCCTCATGAGCGGCAAACTCTCGCAACTGCAGGATGCGGGCAAGCCGACCGCGGCGTTGTTCGCCATCGGCGTCGCCTGCGGCGTCGCGCTCATGCTTTCGGCCATCTACCAAGGTAAGGCCTGTTCCTCGGCCATCCTTGCGGTCGCCAAGAAGCCCTCGATCGCCGGCATGTCCTTCGCCGCTCCCGGCATCGTCGAGTCATTCGCGATCTTCGCGATGGTCGGCGGCATCGTCCTTTTGCAGGGCCTCAAGTAGCCACCGCCCGGGTCACGCGGCGCGCGCCATGACCTCCGGTCGCTCCTTCCTCTCCGGTCTGCGCCTGAGCGACACCCAGCGTGAGGCGGTCACCGCCACCGACGGGCCGCTCCTCGTCTTCGCGGGTGCCGGATCGGGCAAGACCCGCGTCATAACCTGCCGCATCGCCTACCTGCTCGGGGAGAAGAGGGTCCCGCCCGAGGAGATCCTCGCCGTCACCTTCACCAATAAGGCGGCGCGCGAGATGAAGGAGCGGGTGGCCTCGATAGTGAATGACCCGTCGGTCACGCGGCGGCTCACCGTCTGCACCTTCCACGCGCTCGGTCTCCAGATACTCAAACGGGAGCACAAGGCGATCGGTTTCCCGGCCCACTTCGTCGTCTTCTCGCCCTATGAGCAGGTCGAACTGATGAAGAAGGTGATGGAGGAAGAGAAGATATCGCGCGAACAGTACTCGCCTTACGCGGTGATGTCGGTCGTCTCGCGGCTCAAGAACGACCCCGACCTTTTCAACGACCAGCGATTCTACCTCGGCAACATACGGCACGGTGTCGCACGTCGGCTTTACGAGCCGTACCAGCGGGCGCTCAAGGCGGCCGCGGCGATGGATTTCGACGATCTCATCATGAAACCGCTCGATCTGTTCGAGCAGAGCGAGGAGATACGGAAAAGATATGCCGGAAAATGGCGATACCTCATGGTGGACGAGTATCAGGACACCAACCGCGCACAATACCGGCTCATCCGTGAACTTTCGTCGGTCCACGGCAATGTGTGTGTGGTGGGCGATGACGATCAGAGCATTTACAGTTGGCGCGGCGCGCGGGTCGAGAACATCCTCGAGTTCGAAGAGGATTTTCCCGGCACCCGCGTCGTGAAACTGGAGGAGAATTACCGGTCGGTCGCCGAGATCGTCGAGACAGCGGGGCGGCTCATCGGGTTCAACCGGACCCGGGCCGAAAAGAAGGTGTTCGCTCGCCGACGCGCCGAGGAGGAGAAGCCGATAACTATTCACTCGGTCATGGACGAAGCGGAAGAGGCCGATCGGGTCGCCCGCGAGATAGCGTCGCTTTCGGCGGCCGGCCTGCGCTACACCGATCTTGCGGTGATGGTGCGCACCAACGCGCAGACCCTACCGTTCGAAAAGGCGTTCGCGCGGCAACGCATCCCGTATCGGGTCATCGGCGGGCAGAAGTTCTTCGAGAACAAGGAAATAAAGGACCTTGTCGCCTACCTGCGCATCCTCGTGCGGCCTGACGACGAGATAAGTTTGCGCCGCATCATCAACTATCCGACCCGTGGTATCGGCACCGTCGCGGTCGAAAAACTGTTCGAGATCGCGGCGGTCGAGAGGTCGCCAGCCCTCTCAGTGGCCGAACGGATAGGGGAGTATGCCCTGCTCTCGCCGGCCCAGCGCGACGCGATAGCGAAGTTCAGCGCCCTGTATCGCGGGTTGGTCGACGAGATGGCCTGTCGTGAACCGGTCCCCTTCGCTGAACACCTTATCCGGACGATCGGCATCGAAGAAGCGATACACCGGAGCGGCGAGAGCGACGAATCGGTCGCTATACGGCTCGAGAACATCCGCGAGTTCGTGAGCGCCGTTTCCTATCACCACGCCGAACGGCCCGCCGCAGGTCCGCGCGAGTTCTGGCTCGACCTCATCAACGCGGTGGCGCTCATCCAGTCAGGCGACGAGGACGACAAGAAGAAGGGGGTCAACATCATCACGGCCCACAGCGCCAAGGGGCTCGAGTTCGAGGTGGTCTTCGTCCCCGGCTTTTATCAGGGCGGCATGCCCAACCGTCTCGCGCTGGAGGAGGGGAACATCGAGGAGGAACGGCGTCTCTGCTATGTCGCCTTCACGCGGGCCCGCCGCCGTCTGATCATCACGATACCGCGCATGATAAAGGTGCGTGGCAGGACCCTGCCGACCACCGCGTCGGTGTTCCTGTCGGAGGCGGGGCTTTCAATGATGAGCGCCGCCGAACGGCGCGAGATGGCGGAGAACTACCTCCAACGCATTCGCGAGAAGATAGAGCAGGACCGGCCGGAGGAATGATCGATCGTCAAACGAGCGGGCCGGCGGCCTTCTCGGCGACGGCGACCAGTTCTCGTTCGAGTGACCGCACCTTCGCGAAGTCGGGATGCAGGAAACGATCGGTATCCATGAAGGGGACCGCGCCCCGCACCTTCCGGTGGACCGCCTGTAGCGCCTTGCTCGTCTTCAGAGGCTTTCTGAGATCGAGGGCCTGACAGGCGATAAGCACCTCGAGGGCGAGCACGCAGGCGGTGTTCTCGGCGACCATGGCACACTTGCGCGCCGCTATCGTCCCCATGCTCACATGATCCTCCTTGCCCGCCGAGGTCGGTATCGAATCGACCGATGCGGGGAACGAGAGAGATTTCGATTCAGACACGAGACCTGCCGCCGCGACCTGCGCTATCATGAACCCCGAGTGGAGTCCCTTGTCCTTCACGAGGAACGCCGGCAGTTGTGAGAAGACCGGATTGACCATCTGCTCGATGCGCCGCTCGGAGATGTTGCCCAATTCGCTCGCGGCGGCGGCGAGATAATCCATCACGAGAGCCACCGGTTCGCCGTGGAAGTTGCCGGCCGATATGGTCTCCCTTTCGTCGGGGAAAATGAGCGGGTTGTCGGTCGAGGAATTCAGCTCGGTCGTGAGCACCTCGACGGCGTGGTGCAAGGCGTCGCGGACCGCGCCGTGGACCTGCGGCGCGCAGCGGATACTGTAGGAATCCTGCACCTTCGTGCAACAGCGGTGCGACTCGCGGATGGTCGAACCGGCGATGAGTTTTCGGACATTACGCGACACCTCGAACTGTCCCGGATGGGCGCGGACGCGGCTCACCTTCTCGTCAAAGGCGCGATCGGTCCCGAGCATCGCGTCGACGGTGAGCGCCAGGGAGATGTCGGCGAGTTTTGAGAGCCCGAAGAGCCGCTCGACGGTGAGCGCCCCCACGGCGGTCATCACCTGCGTCCCGTTGATGAGGGCGAGCCCCTCTTTCGCCTTGAGCGCTATCGGGGTCACTTTTTTCTTTTTGAGCACACCGGCGGTATCGACCGGTTTCATATCGTCACCGAGGCAGTAGCCTTCGCCGCACAGGGCGAGGGCGAGGTGGGAGAGGGGAGCAAGGTCGCCCGACGCGCCGACCGATCCTTTCTGCGGGATGTAGGGGACGATGTCGGCGTTGATGAACTCGACCAGTTTCTCGAGCGTCGAGAGCCGCACGCCGGAGAAGCCTTTGGCCAGCACATTAGCGCGCAGTAGCATGATGGCGCGGACGGTCGCCCGGTCGAACGGGTCGCCGATGCCGATGGCGTGGGAACGGATGAGGTTCATCTGGAGATCGTCGAGGTGATCTTTCGGGATCGCCACTTCACTGAGTATCCCGAAGCCGGTATTGATGCCGTAGACCGGTTTATCCTGCGTGAGCAGTTTGTCGACGAAGCGGCGGCACTTCTCGACCTTCTTCGCCGCCGCGGGGGCGACGCCGACGGGGCGGTCGCAGCAGGCGACCTCGTACACATCGCGGATGGTCAGCGTTTCGCCGTCGATGAGCAGTTTTTTCAGCGGCATGGAGGCCTCCGTTCACAGTATCCGCCGCGAGTCTAGTGCCCCGTCGCACAAAATCAAGAAATAGCAAAGAAAGGAATGCGTTACTGGGAAGAAAAATTGAGAAAACGCCTCTCTTCCGGTATCATCCGAAAAAACTTACTCGCAGGAGGTCGGCATGCCCCGTCTTTGGTCGTTGTTCTTTGGTTGCTCTTTTCTTTTTGTGCTGTCGTGCAGTACACCGGAGGAAACGGCCGTCGATGAGATGGCGGTCACCGACACGAAGGTCGCTGATGACACGGCGATGGACGAAGAGACAAAGGACGAAAATGACATAGGCAACGAAAAGGACGAAATGGTCGAGGGGGAAGAAAGCCCCGACCTGCTCGACGAGACCGTCGATCTTGAGGGACCGGACGGATCGGCGGACACGGCGCCTGACGAGGACACCGTCCAGCCCGACGATGTGATCCCGGTGGGCGAACTCATCATCGAACAGATATACCTGCCCGGGATGAACATGGGAGAGGCGGCTCTTATCGTCGGTCCCGACGGGACGACGGTCCTCATCGATGTCGCCAACGACGGTCATGGTCCGCAGATACTCGAAGCGGTGACGCGGCGGAAAGGGGAGGCGGCGATAGACTGGGCGATCATCACCCACTACCACAACGACCATATCGGCGGCTTTGACAACCTCTTCGGCGCCGGAGCGAACCAGCACCTCGAGGTGCGAAAAGGGATGATCCTCCGGGGCTTCTATGACATCGGCGCCGATATGCCGGGGGTCGAGGACTTCAATGAATTCTGTACCTTGGCGCGGGGGGAACTTGCGGCGCAGATGGTAACGCTCTGCACCGGCGTGGCCGAGATGCCGTGCGGCGATGCGAGCAGTCGCTTCCCGACCTCCGACTGTCCCGGCCTCCTTCTCGGCAACCTCGATATGAGCGACGACGATGCGGCGGGGGCGCTCTCCTACATCCCGCTCGGTAACGGCGCGAAACTGTACTTCACCCACGCCAGCGGCTGGGTGGCGCAGGCCGGCGGCGCGATATCGGCAGAAAATAACGGCATCACCATCGGCTACGGCGAGACCGATCAGGAGAATGCGCGGAGTCTCGGCGGCGTCATCAAGTGGGGCGATTTCAATTATCTTTTCGCCGGCGACACGCAGGGCCGCGATATCAAGATAGAGGGCTTCATCGCGTCGCACTCGGCCGGGCTTACCATAACGCCGGGGGGCGCCGAATTGCTTCCGTCGGGCGCCGCCGATGTTCTGCATCTTTCACACCACGGACTCGCCTCTTCGACGGCGCAGGAGTGGGTCGATTGGCTGTTCCCGGACAACGGACAGGGCCGTAATGCGGTGGTCGGGACGACCGGCATCTATGTCACCTCGCCGGCGCAGGCGGTGCTCGACCGGGTGGTGCCGCGGCTCGGGACCGGCTTTGTTTTCGCGACCGCCAACGCTTACACCCACGGTACGAGCCCGCAACTCATCATCGCGAACGCGGCGGTGACGGTGGAGGTGTCGCAAGGCGGGTCGCAGTATGTGATGGTGACCGGCGTGGGTGCCGGCGCGATAACCTCAGGGGTCTACCCGACCGTACCGTAACGGTCGTGTATCTATTCGTAAGAATTCAGGAAAGAGGTAGGTGTAGAGAAAAAGTGGATCCTTTCCCCGGTTCGCTTTCGA
>JAKQHE010000221.1 GCA_029573155.1 bacterium
AAGACCCCTTGAAGATGACAAGGTTGATAGGCCGGAGGTCTAGGCCGAGCGATCGGTAAAGCTGACCGGTACTAATTGGTCGAATGTCTTGTTATGCCTCTTATCATTTCCAAGACCGGAGCCGGAGATCACTTGCCGTGACTCCCTACCTTGAGGTGACGATTGCGGAGTGGTACCACCTGATCCCTTCCCGAACTCAGTCGTGAAACGCTCCCGCGCCGATGATACTGCGGGGTTCCCCCGTGGAAAAGTAGGTCGTCGCCTCTTTTTTTTCTTACGCCGCACACAGATGCGGCGTTTTTTTTTGAGTCTTATCCCAGTTTGATGGGGGGATAAAAGAGAGAGGGGTCAGTCTTCGCTTGACCTTTCCAGAAGATTGGTGTAGGTGCTCTTCAGCGTATCGAGTTTCGCTTCGATACTCTGGAGTTTCTCGAGTTCCAGTTCGGGGTTCTTGAGATAGTTCTTGGTGCTGGTGAGCAAGATCTCCATCTTGTCTATCTGTTCGACGCCCAGTTCACTTGACTGGAGCACCTGATAGAGTTTCGGCTTTATCTTCTCTATCTCGTAGATGCAGTCGGTGATGTTGCGGATGAGTTCGCTCGTCATGGTCTTTTCGGCGAGTTCGAGATAATAATCGCTGTTCTCACCTATCTTCTTCTTGAGTTCGTCGGAGGACAGGTTGCTCGAGGAGGCGACCGTTATCTTCTGTTTCTGTCCGGTGTCGAGGTCTATCGCCTCGACCGTGACGATGCCGTTCATGTCTATCTCGTAGGTGACCTTTATCTTGACCTCGCCGCGCGGTGCCTTGCGCAGGTTGGTAAGTTCGAACTCGCCGAGCACATCGTTCTCGGTGGCGAGCGAAGAGTCCCCCTGCAGGAGCAGGATGCGGGCGCGATCCTGATGGTCACGCGAGGTGACGAATATGTCGTCGACCGAGGTGGGAACGGTCGAATTCTTGGGGATCAGCGTATAGAACATATCCTTGCCGATGGCGATGCCGAGATTGTGCGGTGTGACATCAAGCAGGAGCGTGTCCTGCGAGTTCGGTATCCCCAGATCGTCCTCGAGGAGGGTCGCCTGATAGGCGGCGCCGATAGCGACCGTCTCGTCGGGGTTGATGTTCTTGAGGATGTTGATCCGGGGGAATCGTTCCTTGATGAGACGCTGGACAAGCGGCATGCGGGTCTGGCCACCGATGAGGATGATGCCTTCGAGTTTCTGCGGGTCGAGTTTTATCTCGTCCAGTGCACGGTCGAAGGTGGTGATCGCCTTCTGCACTATCGGCATGGCGAGTTCCTCGAGAAGCGAACGGGTCACCTCGGTCTTGAAATGGATGAAGGCGCCGTTCATTTCCTTGAGGTAGGGGACCTCTATGTCGACCTTTTCCTGTGTGCTGAGCATTTTTTTAGCCGATTCGGCGTAGTCGCGCAGACGCTGGAGGACCAGCTTGTCGTCTATGTCGGACATCTGGTGTTTCTGCATGAGCACGCCGAGGATGTGGTCGAACAGCGAGTTGGTGATGTCCTCGCCGCCGAGGAAGGTGTTGCCGGCGGTCGCGATGACATTGAAGGTGCCGCGACTCACCTCCATGATGGTGATGTCGAAGGTCCCGCCGCCGAAATCGAAAACGGCGAGCAGTTTTTCCTCGTTGCCGGCCTGCATGAACCCATACGCCATGGCGGCGGCGGTCGGTTCGTTGATGATGCGTAGCACCTCGAGCCCGGCGATGAGCCCGGCGTCACGGGTCGCCTGTCGTTGTTTGTTGTTGAAATAGGCGGGTACCGTGATGACCGCCTTGGTCACCGGTTCGCCGATGAATCGCTCGGCGATGGCGCGCAGTTCGGTAAGCAGGAACGATGATATCTCTTCCGGTGAGTAACGTTGGTCCGTGGCGGGGATGAATATCTCGATGCCCTCGTTCTTCTCGTTGGGAACTATCTTGTACGAGAGGGTCGGCAACAACTGGGTGACGATGGGGTTGCGATAACTCTGACCGATGAAGCGTTTAATGCAGGAAACGGTGTTCTCGGTGTTGACGAGCATCTGCTGATAGGCCGGATAGCCGCACAGTTTGATGACCTCGCTGGTCCCCTCGTTCCTCGTAAAACTCACGATGGAGGGAATGGTGGTGCGACCGCCGATGTCCTGCACGACCTCCGGACGCCCGTTCTTGATGTGGGCGATACAGGAGTTGGTGGTCCCTAGGTCGATGCCGATCACGGCCATTGTAGTTCTTCCTTTGAGCGATCTTTGCCCATGTCTTTGTAGTACTTGAGTACCTGGTCTATCTTGGTGATGATCTCATTCGCCCGCTGTTCGTAAGATCGATCCTTTTCCACGCTCTGGCGAGCCAATTTCTTTGCCATGAGGAGCAACCCCTTGCGTCTCATGATGTCGGCCACCTGCAGATAGATGTCCGCAGTATGGTCACCAAGATCGATCGCAAAAGCTACCTCTTTTTTCAGCCGTTCCCCCTCGAACAGTTCAACATCGGCCTGATCGAGTCGGAACAGTTGTTTCTCGAGCCTATTCTTTTTATGGATTTTCTCAAGTTTTTGTCGAATGTTCTTGAGGTCGGGATCCTGCGGGGACAGTACGATGGCAGCGTTTATCTCCTCCAGCGCGATCTTGATGTCGTCGGGGTCCTCCGATTGGGAGAGCGCGATCGCCTTCGCGGCGTGGTCGCTGGCCTGCGCAGCGTCTGATCTCTTCGAAGAGGCCACGGACAGCAGGGCGTCGTATCGCTCCCGTTTCCCGGGGTCGAGGAGTATCTCGATCTGGGTGACGATACGCCGGGCCAATTCGAGTTTCGGTCCGTACGAGCCGAGAGACTTCCCTTGGAAGCGCTTCGCATCCAACAGCCCGGTCAGGGCGATATGTGTTTTTCTTATCGTTTCCTCAGAGGCATCCTGCGGGATGCCGAGTATCTGGTAGTGATCGAGTTTCGGCCCGTAGTAACAAAGGAAGAGTATCTCCCGTTTCATGCCGGGAGAGAGGTCGTTCGGTTCCGACAGTTCCTCCTCTTTGAACGTGTACTTCCCGTAGTCGCGGAATGTCGGTTCGGTACTCCGAGCTTGAGCGGGGGCGATGGTCTTGCGAGCGGCCTGCGGGACGATCTCGATGAGCCCGATCGCCACGAAGTACTGTATCTTGCTGAGCACCATATCGCGGTCAGCGATCGACGACATGGAGAGTATCAGGTCTCTGACGGAGGTGGGGGAGGCCTGAATGATGCCGAAGAAATGGGCGTTCACCGGGTCGACCGCCTGTTTTTCGAGCAGGGTGCGATCGCCGATGACTCTCACGATGCTGGTCAGATCGCCCGATGCGGGGCTGCTCGTCGGGCATGTCACACTCCCATCGCTCTGCGCGAAGCCTACCAGATGGCGGCAACGCCGAGCGAGAGCGGCGCATCTCCTCACCAGAAGTGAACCCGTCGAAACGGGCGTCACGCCCTTCCCGCTAACGCCGTTAACGAGCAGAGAAGTACCGAAC
>JAKQHE010000231.1 GCA_029573155.1 bacterium
GCGGGGCCGGATGACTGGGGGTGCGATGCCGGTTTCTCCTACCCGGTCGGGAGCAAGGAGACGGGGCTCAGCGCCTACGGGCTGTTCGACATGGCGGGCAACGCGCGGGAATGGCTGGAGGACGACTGGCACGACGATTACGATGACGGAACGCGGCCCGATGACGGTACCGCGTGGGTCGATGAGACCCGCCCGGCCCAGCGGGTGATGCGCGGCGGATCGTTCATGATAGGGTCAGACAAATATGTCCAGTTCATGACCTACGCCCGCTTCGGCTTCCCGGTCGAGAACACCGATCGCTCCGGCGGCTTCCGCTGCGCCCGGACGCCGGAATAGCGCCGCCGCTCTCTGTTGAAAAATATCCCCTTCAGACACGATCTCCCGGCGCTCGCCGGTCTTGCGCTGAGTGCCTTTTTCGCCTTTCGGGACGGGTGGACCCTGCCGGAATTCTGCTGGAGCGCGTGGCTTGCGGGTCTCTTCTTCTCCTATGCCTGCGTCGTTGTCGCGCCGGTGCAGATCATCCTCTTTTCGGGGCGAGAGATAACACGGATCCGTGACCGGATCACGCAATTGAAACGGGTCCCCGACGGTGCGCTGAAGGCCGGGATGATAGTCGTCGCGTTGGTCATCGGTGGCGTTTCGTTCTATGTCTATTCATATCTTTTCGGGTTTTACGGGATATTCCTGTCGGTCTTTGCCGAGATGGAGCCGCTTACCTTCTTCGGGCGCAACGGGTTCATCAACTCCGACTTTTACACGCCGGTGGTCTATCTCATCGACCGATTCTGGCCGATGGTTGCTGGTGTACTCGTCGGCAATTTCGCGCTGTTCCTCGATCCCGATCCGTGGGGGAAGGCGGTCATGCCGTTCAAGTCGAAGCAGATCGTCCGCATCCATCTGATGGTGGTGCTGATGCCGTTCTTCACGCTGGCAGCGTGGGCGGTGGTCGGCGATCGCTACCACTTCCCGGTGATACTGCTCCTCATGGCGCTCTTCTACCTGATACCGGAAGGGTCGCGGCGGCCGGAGGCCGGGTGAGGTATGCGGTCACCGTTTCCTTGACTCATGCCGGCGCTTCCGGCACAATGGCGTATCGATACCGATGATGAGGGAAGAATCTTATGATTAAGTACCTTATGTTCCTTGCGGTAATGGTGCTGATGATTGCCTGTGGTGTTAAGGAAGAATCTATCTGTAATAACGGTGAATGGAAAGCTGAGGCGGGCGTTGTGTCGGAGTGTGTCGAAAATATCTGGGTCATGCGGCGGATTACCAGACAATGGGGAACGCTTTATAATGACGCCGGAAGTGCCTTAACGATGGATGCGAAAGGGAACTTTTATGTGGCAGGAGGTGCCATAGATGATAATGAAGAAGACAAATACGACAGCTTAACTCTTATCAAATGGAACCAGGATGGGACAAAAGCATGGAGCAGATCTTGGAGTACAGATAAATTAGAAATGACAACGGCTTTGGCAACAGATCCTCATGGCGGAATTTATGTGGTTGGCTCTACAACTGGAAAAATTGATGATAATGTATGCGCAGGAAGAACAGACGCTTTTCTCATAAAATGGAATGACTCCGGTGTCAAAGAATGGAGTAAAGAATGGGGAACAAACGAGGACGAGATAGCGTACGCGGTGACTCTTGATGCGACAAGCAACATTTATATAACCGGGATGACAAGAGGATCTCTCGATGGAAATGTCCATGATGGTAGATTATGCGGAGAATATGGCGATGGTGCCCCGTTGCCTTGCGGCGATATTTTCCTCACCAAGTGGGACAAATATGGCACTAAATTATGGACCAGACAATGGGGTTCTTCGGGCGGTAACGAAGGCCGCGCGATAAGTGTCGATTCAACCAATAATGTCTATGTAGCGGGGAGGATCGGGGGAGAACAGATTCTTGTTAAATGGAGTTCTGACGGAGAAAAACTCTGGTCAAAAACATTTGACTGGATGCAGATTTATTCACTTCTAGCCGATTCGACGGGAAATGTATATGTTTCTGGGAACATTTGTGATGAGAACATAAGCGACTGCCATATTTTCCTTACAAAAATCAGTAAAGATGGCGATATAGAATGGACGAAACGATGGGGAAACTATGTTGAAGGACTATCTCCCCAAGCTCTTTCTTTGTTTGTCGCTAATGACTCAGAATATGTTTATGTGACGGGAAGTATTTGGGGAGACTGGGAAGAAAGGGAGAGCTCTGGAGGCCATGATGTTTTTATCACCAAATGGGACGCAAAAGGTAATAACAATATGATAGAGAGGCTGTGGGGGACGGAAGAGTATGATGCCGGTACTTATATTAAGGTTGATGGTGCGGGTGACATTTATGTAGTCGGGTGGACTAACGGAGGTATTGACGGGAACGCGACGGTCGGCGGGAAAGATTTATTTTTTACCCAGTGGCTTGTTGAGTAAGGTTTTTTGACGCTAAAGTTCGTTTCCTTGACTCGGGGCCGCTCTTGTCGTATGGTCGCCCGACCGTAACGGAGCGGCGATGTATTACTTTGCGACCTTCACCACCCACTTCACGCAAAAGAATGTGCCCGGGGTCCGCAACCTCATCAAGGAACTTGAAGAGGTCGGCCTGCGCCATCTCGTGAAGACCGGCGAGGAGACCTTCGCCGAACTGCCCGCCAACACCTGGATCGGCGAATACGACACCGAGGACAAGGAGGAACTCAAGAACCTCCTCTACGCCGAGGTGAAGCGCCTGTTCGAAAAGAACAAACTGGCCGGGACCATCTTCATCTCCATCTCAGAAAAGGCGGTGGTCGGCGTGGCCGAACTGTCCGGCCCCGACGCGAAGAGCGCGAAATGAGCAAACTCCGCTCCGGCCGCGTCAGTTTCATGACCTTCATCCCCGAGAAACAACCGCCCGATGTGACGAAACTGCGCAAACTGCTCCGCGAGCACCGGTTCCTGCCGCTTGCGCCGGAGGATGTGCGCGACGAGTCGGTCGGCTGGGTCGATCCGCTCCTCTCGTTCGAGACCGAGGAGTTCCCGAACTGCTACTTCCGGGACTACTATCTGTTCTCGCTCCGCATAGACCGTTACGGGTCGGGCGGTTCGCAACTGCGCCCGTTCCTCGAGGAGGCGGAGTTCCGTTTCAAGGAGGAGCACAAGATCGAGCGGATACCGGCGCACCAGAAAAAAGAACTGCGCGAAACGGCGGCGCGCCGCGTCCGGGTGAAGACCCTGCCGCGCACCGTCATCGCCGAGGTCGCGTGGAATCTCGGCGAGAACCGGATATACCTGTTCAGCCAGTCGTCGGGCGTGGTGGCGCGGTTCGTCGACGCGTTCGAGAAGACCTTTGCGATAAGCGTCGCTCACTCCCTCATCGTCGACGCGGTCGATGAGATCGACAAGCCGGAGGAACTCACCTCCATCATCGGCGATCTGTGGGACCTCGGAGGCGACGCATGAGCGGCAGGGAACGCGAAGCGGCGCAGGCGGTCCCGTTCCTCGGGCAGGAGTTCCTGCTGTGGCTCTACTGGCGCAGTTCGTCCGATCCCTATTTTTTCCTCGACAATCTGGGGCTCGGCAGCATAGATCTGCGGCTCGAGGAGCAGATAACGCTCGAATCGCTGCGCGGCGAAGGCTACCGCGAAACGATACAGACGCAGGAAGTGGCGCTGAGCGATGACATCCGCGACTCGGTGCGCACCGGGCGGATACCGGTCGCGGCCCGCGTCAAGGTGTCGCGCGGCAAGGCCGAGTGGCAGTTCATCCTCACCGCGCTGCCGCTCGCGATGCGGTCGGTGAAACTGCCGGCGCCCGAAAAGAGCGAGGACGACGAGACGATGCACCTCCGTCTCATACAGATGGAAGAGATAGACCGCATCATGCGGGCGCTGTTCAAGATATTCCTCGCCGAACGGACCAACCCCGCCTTCGTGAACGATATCAGGAAGTTCCTCGGTCTTGAGCGATAACCTTCTCCACATACTGTCGAGCGGCTCGAAAGGGAACGCCGTCATCGTCGAGAGCGGCGACGAACTTCTGCTCATCGATCAGGGACTCTCGTTCAAGTGCTTCAACGGCCGGTGCGCGGCGGCGGGGATCGACCCGGCGCGCATCGTCGGCATCGTCATCACCCACGAGCATATCGACCATGTGAGCGGCGTCCCGCTCACGGCGCACCGTCTGCACCTGCCGGTCTATGCCGCCCCTGTGGTCATCGAATACCTCGCCGAAAGCGGTGGCCGGTACGAGTTCGAGACCCGCGAGATAGCGCCGCGGCGCCCGGTGACCATCGGCCGGTTCGTCGTCGAGCCGTTCCCGGTGATGCACGACGCCCGCGACCCGTACGGCTTCACCGTCACGCTCCCGAACGGCGAACGACTTACGCTCGTCACCGACACCGGCATTGTGACCCAGCGGATATTCGCCCAGATAGCGGCGAGCGAATACCTCATCATCGAGGCGAACCACGATCCCGACATGCTCTACCGCAACCCGCGCTATCCGCCCGACCTCAAACAGCGGATACGCGGCGCGCAGGGGCATCTTTCCAACGAGCAGTGTCTGGAGGCGCTCGAAAAACTGCCGCACGACAAACTCAAAAAAGTGATATTCGCCCATCTGTCGGAAGAGAATAACAGCCCCGAACTGGTGCGTCATTCCGCCAAGGAATGTTTCGGTCGCACCCGCTTCACCGGAGAATCGTTCATCGCCCCGCAGGCAGGGCCGCTCACGATACCGCTCGACTGAGCAGTAACCGCGCGAACCGTTCATCGGAAAGTTTTGCCGTCAGCCGCACCATCGCAAAGACCGCCGTGATCGCGAACAAAGCCCGCACGATGAGCAGTCCCGAGAAGTGGCCGCCGAGCGACACCATCAGCAGGGTATCTTCGATGAAACTGTGGAGGAGGCTGAGGAGCGCCATCGAGTAGAAGATGTCGCGCCGCGCGATGTGGCCGGTCTGTGCCTCGCGGATGATGAGTGCGCCGCCGTAAGCGAGACCGAGCGTCATCCCGATGATGGTGAGCGTCGTCACCTCGCGGCCGATGCCGATGAACGACAGGACCGGGCCGAAAAGACGGTCCATGAAGGCGATGACGCCGAACTTCTTGAGTAGCGCCATGAGGAACAGGAGCGCGCAGATGACGAGGAATATCATCCCGTAGTTGCGCAGTTCCCCGAGCGCCCACGCCATGAGCGACGGATCGGCCGGCGCGGTCGCCGCCCACGATATGGTTGAGGGACCACCGAGCGTTCCGGTGAGCCGGTAGCCGAGATAGAGAAGCGTTCCGATGATATAGCCGCCGCCGACCCGCACGGCTAATATCGCGGGAAGCGATGCTCCCGCCTTGCGCGCCACCTGCAGTTCGACCGGCAGGGAGTGGGCGACCAGCATCATCGTGGTCAGTACCGTCACCTGCGCCGTGGTGAGCGGATGGTCGGCCGAGATGGCCACGAAGGCGAGTATGCCGCCATAGAGATTGGTCACCATGCCGGTCACCCAGACGAGTCCCATGGCGCCCGGCAGGCCGATGAGCTCCATCAGCGGGGCGAATCCGGCGCCGATGAGTTCGATGAGCCCCGTTTCTTTGAGTATCTTGATGACGATGGAGACGGGGATCATGATCTTGAAGAGGATCATGCTCGTCCGCACCGCGTCGGCGAGGAATTCACGCAGGATGGTGTAACTGCGTTGCATCAGTTAACGGGCTTTGCCCCGGCCTTTCGGCGCCGGTTCCGTTTTCTTATCCTTGCGGCGGAAACTGATGCGTATCTCAAGTTCCAGATTCTCCAAGGCGTTGGTGAGCGCCTTGTCGACATCCACCTTTTCGAGGAACCCGGCCAGTTCGCGCGCGAGGATGGCCTTGGCCTCCTGCTTCATCTTGCCGCCGTGCTCCAGCAGTTGCGTCGCTACTTCGCGAGAAATAATGGCCGAAAGGTCCAACTGATCGCCGATGATATCCTTGAGTTCATCGGGGATAGGCATCCGGTCGAGCAATTTTCCGACAAGCCGGGTCTTCATGGCAGGGCCTCCGTAGGTATCCGTTCTATCCGTTGGTGAGTCAGGGATCGCGTATCTATCGCGGCGACGGGGTCAGCGAACGGAGTGCCGTCCGCTATCTCGCGGGCCGGTTCGACGACGAATCGTCGCTGGCGCCAGCGCGGGTGCGGTATCTCGATCCGGGGCGAACGGTAAGTTCCCGCCGCGCTGAGGACGATGTCGATGTCGATGATGCGCGGGCCATTCTTCGCGGTGCGCGTCCGGCCCAGAGCCGTTTCGATCGCCGTGGTGAGGTCGAGCAGTTCTTCGGGGGAGAGCGGGGTCTCGACGAGCGCGACCGCGTTCACGAAATCCTCCTGCGGAGGCGCCTCGACCGGCGCGGTGCGGTAGAGCGACGAGCGTCGCTGGATCGTCACGCCCCGTTCGTCGAGGAGCCGGAGCGCCGCATCGATATTCGTCGTACGGTCGCCGATGTTCGAGCCGAGCGAGAGGAGGTATCTCATGCCGGAAGTCCCTGCGAGATGCGGCGTGCCGCTTCGGTCATCTCGTCGGGATGGCGCGTCGCGGCAATGCGGAACCAGCCCTCGCCGTTCGGGCCGAAGGCGGTGCCGGGGGTGACGAGCACCCGGCGCTCCTCAAGCAGACGGTCGGTGAGTCCGGCGGCGGAAAGCCCTGCGGGCACTCTGGCCCACAGATAGAATCCGGCCTGTGCGTCGAAGTAGGGGATGCCCGCGGCGTCGAGCGCCTTTTTCATGAGAGCGCGGTTATCGGCGTAGAAGCGGCGGGTCGGCGCGAGATCGGCATCGGAAAGGGAAAGCGCCGCGATGCCGGCGAACTGCACCGGCTCGAAGGGGGCCGAGTCCTGCAGCCCCTTCACCTTGACGAGCGCCTGTACCAGATCGGCGTTGCCGCACGCCCAGCCGAGCCGCCAGCCGGTCATGCTGTAGGTCTTCGAGAACGAGAAGAACTCGACGGTCCGCTCATGCTTCGGGTCGAACTCGAGCGCGGCGCGGGGCGGCGCGCCATCGTATATCTCGCAGTACGCGTTGTCGGAGACGACGATCCAATCGTACCGCACCGCCATGCGGTACAGCTCCCCGTAGAACGCGGGACCGGCGGTCGCGCCGGTCGGGTTCGACGGGAAATTGACGATGATCATCCGGACATCGCGGCGCGTTTTTTCGGGTATCGCGCCGAGGTCGGGGAGGAACCCGTTCTTCTCGGAGAGATCCATCGCGACCGGTCGGCCGCCGGCGTCCCGTATCGCGAGCGGGTAGACCGGGTAGCCGGGGTCGGGGTGGAGCGCGGCGTCGCCTGGGTCGAGCACCGCCTGCGGGAAACGGAACAGCCCCTCCTTGGAACCCATGAGCGCGGTCACCTCCCGTTCGGGGTCGATCGCGACGCCGAACCGCCGATCAATCCAGTCTGCGATGGCCCTGCGGAGCGGTAGGATGCCGTTGTAGGAGGAGTAATGGTGGTGCGCCGCGAGGAGCGATCTCTCACGGAGCGCCGTCACCGCCGCGTCGGGGGCCGGGAGCGAAGCGTCGCCGATGGAAAGGTCGATGACCGTATGGCCGCGCACCTCCATCGCGCGTTTCTTTGCGGCGAGCGTCGCGAAGGGATATGCCACCTGCGCCGTGACCGCCTGTGCTATCCGCGCCATGCCTCACCCGTTGAGCAGAAGATTGTCTATGAGCCGCGTGGCCCCGACGCGGACCGCCGCGAAGGCCCGCGACCGGTTCATGATGAAGTGCGTCGGTTCCAGCGTGTCGGTGTGCCGTATCTCGAAATAGTCTATCTGCGCGCCGGGAATGTCGTTGAGTATCAGGGCCCTGCCCTCCTCCTCGACCTTCCCGACCGGCAGGGCGATGCGGTCGAACCGGATCTGTTCGGCGCGTCCCTTGCAGTAGAGCAGGGCACGGTAGATAGCCGGGGCGGCGGCCCGCTCGGCGGGGGAAAGATAGCGGTTGCGACTCGACAGCGCGAGACCATCGGGTTCGCGTACCGTCGCGACCGGGACGATGGCGACCGGGAAATGGAGATCCTCCACCAGTTTCCGTATCACGGCGAGTTGCTGGTGATCCTTCTCGCCGAAACAGGCGCTGTCTGGCCGGACAAGGTTGAAGAGTATCGCCACCACCTGCGCCACGCCGTCGAAATGGCCGGGCCGCTGAGCGCCGCAGAGGATGCCCGACAGTTTCGGGTCGACCGTCACGCGGACGGTCGGCTCGGTACGGTAGATCTCGGCCACCTTCGGCAGGAAGACGATGTCGGCTCCCGCCGCCTCGCAGAGCGCAAGATCGGTCTCCTCGGCTCGTGGATACTTGGAAAAGTCCTCGTTCGGCCCGAACTGGGTCGGGTTGACGAAGATGGAAACGACGAGATGATCGGCCTTCTTTTTCGCCACCTCCATCAGCCGGGCGTGGCCGGCGTGGAGCGCCCCCATCGTCGGGACGAAGCAGACGCTCCCGGCGAGCGCGGCGCGCGCCGTCCGGAGTTCCGCCGCCGTACGGACGGTCAGCATGGTTCCCTCCTTAAGAATAAAGACAACTGGTGGGTATATAGCAGAAGAGTGGGGAAAAGGGAAGTATTAAATGGCGTCCCGCGCCGTCTGTATCTGTTCCCGCAGGGTGACGCCGAGTTGGTCGCGGTGCGCCGACGCGGCCTCGACCGGCGGCAGTACCGTTATCGTGGCGGTGATGCTTTTGAGCGCGAGGAATTTTTTCGCGTGGGAGAGGAACGATATGTCGCCGTAATAGGCGACCGCGTCGAGCAGATCGTCCTCCCGCGCCGGACGGCCGTCGATCGTTTCGTAGCATATCGCGACCGGCAGTATCGGCGTTCCCGCATCGGCGGCGGCGGCGAAGAAGGCGGTCCTGAAGGGTTTCAACGGGCTTTTGCCATCGGTGGTGGTCCCTTCGGGGAAGATGAGGACATCGAACCGGTCGCGCAGGAGCGCCGTTACCTTCGCCAGTTCGCCGCGCAGGTGCCTGACACTGCGTCGCTCGATGAACAGAGAGCCGCCCATCTTCGCGAGAAAGCCGTCGAGTCCGCCGACCTCGACCTCGACCGAGGCGACGCCGGTCAGCGGGCGCAGGGCGTAGAGAAGGAGGACATCGACATAGGAGATGTGATTCGCGATGATGAGATGGTTGCGGTCGTTGCGCAGGTTCTCCGCGCCTTTGAGCGTGTAGGAGATGTTCAGCGCGTTGAGGGTCGTCCGTATCCAGAAGCGCGTCGACCGCTGGATGCGCCGTCGTTGAAGAACGGTATCGCGCGTCACGGCCCACAAGGTCACATTGCAAAGAGAGAAAAAGATGATGATGATAAAAAGCGCCAGGCCGTTGCGGGCGATGCGAAGAGTTCCGATTCCCATGGCGCCGAGTGTAACGCGGGAGGTCCGATTCCGCAAATTAAAATTATGCAAAGGTATGTATCTTTGTTATAAAGTTATATAAAACTTGACTCGTTATCACAAGGTCGCTACACTGGCGGCATGGTTATGAACGGTACCGAACATCTCCCGCAACTGGCCGAACTGGTCGCGATGGATCAGCCACTCGCGGTCCGTGCCGAGGTCGAAACGACGATGCAGATGGCCTATCCGGGCCTTGATACCCGGCGGGTCCGCGAGGTGTTCGAGCACATACTCGCGCTGTTCGACGGTCGGGTGCCGGGCTATCGCCCCTGCAACACCGAATATCACAACCTCCAGCACACCACCGATGCCTTCATCGCGATGGCGCGGCTCATCCACGGCGCCGTCGTCGAGGGGAACATCGTTTCCGAAAAGAATGTCGAACTTGCCCTCATAGCGACGATACTGCACGATGTCGGCTACATCCAGCAGGAGGGCGATGCCGGGTCGGGCGCGAAATACACACAGAACCACATCGACCGGAGCGCCGATTTTCTCTCGGCCTATCTGCGCGCCAAGGGCTTCGACGAGGGAGACATGGCCGACGGTCGCGACATGCTCGCGTGCACCGGGTTCACCGTCCGCATCCAGGACATCCGGTTCCGGTCGTTCGAATCGCGGGTGCTCGGCATGATGCTCGGTACCGCCGACCTGCTCGGTCAGATGGCCGATCGCGCCTATCTCGAGAAGATATCGCTCCTCTACCGGGAGTTCAAGGAGGCCAAGATACCGGGCATCGCCGAAGAGATAGACCTGTATCTCAACACGCTTTCATTTTACGAACTGACCCAGAAACGGTTCGCGAACGACCTCGGCGGGGTCAACCGTTTCATGCGTTCCCATTTCCGCGCCCGATGGGGCGTCGATGCCGACCTGTATGCCGTCTCGATAGAACGACAGATGAACTATCTGCGCGAGATACTCGAACATTTCCGGCCCGATTACCGCAAACACCTGCGACGGTGGCGCCCGATCCGGAAAGAGGGCTCTTGACGACAGGGGCCCCCGTTCGGTCATAACCTTCAAGCCACGGTACGGGGTTTTCAGGCATGTTCATCCCGACGACACGCGACGAGATGGCCCGGCGGCACTGGAACGCGCTCGACATCGTCCTCGTGACGGGCGACGCCTACATAGATTCCCCGTATAATGGCGCCGCGATCGTCGGCCATCACCTCATCGCGCACGGGTTCCGCGTCGGCATCATCGCACAGCCGGTGGCCGATGGACCGTCGGATATCACGCGGCTCGGCGAGCCGCTCCTGTTCTGGGGCGTCACCGCCGGCTCGGTCGATTCGATGGTGTCGAACCACACCGCGCTCGGGAAACGGAGACGCGAGGACGATCTCACGGCGGGCGGCGTCAACGACCGGCGCCCCGATCGGGCGAGCATCGTCTATACCGGGCTCATCCGGCGATACTTCAAGCACACGGTCCCCGTCGTACTCGGCGGCATCGAGGCGAGTCTGCGGCGCGTCGCCCACTACGATCTCTGGTCCGATACCATACGGCGGAGCATCCTGTTCGACGCGAAGGCCGACATCCTCGTCTATGGCATGGCCGAGCGGGCGATCGTCGAACTCGCCGCGGCGCTCCGCGACGGGCGGGAGTGGCGCGACATCCTCGGCCTATGCTACATAGCGGACGTGCCCGTCGAACAATTCCTCGGCCTGCCGCCGTACGAGAAAGCGGCGGCCAGCGACAAGACATTTGCCGACATGTTCCTCGCTTTCTACCGAAACAACGACCCACTGACGGCGCGGGGCATGCATCAGCGACACGGTGACAAATGGCTCATCCACAATCCGCCGCAACCGGCCCTCACGCCCGAGGAACTCGACGCGGTGTACGAACTGCCGTACGAGTACGACGCCCACCCGTCGGAAAAGGAACGCGGCGAGGTGCGGGCGCTCGAAACGATCAAGTTCTCGGTGACCACCCACCGTGGCTGTTACGGCGAATGTTCGTTCTGCGCGATACACCTCCATCAGGGACGCCGGGTCGTGTCGCGCTCTGAGGACTCCATCGTCCGCGAGATAACGCGATTCCTGAAGATGAAACGGTTCACCGGGGTCATCTACGATCTCGGCGGGCCGACCGCCAACATGTACGGCATCGACTGCGCGCGCAAGTCGAAAAGCGGCGCTTGCCGGGAGAAGCGGTGTCTCCACCCGTCGGTATGCAGGGAACTGGCGCCCGACCATCGACGCCAACTCGCACTCCTGAAAAGGGTCGCCTCTCTGCCCGGCGTGAAGAGGGTGTTCGTCGCGAGCGGCGTCCGCCATGATCTCGTGCTCGCCGACAAAGAGCATGGAGAGCCGTACCTTGCCGCGCTCGTCTCCGCCCATATCTCGGGCCAGATGAAGATAGCGCCG
>JAKQHE010000024.1 GCA_029573155.1 bacterium
AGATCGCGGAACTCGCCGACACCGAGAAGGTGGTGCGGCAGGTCGAAGAGGTCCTGCGCGGCGAACCGGAGGTGACCGAGATGACCACGGTCATCGGCGACGACCTGCCGAAATTCTATGTTACGATGTTCCCCCAGCCGCCCTCGAAGGAATATGGACAGGCGATGTTCCGCGTCGATCTCGAAAAGGGGGGACGTTTCGCCGACAACGAACGGTTCGGCTACCATCTCCAGCAGAAACTCGACGCGACCGTCACCGGCGGCTCGGCGAAGGTGAAGATACTCCAGCAGGCCGAACCGATGGACGCGCCGGTCATGTTCCGTCTCACCGGAAAGGACCTGCGCCGGTTGCTGACGGTGTCGCGCACCCTGCAGGACGAACTGCGGACGGTGCCGGGGCTCATGAACGTCCGCGACAACGCCGCTTCCGAACGGTTCGAATATACCGTGAAGGTCGACGAGGAGGTGGCCACCAGCCTCGGCATCGTCAAATACGACGTCCAGCGGCAGATCAACCTCGCCCTGCGCGGCGACAAGGCGTCGGTCTACCGGACCGGCGGCAACGAGTTCGACATCATCGTCGAATCGGATATCGACAGCGTCGAGGAGCTGGGCAATCTCGCGATAAAGTCGACCATCGCGGGCAACAAGGTCCTGCTCAAACAGATCGCCGAGATCACGCTGACCTCCAAGATGGACTACATCTATCGCTTCGACAAGGAGCATTCGGTGTCGGTGCTGGCCGATGTCGCGCCGGGCTACGGGGCTCCCGAGATAACGGCGCGGTTCATGCACGAGGCGCTGCCGCGGCTCGACACCGCCGGGGTGCGGGTGGTCCACGACGGCGAGATGAAGAACATCATCGACAATTTCACCAACCTCGCCATCGCGGCGCTCGCGGCATTGCTGTTCAACTACCTGATCCTCCTGCTCGAATTCAAGTCGTTCCTCCAGCCGCTCATCATCCTGACCACGGTGCCGCTATCGGTCATCGGGGCGCTGATGGGCCTGCTGATTTTCGGCCAGCCCTTCTCGTTCACCGCATTCCTCGGCATCACGAGCCTCATCGGGGTGGTGGTCAACAACGCCATCCTGCTCATGGAATACATCAACGACGAGAAAGGGAAAGGACACGATCTCAAAAAGGCCTGCGTCGAGGCGGTCGCTCGTCGCTATCGTCCCATCATGCTGTCGAACGTGACCACCGTGATGGGGCTGGTCCCGCTCGCCACTTCGGGCAGCCAACTGTTCGGGCCGATGTCGATCGCCCAGATGAGCGGACTGCTCGTCGCGACGCTGCTGACGCTCGTGGTCATCCCCATCGTCTATTACCGCGCCGTGACGACGATGAACGCATACCGGGAACAATGGAAAGGAGGTGCCTCGTGAAGATGCTGCGTACGATGCTTTGCGCGCTGACGCTCCTGTGCGGCGCGGTCCTGACGGCGGGCGAACTCGACAGCCCCGTCGGCTACTGGATGACCATCGACGACAACGACGGCAAGCCGCGCGGCATCGTCAAGATCGAAGAGGTGAACGGCGAACTGGTCGGCCACATCGTCAAGGTCTTTCCTCGTCCCGGCGAGGAGGACAACCCGGTCTGTGTCAAATGCAAAGGGGAGATGGCGGGAAAGAGGGCCATCGGGATGCGCGTCCTGTGGGGGATGAAGAAGGACGGCGACGAGTGGAACGGCGGCGGGGTGATGGACCCCGACAACGGCGAGACCTACAAGGGTTACCTGAAACTCACTTTCTTCGGTAGCAAACTGAAGTTGCGCGGCTATGTAGGTATCTCACTGTTCGGTCGCTCGCAGGAATGGATACGCCAACAGAATTTCAAGGAAACGACCAACAAATAGGAGAACGACGATGAAGAAAACCGCCTGTATCGCCTTCCTGCTGTTGACGCTTACGGCATCATCCGCGAGCGCCGCATCGCTGTTTGAAACGGTCGGGTCGCCCGACCTCATGCACCCGTTCAACCTGCGGGTCATCGCGCTCGGTCCTGAAGCGGCCTACTACAATCCGGCTCTTCTCATCGGGCAGAAAGATCAATTGAAGCTTGGCTTCGGCATGTCGGCGGGCGACTTCAACATTGCCTATATGCGGAAGGATTCGAAGTACGATATCCCCGGTGAGATACGCGATCGTAACTCGAGTCTCATCACCCACGACGGCGCCGAGGTGCCGCTTGAGGATAAGCGCTACACCCCGCTTCCGACCGAGGATCTTATCCACAAGCGTGGTAGTTATGAAACGAAGAGCATGATGGATCATCCTGATTTTCTTAACTTTTACACCCTGCTGGCGGGCAACATGTCGTGGTTCGACGGCTGGCTTGCGGGCGCGCTCTATGTCGAATTGCCGGCGAGCCAACTTACCGGACAGGTGCCCTATTACCCCGACGAACGCGACCAGTTCTTCGGCAACTCACTCCATTTCGAACTGTTCGGTGACCGGCTCGAGAGTTTCCACCTCGTCATGGCGCTCGCCGGCAAGGTGGGCGATTGGCTTTCGCTCGGTGCCGGTGCCACGGTCGGTGTGCAGGCCGTCGCCGATATCGGCGTCTATGTCGCCGACGCATCGAGCCCGGAGTATCTGCTGTTCGATCCGGCGATAGCGGTACATGCCTTGCCGCTTTTCGCTCCTCATTTCGGGTTCGTTATCACACCTATCGATGATCTCGCGATAACCGGCACGCTGCATCTGCCGAATCTCAACTTTGATTTCAACCTTGATGTCGACATACAGGTGCGCGGGTTCGATTCCCTTTACGACGACGACCCGAATAACCCGGGCGAAAAACTCAAATGGCTCGATTCCGGGTTGCGGACCAACTACGGCAACGATCCGCTTCGATTCTCGCTCGGGGTCATGTATTCGTTCCCCAAGGTCGAGGGGTGGCGTATCTCGCTCATCGCGAATGCGCTCTATACCATGTGGTCGCAGTACCGCGATCGCCATGCTGAACGACCGCTCGATAAGTGGCACGATACCGTAAAACCGTCGTTCGGCGTCAATGTCGCCTCGGAGGACCGCGAGTTCGGGTTCGACTGGACCTACCACATGACCCCGGTGCCCGATCAGACCGGTCGCTCGAACTATGTGGATAACGACCGCATCGCCTTTGCGATCGGCTATACCGAGTTCTTCAAGTTCGAGAAATTCACGCTGGCGGGCGGAGTGTCGTTCCAGACACAGGTCCTGCTCAAACGCACCACGATCAAGACCCGTACCGAGGAAGGTTACGCCTCGGTGACCGACGCACCCTATAACAGCGTCGTGGACGAATACCCCGAGATGACCGATCCCGAAGGGGAGGTGTATCCCGGTTCGGTCGGGTTCCAGACCAACAACCCCGGTTATCCGGGCTACTGGACCCGAGGCGTTCTGTTCGGTTCAGGCATATTCGCGAAATTCATTTTTTAGGAGGCCGAGATGAGAAAACATTTCCTGTTCATCACCCTCGTGGCGTTGTTCCTGATGGTCGCCTGTGGTGATGATACGAAGACGACGACCGACAACAATGTGACCCCGGACGATGAGGTGGCCGATGATGTGGTCGTCGATGAAACGGTGACCGACGACACGACGATCGACGAGACCGTGACCGATACGGTCGCGACCGATAACGCGGTCACTGATGAGACCGTGACCGACGAGACCGGCGATGATATCCTGAATGACAACGAGCAACCCGATGAGGACATGGCCCCCGATCCGCTCGTGCAGCATCTGGTCGGTGTCTGGGCGCAGAAGGTCGAACTCTTCGCCGACGGCAATGTGCCGGTGGTCAATGATGTGGTCCTGCGCACGGATAAGATCGTCCGCATCATCATCAAGGAGGAGGGAGGCAAGGCGGTCCTCGCCGATCGGCCGCAGACCTGTTACATGGAGACGGTCATTGTTGAGGGCAATTCCATAGCAAAGACCATCACCACCTATTTCCCCGAGAAGTTCCGCAACTATTTCTTCTACATTCCGCCCGAAGACCTCAAAGATCCGAAACCGGCGCTCGAATACAGCGGTACCCCGGACAACTTCTCCTTCAAGATGAACCGCTGGTGGGAGATGCGCGGTGCCTACTTCCAAGGCGAGAACGGCACCACCCCCTTCGATATCGAGACCGAGATGATCACCGAGACCGATGACCCGCGCATCTTCGACCACGATGAGGACGGCAAGGCGGGAATGACCTTCGAGATAAAATCATCCATTGCTTCGGGACTCATCTGGGGAGTCATCAAGAGCTACATGGAGGTGACCTCTACCTCCGCCGTGAATGATCGTATAGAGGGCTCCTCGCTGTGGCAGCAGTACGAAATGGTCATCGATGTCGACAATCCGCTCTTCGCGGGCGATCGGACCATCCAGCCGCATACAGAAGGGAACACGATGGTCATGGTCAGGATCGATCCGGCGGACGATTGCGCCGCGATAAACGAGAAGAAAGATACGCTGTTCAAAAAATAGAGGCCGTCAGCCCTGTTCTCTCAAGAAGGCGGCCGCATCCTCCGGAAGGGTCGGATTGATGTAGCCGCCGCCGCCGAGCGGCAGGGCGTTCATGCCGCATATCCGAGGAATTATCTCGATGTGCCAGTGGAAGAACTGGAGCGGGTTCTTGGTGAAATCGTCGTAGTTCGACGGTCCGTTGTACACCACGACATTGTAGGCGGGGGCCCCGAGAGCGACCCGGATACGGCGCAGGACCGCCAGATAGATGCGGGTGAGCGCCAAAAGCGTCTCGTGGGGAGTGTCGCTGAAGTAGAGCAGATGCCGTTTCGGCACGATCCACACCTCGAAGGGGAAGCGCCCCGCGTAGGGGCAGAAGGCGGCGAATTCTTCGTTCTCCTCGACGAGACGGGATCCATCCGCGAGTTCCTGATCAACGATGTCGCAGACGACGCACCGGCGCCGGAACGCGAAATAATCGGCAGCGTGCCGGAATCTCGACTCGACGAACGAGGGGAGGAACGGGAAGGCGACCAGTTCGGAGTAGTGGTGGTTGACCGTGCCGCCCGCCTCTTTGCCGCGGTTCTTGAAGATCATGAGGTATTTGAACCGCCGGTCGCCCTGCAGATCGGCCGAGCGGTCGCGCCACGCGAGGAACACGTCGCGGAACTCTTCTGGTGACAGCATGTCTATCGCCCCGCCGTGGCGGGCGGTCTCGACCACCACCTCGTGGGCGCCGACGCGGTGCATGGCGTCATAAATGCCCTTGCCCTGCGGTCGCGCGTCCTCCTCGACGCGTAGCAGCGGGTTGCGCGCCGGGAACACGCGGAGCGACCAGCCGTTGTTGAGGTGAGGGAAGTGGTTGTAGCGCAGGATCTCACTGCCGGTCGTCGCCTCGTTGCCGGGACAGAAGGGGCAGGAGTCGGGGTTCTCGGCGGGGAGCAGGGTCTCCTCCTCGGAGGATCCGTGCGTCAGGATGGGGGCTTTTTCGGGGGCGAAGATCACCCAGCGGTGCGAAACGGGGTCCCGGCGTATCATTCCCTGCATGGGTGGCCTCCTTTCCGTTCTTCAGACATCCCAGAATCGCATGGTCGCCCGCCGATCGGGCACTGGTATCGGGATGGTGCCGACCTCCGGTATCCGTTCGCATTCCATACCGTCCGACGAGATGACCTTGCCGTGGAACGACACGGCGCCGCCGCGTGGCAGGCCGCATTTGTCGATGGAAAGGCGGAGGTCGAGGACATCGAAGAACGCTGCGGTACCGGCGTCCACGATCTCTCTCAACCTGCCGTGTTCGTTGTTCAGCGAAACGGGGAAGAATGCCTTTTCGAACCGCGCTATCGGCAGTTGCAGGTCGAGACTCATGCCGTCGGTGATATAGAAGCGTATGGCCGATCGTTTGTGTTCCTGCGTGACGGGAGGCGCGGCGAGCGCCACTCGGAAATAGAGATGGTCGCGGTCGAACCCGAACCAAAGGCGGTCGACCACGCGGACGCCGTGGTACATGACACCGCCGGGCCGCCGCGTGTTGTCGAACAGGCCAGCCCCTGCCCAGCCGTAAAAATCGTCGGTCCGCCCCGTGATCTCAGGCGATATGGTCGTTATCGGCAGGGTAAGGTTATCGGTGACCCCGGCCGACCGCTTTATCGGGAGGTCCAACGCCGTCGGATGCGGAGCACCGAGCACGGCATAGACGCGGCGCAGATGGCGGCGGAAGAGGCGGTCGAACAGGTAGTCGTTCTCGGTCTGGAACTGCGGGCCGTACCACCAGAACCAGTCGCTTCCCTCGGCACGGTAAATGGCTCGGAGCGCCTCCTCGCGGGTCTCCGGCGGAGTGTCCGGGTGGGTCTTCAGGTGTTCGTCGAGGAACAGGCGCGTCCGACGCAGATGTTCCCATGCCGTGTTGTCCTCGTCGTTGCCGATCCATATCTGGTAATCACTCTGTATCCATGAGCCGCTATGGAGCGAAGGAAGCGTCGGGTAGGCATCCGAAGGATTCGTCGCCATGAAGCCCGAGAAGGTCTCGGTGGCGATATCAGGGGCATCGGCGAGCGTCTTGCAGAGTCCGTGAAGGAAATCGCGACCGTTGTCGGGATAATTCTCCCACGCGTTCTCGCCATCGAGAGCGACGGTGATAGCGGGGTCTTGGCCGGTATCTGGAACGGCATGACGGATGGAGCGCACGTGATTCAGGAAACTTTCCACCGCCTGCCCCGTCTCCGCTTTCGCGAACGAGAACCCGATGAGATCAGAAAGGTACTTGTCACGGAAGAACAGGGCGCATTCGTGATCGCGTTCCCGGAAACGCCACGGTCGATAGAGCACCTGTTTCTTGTCGACCGCGCCGACCGAACGGAAGAGTATCCCTTCGTCGGTCGCCAGCCACTTCACGCCGCAGGCCGCGGCGAGGGTGACCGCTTCGGGCGAGACCGCTCCCTCCGCCGGCCACATGCCTGCAAGTTCTCGTTGCCAGACCGTTTCGGCGTACCGCTTCCCCTCGCAGGCCTGCCACCGGGCGTCATCGGGGTAGGAGAATCGTGGCGGAAGCGGTGCGTGCGGCGATGAACGGCGGGCCGTATCGGTGTCGTGGATAAGCGGCAGGATGGGATGGTAGAAGGGGGTAAAGGCCAGCTCGATGATCCCCTCATCAGCGAGGCGGCGATACAGCGGCAGTATCTCACGAAGCACCGTCTCCTGCGTTCTGAGGAGGTCCATCTTCTCGTCGTGGGTGAAGCTGCGGTCCTTCTCGTCGAGTTTCCGGAGAAGCGGGTATCGTTCACGCGCGGTGAAGCCGAACCATTTGAGATTGAAGAGGACCTGCAGGTCACGCAATTCGTCGTCCGAGAAGAACCGGGTCATCTCGGTCCACGAGAGTTTCCCCACGAACCGCTCGCGTTTGGAGAGTATCTCCCAGTAACGGGGGGAGGTCTTCACGAGTCGGTCCCAGCAGAGCATGAAGAAGTTGCGGATGACGAACGCCTTCTCCTCCTCGCTCATCTCCTCGGGGCGCTTGATGGTGAGCGTCTTCCATCGGTCGGTCACCCGGTCCTGCAGGTGATCCTCGATCTGCTCGATGAGCGAGGGGACCACATTCACGCAGCCCTTGATGCCGTATCGTTCCATGACCTGAGGTATGTCATAGTAGCCCTTCGTGGCGTGGAGTCGTACCCATGGCATGAGGTAGGAGCCGTTCTGGGCGTCCTTGTAGAAGGGCTGGTGCATATGCCAAAGGAAGAGCAGGGCGATGGGCCGCTCGGTCATGAGGCGCGTCTCCGTCGGCGAGAGATGTTACGATGCCCGTTTATCGTCCATGTTCTTTTGTTTATCGATCTTCTTCTGCAGGTTGCGCATACGATCACGGATGGTCGGTCCGAATCGCGAGTATTTGTTGTCTTTGAGTACCTGCTGGTAGAAATTGATCGCCCGCTCGTACTGTTTCATCCGTTCATAACAGACGCCGAGCAGCAGTTCCGCCTTGTCTTTGGTGAGTCCCTTTTCGGTATTGACGAACAGGAATCGCTCAAAGGCGATCGCCGCCTTCTCTATCTCGTTCGCCCGGTAGTAGGCGGTGGAGGTGTAGTAGAAGAGGCTCGGCACATGTTTGCCGACGCCCGATATCTTGAGACTTTCCTCGAACCGTTCGACCGCCGCGAGATAACTCTTGCGGTTAAAGAGCGTTACCCCTTCCTCGTACTTGTTGATGGCCGCCTTCTGTTTGATGAGGTTCACTTCGGTCTCGATGACGAATCGCTCGAGTCGCGAGAGGGCCGAGAGGTTGAATTCGGCGTATTTTTTTATCGCCTGATCGGGATCTCCCTCCTTGAAGGCGAGGTAGAGGTTAAAGGCCTTGATATCGGTGTTTTCGGAGGTCGCGAGGCGCTCCTTGAGTTCCTTTATATCCTTCTGGAGGTATTCGTTCTGCTTTGCGGCGGTCCCGAGTTTCTCCTTGAAGTGGGTCACCTCGGCGCGGAAGTAGAAAAAGAAGGATAGGACGACGACCACGCCGAGCATGACGAGTAGGAAAAAACTTTTATTGAGTTCCGATTTGTCCTTCTGATTCACTTTGGTATTGAGGGCGCGAAGACTGATGTCCAGTGCGTTGGCGACGTTGAGCGACTGCACAACGAGTTTGCGTATCTCCTTGATATCGCTTAATTGTTGTTGTTGCCCCATCTCGGACGCCCGGGGGCTCTGGGGGGCATCGTCGCGCATCATGCTTTCCTCTTTATGACGAGCAATGATAGCAAGAAATATAATTATTTCAAGTTTCTAGCGATCAGTCGGCCCAGTATTCGTCGGTTCTATACGGTAAAGTACCGGACAGAGATGATGGGGGAAGAACTCGCGAAGTTTTCTCGAGACCGGCGCGAAGGACTCGCGACAGAATAAAAAGGAACGGAATTCCGGAGTGGCATGGTGCCGAAGGTAGTCGGAGTGTTCAGTGAGGCCGGGGAGAAGGGTCGCCACATAGAGAGGTCGGTCGGCGCCGCGGGCGATCGATTCAAGCTGCGCTGTATCAGGCAGTTGCTCGATACGAAGGCGTGGTGGGCGATAGAAGGAGAAGAAAAGTTCCTTGCGTATGTAGGGATCGTAGTCGGCGAACTTGTAGATCGTGTCCCCGGCGTGGTGATGGTAAAGGTGGCGCTGCATCTTGAGTTGCGGGACGACCGTTATGGGATAGAGTGCGAGAAAGGCGACGATCGCGAGGTTGGTGTACCAGACGAAGTTCCAGTAGCGCCGGTTCTTTTCTTGGAATACCCGCGAAAGCCATGCGACCGGTCTGCCCTGAGAGGTGGCGACCGCGAGGACCGCGGCGGCGAGCCAGAGAAAGAGGAGCGGGAACATAAAGCGATCCTCCTTGTGGCTCAGGAGAGAATGGAACACAAAGTAAGGAAGCGTCACCCAAGTGACCACATGGCGCGGGTGACGGTACCAGCAGAGGAAGATGGCGACGACCAGAAGAAGCGATATGTGGGGACCGATATTGCCGATCAGAAGGTAAAGGTAGGCAAAGAAAGGGGAAGTGCCGAAATGTTCCATCCGCTTATCGAGGATATTGGAGGCAAAATAGTTCCACGGGGCAAAGACCCAATCGCCGTATCCCCAGCGGTCGATGCGGATGCAGACCAGGATGGGAAGGAACGAGGAAAGCGCAAGCGTGGTCAGCAGGAGGAAGCGAAGTCGGGCGACCCAGAGGAGCCAGAGGCAGAAGAACAGTACAAGGAAGGCGCTCGAGTAGCGGAACTCGAATGCGAGGCCGCACAGAACCCCCGGAACGATCATTTCCCAGGCCTTGAATCCGGGATCGTCGGTGCGTCGGTCCGGAGAAAGGCGTCTTAACAGTATCGTGGCCGCCGTCATGAAACAGGCGGTCGAGAAGACCTCAGAGGAGTTGCGGACGAACAGAAGAGGAACGAAAAAGGTGAAACAGAGCACGCGCATCAACCACCCCTGTTCCTGCTCGGTGCGGAACCAGCGGAAGGCGACCGTGCCGAAATAAAGCAGGGTGGCGATGCTCAGGAATGCCGAGAGGAAATGAAGAAGCAGTACCTGTACGAAACGATCGGCGATGCCGACGAAGGAGAATGCTTTAAGGATGAGGTAATAGATGCCGGGTTGGAGCCACGGTCGGATCCGGGAGTGGAATTCCCAGGGCAGGGACTCTGCCTTGGTGATACCCAGTTTGTAACTCGCGAACTCTATGGTCTGGAAATACTCGTCGGCGTGAAGATAGCCCTGCGTGGTCCACGCGGTAAGAAGACAGAGCGCGAGTAGAACGAGCAGATAGTGGCCGTAGCGTTGCTTGAGTTCCGGCGAAAGGAGTGGTGCCGAGAAAAATGAGACCAGCCGGCTCATCGGCTATCGTCCTCCGTTACCGGTGCGAGGAATCGTTGCCTGAAATAGGCGAAAAACAATATGCCGGTGGTGATGACGAAAAAGGGAGGCACGGCCAGATACCAAGAGCTTTCGCGATCGATGACATGCATGATGTTCATGAGGTTGCTGTAGCCGAGGATGATCGCCGACCATGCGATCCATTCCCGGTCCTTCAGGAAAGCGAACAATGGCAGGAAGGCGGCGAAATACCACGGTTGAAATACGGGAGAGGCAAAGCATATGATGATAGTGGCTATCTTGGCTGCGGTCGCGAAAAAGGCGCCGGGATCCCTGCGGGTCCGGCGCAGGACAAGAAAGGCGAGGAGAGCGGAGAAGAGGTACATAAACGGTATCGCGACGCGCCAGATGGCCGTTTTACGATCTTCGAGGGACTGGTAGACATCATTGCGTTCTCCAGAGGCGGGTAGGCCCCGTTCCCAGAGCGCCGAGGAGACGATGATCACCTCGGTGACGGTATCCACGATCGACTTGCTCGGTTTTTTCGACGAGAGGAATTCGGTCTGGAACAGGAGGGCGCGCGAGTCGCTGCCGATCGAAAGGAACAGAAGGGACAGGGTCGCCAGCGTAACGAGCGTTGAGGCGAGCAGGATCCACACCCGTTCCCGCAGGGGGCGGGCGGTCACCCATATGGCGGCGATCATGGCGGGGATGGCAAGGAACGCGGAGTATTTGAATGCGCCGGCAAGCACGGCGAACATAAAGCCGGCGACGGGACGGTGGCGCATAAGGAGAAGGATGCCGACCGCGAGAAGCGCGGCGGATGCCGCATCGTTGTGCGACTGTCCGGCGCACTGGAGCCAGAGTACCGGGGCGCAGGTAACGAGCGCGAGCAGGTTGTAGCGACCGTCCCCGGTGCCCGGTATGCGGGAGACCGTTTCAACGAACAGGAGACAGAACAGGGCGATGATCAGTTTGTAGACCGCGAGCGCGCCGATGATGTTCCCACCAAAATGGACCGCGAACATCGAGAGATACAGACTCAGCGGACCGTAGGCGAAAGGGGCGGTCGCCCATGCGGACCCGACGAAGGGGAAGAACTGGGACCGTTGGAGCGCCAACGGATCGGTGAAGGGATCATTGCCCCTAAGCGCGGTGTCGCCATAGGCGATGAGGCTGAAAATATCGTTGGAAAGCATCGGGAGCATGAAAAAAGAGACGACGATGAGTAATTGAGCGAGGTGTTTGGTCTGTAATGCTGAGAGGTCATGGCCCGGGGTCCGCGTCACTACGCGAAAATAGCCGAGGGTGAAGATCGCGAGCGATACGACGAACAGCAAGATGGCGGCAGCGAGGGGAACGCCCGAAAGGTAATTTTCGTCCACCTTGATCGATCCGGTGGTAAGGGGACGAAGGAAACTCAAAAGTACTATGCATGCGGCTGGAACAAGCAGGGCGAGAAAAACCCGGCGGGAAGGACCTCCTCCGGTCATGATCCTCCCGTTCGCCTGCGGCTGATGAGCGAAAGGAACAAGGGGAACAATATCAGCGCACAGAGCGTAACGCTGACGATGCCGATGGATGATACGGTACCGATGGAGGTCACCCCTTTATGGGCGCCGAATATGATGCTGACAAAACCGATAAGCGTGGTGACCGAACTGATGAGAACGGCGGCGCCGGTGGTCCGCACGGTGCCCTCTACATCGGTGAAGCCGGTCGAGCGAAACCGATCGTAGATATGGATACAGGAATCGATGCCGATGCCGATGATCGTCGGGATGACGACCATATTGAAGAGATTGAAAGAGAAGCCGGAGAAATGGATGATGCCGATCATCAGCGTGATGCCGGCGAAGAGCGGAGTGAGGATCATGCCCGCCTGTCGGAAGGAACGGAAGGCTAGTATCAGTACCGCGAGCACCGAGAAGAACGACAGGAGTATCGCACGGGGCAGTTCGTGTTCGAGCACGTGCTTGATGTCGGCCAGAAGCAGGAAGGTGGCCCGCGTACGGTATTCGCCGAGTTCGCCGTGGATGGTGCCCAGTTCCTTCCGGATGGTCAGCACTTTGTTGATGTCCGATTTGTTGCCCGAGGTCACGAACGAGATGATCTTGCCGTAACTGCCGTCCTTCTCGCGCAGTTTATCCTGTATCCACTTCGGGAGGTCTTCAGCGGTTATCGGGGATGATACGGAAAGAAGCGGTCGTATCTCGCGTTCGAACCGTTCGGCGGTCTTGTCGTCCATCAGTTCCTTTTTCCGTTCGATGACGCGCAATATCCGCTTCATGATCTGCAGTTTCTCCTCCTGTCCTTCGGGGACGAAGTTCGCCATCGACAGTATGCCGCCGATCCGTATTTCGTGCTGCAGATCGTTGAGTTCCTGTTTTTTGCGGTAGAGCGCCCGGGTCGCATCGTACATCTCCTCGATCGAATCGGTGGCGATGATCGCCGGCATGCTCGCCGCCATGGTGTTGGGGTTCTCGTCGCGCACCAGGTCGTTGTAGCGAGCGATGATGGAATCGGGCGAGTACTTGCGCTTAAAGGATAGATTGTCGATGTTGTACTCGAATCGCACGAGGAAGAGGGCGATGAAGGAGGCGATAAGTATCGTCGAGGGGATGATCATGAATATCGGTCGACGGAGAAAGAACTGATAGGCGGGGGCGATGTTTGAAACGCCCCGCGGTGCGTGAGTGAGCGGTGTCCATTGTTCGATGAGGAACACGATGGCCGGGAAGAGGAAGAGGATGGCGACAAGAGACGATATGATGCCGACGCCCGCGACGATGCCGAAATCGGAAAACCCCTTGAACTCGATGAAGATGAGTGAAAGAAAGGCTATCGCGGTGGTCACGGTGCTGTAGAGAAGCGGCCGGAACAGGTGTTCATAGGTGCTTCGCATTGCGTCGAGCGGTGGCAGCCCTTCGCGCCGGAATTCGCCGTAACGGGAGTACAAGTGTATAGCGTAGTCGATACCGAGCCCGTAAAGCATCGCGATGGTGAAGGCCGAGATGAGGTTGAACTTGCCGATGACCCAGAGTGCGGCGATGATGCCGAACATCACGCCGAAGGAGAGCGGGAAGAATATGATGGGGACCGAGAATGGCGTTCGGAAGAACAGCACGGTCACCGTCAGCAGGAGCAGTATGCAGGCGACGAGCGAGGCGACGAGGTTCGAATTTATCGCTTGTATCTCCTCCAATCGGTGCCGGTAATAGCCGCCGACCTCGACCGCGATACCGTATTTGTCGGGCCCGGTGGCGGCGACCCGCTCGTCGAGCAGGGTCACGATGCGTTTGATGTCCTGTATCGTGGTGTCGCTTCCGGCGGGGCGCACCTTCATCTCGACATATTTCCCGCCCTGTGCGACGTAGTAAGGGGAGATGTTATATGCCAGTTTCTGTCGCTCTATTTCCTTGAGGACATGATCTATCTCGTCCGAAAGGGCGTGCGGCATCTTGTCGTCGGCCCTATCGGTGGCGGGCTGATCGTCGAGGGAGAGTCCTTTTTCCACCTCGTTCGCCACCGCCTCGCGGACCTTCTGCTCCGCCTCGATGAGCCGCTCTGTGGGCAGGAGAAGCAGGGCGCGTTCCTCGAGGTAGGTGATGTCGCGCTCGAACTCGACGAACCGTATGTCCGAGAACGACTCCAGATCCTTCTTCAGGGCGGTCAGGAAGGCGAGGTTGTTCTCGTAACTTTCCGAGCGGACGACTATCTGTGCGGTGGCGTACCCGCCGAGGCGGCTGTCGAGGTATTCGAGGTCTTTGACCGTCTGGTTCTCGCCGTGGAAGAGCGCACGCAGGTCGCTGTCGATGCGGAAATTGCCGCGGACATAGAGGAGTTCAGCGACGAAGAGGATCGCGAACAGGAAAAAAACAGCCCAGCGGTACCTGAAAAGAAGGGATAGATAGAAACCCCAGAACTTGTCCATGGGAACGGCACCTCTTTAGCAAGGTATCGACATCTTTATACGGGGAAACGGGCAAGTCAAGATTTGACTTTGCGTTTCGCGGCGGATACACTCCCTTCGTGTGTTGTCAACTACGAGGGGAGGTGAAGATGTTCCACAAGTTCCTGTCGCTCGCGATCATCGGCGCTCTGGCGATCTGTTCCGTCGCCTGCGCATCGCAAAAGACCGGTTTCTCGTCGGGCCAGAAGGACATCGTGGTCGAGACCCGCGATCCGAACTGGGACTTCTCGAACCTGCGAAAGGTCTACCTGTATACCGAAACGGTCAACTCGTCGGAGGAACGTGACGCGATCGCCGAGATGGTGAAACTGCTCATGCCGCGCGGCGTAGAGTGCATCGTGGATACCGGCGAGAGCATCACCTACGATGACCCGAGTATGCAGATACGGGCGCACCGCAAACTCATGTCACTCCTCACCAGCATCTACCTGCTCAAGCCGGGCATCAAGGGGAACGAGGAGATCATCGCGGTCATCAGTTCCGACAACCCGCTCAAGGCGGCCGCCGAGGCGATCAAGTACATCGAGGGGGCGCGCCCGGCCACCGCGGAGTGATGTTGCTGGGTCCTAGCGCGGTCTGAAGAGGCCCGCTTCGTTCGAGTTCAGGAAACAGGCTTTCACAAGGTCGTCGTCGGTCGGTGCGAGATTCGCGCGCATCCTCTTGTCGATGAGCGGGATATGAGGTAGCGCCGTCAGTCGGTCCCCGATGAAGTTGAGATCATCGTCGCTCGTCATCCAGTGCTTCCCGCCCAGCCGGTCGAGACTCACCGGCCGCGAATAACCGCGTAGCGACTTCATCCCGTCGGTGTTGAAGTAGAGGTCGAAATAGGACATCACCAGTTCGCGCAGGTTCTTGTAGACCGGTTCGCGGTAGCGCAGCACCGTCGTATTCGACTTGGCGACCGCCCCCCAGTAGCCGTCAACGCGGAACGGCGCGATGATGTGATCGTCGTCGTTCTCGGCGAGGAGATCGACCACGAGCGGCCGTTCTCCCCACAGCGAGAAGATCGCCGCCGCGAAGTAGGCACCCTCGGCGCAGTGGGCATGCCGCTCTTTCATCACGCGCCACGGCGAAAGGCATATCTTGTGCGATGAGTAGGGCGTTTCGTTGAGGAAGCGTTGAATATCGTGCGGGGTGCGGAACCGCTTCGCGAAGCGTTCGAATTCTTTGACGCGTTCCCGGTGGTCCATCAGTCGTCTCCGTGTATGAGCGGGTCGCCGTCGCGGCGCAGTTTCTCAAAGAACGACCGGTCGGCCCGCAGATATTTCGGCTTGCCCTGCGTGATGAGCACCTTGCCGGGCGCCATGCCCTTTGCTTTTTTCACGAACTTGCGTTCCGTGAACCAGACCTCTCCCTCCATCGTCTCGCGTACCCTGCTGTAAAAGAGGGCGAGGCAACAGCCGAGGAAGACCTCCTCCTCGGTCGCGGTCCCTCCCTTGCCTTTTCGCAGGATGACATGGCTCCCGGCGTGGTCCTTCGCATGGAACCAGAGATCGTGCGGAGAGGCGATCTTGAAGGTCAGTTCGTCGTTGTCGGCGGCCGAACGTCCGACGAGCAACGCCCGTCCCGATGGCGCGAGGTAGCGGTGATAGGGGACATGGGCCCCCGGCTTCGCCTTCGGTTCACGCTTTTTCCTTTCCGGTACCGTTGCGGTTGTGGGCGCATCGCCATTGAGGGTCGCAAGGGCGCGTTCCGCCTCGGCGATCCGCCCGTCGAGCGTGATGGTGCCGCGCAGGAGCCGTTTCGCTTCGCTGAACAGGTCGTTCATGTTCTCGAGGACGCTTTTTTGGGGGTCGAGCGGTATGTCGCGGTCGCCCAGCGTTATTTTCGCGGTCCGTGCGTGCGGTGACAGGGTGTAGAGCTCGCCCTTGATCCCCGTCGCCGTCGCGCGGAATGATGCCGACCGTTCGAGAGCCCGTTCCCGTTCTGCCCGCATCTTCGCTATCTTCTCGCCTATCTCACTCTTTTTCTTCTCGATGGCGCGGCGGCGAGCATCCTCTTCGGCCTCCCGCTTCCCGGCAAGGAACCGGTCCTGCCATTCACCGGGCGATGCGACACGCGGTAACAGGTCGCGGAGCGGTTCGGCGAGCGGGGGGATATCGTGGTCGCGGTGCTCGCTCCAGAGCATCGCGCCGTCGGGGCCGGTCGGATGTACCGCCTTGCCGGCGAAAAGCGGTATCGTGAGCACGACATCGCTGAAGGAGATGATCAACACCCGACCGCGGACGGGGTCGACCGATGCACGCAGAAGCCGGCGACCATCGAGATATTTACGTAGTGACTCCTCAAGATTGGTCAGGGGATCGCGACGGAACGGCCGCAGGTCAAATACCGGGAACGCAACCCGTTCCCTCGACGAGAAAAAGAGCCCCTCAATCCCCGCGTCGGCGCCGTATAGTTTGATGAGTGTGCCACCGAAGGAATGGTACACGGTGTTGACGATGGAGCCGGCGGCCCGGTCGGTCAGAAGTTCGGCCACGGGGGCGAGTTCGGAGATATACATTTACGGCGCGGTGTTGAAAAGCGCCTCGATGCGCTGGTTCCCGGAGGCGTTACGGGCCCTGCCGCGCGACCACATGCGGAGTTTCTTTATCTGTTCTTCGTAGGTCACTGCGAGCGGTACGGTGCGGCGCAGGACCTCTTCGAGGGTCTTTTGGGCCAGTTCGCGACCTTTCGCGTAGTCGGCTATCAGCGCGTCGACCACCACCTGCTCGAGTTCAGCGCCCGAGAACTGCTCGGCGGCCTCCGCCAACTTGGCGATGTCGTACCGGGAAGCGTCCCGTCCGCGGCGGGTCAGATGTATCCGGAGTATATCGGTCCGTTCGTCGGCGCCGGGCAGATCGATGAAGAATATCTCGTCGAATCGCCCCTTGCGTAGGAGTTCGGGTGGCAGGATCTCGACATTGTTGGCGGTCGCGACGAGGAACACCGGGCGGCTCTTTTCCTGCATCCAGGTCATGAGCCAGCCGAGCACGCGGCGTATCTCGGCCGACTGTTCCTCCTGAAAGAGCGCCTTCTCTATCTCGTCTATCCACAGGACGATGGGGGCGAACGCCTCGGCGATGGCGACGGCGTCGCGGATGAGTTCCTCGACACTCTTGCCCTGTTGGAACAGATTCACGAAATCGAGTCGCGCGAGGGGGAAATTCCAGATATTCGCGATGGTCTTGGCGGTGAGACTCTTGCCGCATCCCTGTACGCCGAGCATCAAGAGACCTTTGGGCATCGGTATGCCGAATTCACGCGCCTTCGTCGAAAAATTGCCGCGCCGTTCCACGATCCACTGCTTGAGCTCGGCCAGACCGCCGATCTGTTCGATGCCGCCACCGGTCTTGACCACCTCGATGACCGGGTTGCGCCGCAGAAGATTGCGTTTGGTATCGAGCAGGTACTCGATCGCCTCCGGTTCCGGCAGGCCTCTCATGGCGGAAAGTATCTCCTCGATCCGGGAGTAGGGGAAGCCGCTGATATTCTCGGTGACGGTCTCCCGCGCCGCCGGGGAAAAAGGCAGAGCAGCGATATGGGGGGCGAAGGGTTGGTAATTCTCGGGCTCTTCCTCGATGAGAGCGTACCGTACGAGCACCGAAGGGAGGGTCATTTCGCGGCAGAAGAAAGTGACCGGGGCTTCCGCCGTGAAGGCCGCCTCAAGGAAACGGAGTGCCCGTGCTTCCGTGGTAAAAAGGTGTTCGGCGTAGGGAAGTGCGACCGGATCGCCTGCCCGCACGGTGTCGATGAGGCCCGCGATCAGGCGATCGGCCTCGTCGGCGCTCCACGCGATACGGCCCGGTGCATGACGGGCGCTGAAGAACGGGTCGTTACAGCGGACGATACGAAGCATGGCGTCTCTCCCCTCGTCTGATGGTAAAACGGATTATATGCCAAAAATCGACGGGGTCAAAATAATGTGGCGGACCTATTGACATCTTTTTTTCAATTCACTAGAATAGGGACAGTAGAGGTCAAGGTATGAGGAGATTGTGCCCATGAGGTTGCTTATCGTGGTCATGGTAATGGTCGCCTGTGTGGCGGGCGTTCCCTTTGAGTCTCGGTCCGGTGCCGCCGGTGCGGTCGTGATCGCGGCCAGTCCCGATCCGCCGCCGACCCCGCCCGACCGCCCGAACCCGCCGCCGCCGCCGCCGACCAGCCGTACGGTCGTCTGACCGAGATATTCTCTTACAATTTTTTGAGGGTCCGTTCGGTTCAGTGAAGTATCTCGAAACGGGTCGTGGTGTTACCCGCCTGTATGAGGTCATCATTGGCGAGACGCTTTTTTTCGGTCGTTTTCGCGCCGTTCACCTTTATCTTGTTGCCGCTCCCGAGGTCCTCGGCCCAGTAGGCGCCGTTGTCAAACCATATCCTGAAGTGACGGCGTGAGACCGACGGGTCGGTCAGCACGAGGTCGAGATCGAGGTTACGGCCCACGACGAATTCTTTTTTGTGTATCGGTATCGTCTTGCCCTGATCGGGTCCCGATATGACCGTTATCTGTCCCTCCGGTCCCATCAGGTTGGCGTCGCCCCCTTTTTTCGCGGGACCGTTCCCACCCTTGCCCGGAGCCGAAAGTGGACGGACGATCTCCAACTCCTCAAGTTCCTGCACCGGTTGAGGAGTGGGTGCCGGGGCGGTCGTTGCGGTTTTAGGGGGTATCACCGCGAAGGCGTTCAGTATCCACACGGTGAGTTTTTCCCGGGCCTTCGGCGAAACCTCTCCCTCGTGGACCTTCTTCATGATGAACTCGATGAGTTCCCTGTCGGCCGTCGAGGCGACCCGCTGGGCCGCGAAGTATTCCGCGATCTTCTTTTCGTACACGCCGAGCCGTAACGGCGCGAGTATCGCCGCGAGGTCGAAGGTCGCCTTCTGGTACGGGTCGATGACCGCGAGATCCTCGGCACGGGTCTTCTCGCCGAGATTCAGCGTCAGGTAGGGCTCGGCGTCGAGAACGCCCTGTTCCATCCCGTCGGCGTAAAAACGCCAGTCGATGCCGTTGGTGAGTACTGCTATCTTATCGCCCGGTATGCGACGGAACAGTTCGGAGAGCATCGCAAAGCCCTCCGCCGTGTCCTCGTCGCCGAAGAGGGTCTGAACTATCATCGCCGGGCGGTCATCGCGCAACACCGCGAAGTCGGCCGCGGCCACCGCTCCCTCCCCCGGGGTCTCGAACACATATCCCGCCATGAATTCCCCGGGATTGTAGACATCCCAGCCGAGGATCTTGAAGAACGGGACGACGAGCGACTGGCGCACCGTGTCGCGACTCTTCAGGTACTTCTGGAGCGTTCGGATGTTCTTCGCGAACGAGGTAAGTTCCTCTCTGTACGACATGATCGCCTCCGGTAGGTTATTGACCATTCGATTCTAATCGCTCGGAAAAACTAAATCAACTTTTTGAGGAGGCCGCGTCTCCGGAGGCACCGTCCCGGGTCAGCACCTTGGCGATCTCTCCCACATACATACGGTGATAATCCTTTTTGGGGTAGTTCTCCGCTATCGTTCCGTCGAGGAAATTGTGAGGGTCTATGTCCAGGAACGAGATCTTACGGCAGATGAGCGTGAGTCGCGACTCGGCGAAATAGGGACAGCCGTCGGCATCGAGGAGCGTCAGTTTCGAGGCGGCTATCTTGTCCTCCTTGGCGCCGGAGATCGAGCCGCACAACTGCAGGACATCGCGGTACTGCTCGGGGAAAAAACCCACAGAAAAGCAAGGCTCGGCCTCGGTAAGCTGATAGGTGTGGCGCGGCGGCCGGACGAATACGAAACAGACCTCGCGGTGCCAGAGAACGCCTAACGCGCCCCATGCGATGGTCATCATGTTGCTTTTTTTCCCTTTCCCGGCGGCGAGGAGCGCCCATCCCTTACCGAAAGCGGTGAAAGGATTGTCGGTCATCTCGGCCGGTGTGATCTCGCGAAAATTCTCCTGTCCCATGTCGGTCTCCGCTTGTTGGTCGTCGTGCAGAACGCATGGTACCGGGAATGGAACGGTTTGTCAAAAAAGAGAGCGGCCGGAATGTGCGCGTGACCCTTGCGTTTTGCTTTCGACCGTTTATAATCGTCGTTGTGTTAAATAAATAAGGTATGAAGTTCTCTCCGGGAGGATACCGATGAGGCGCTTTCTTCTTGACCTGTTGCGTTGCGGGTTTTCCCTGTTGCTCCTGACCGTGCTCGCCTGTTCCTCGAGCAAGCCGCAAAGTTCGAAGGACGAAGATACGACGGGAGACGGCGATAGCCTGCTTGCCGATCGGGATGCACTGACCGATGAGATCCTGCCGACTGACGAGGAGACCGATGTGACGCCCGACACGGAGGGGTCGGCCCCTGATGGTGATACGACGGTCGGGGACGACGCGGTACCCGTTGACGACGGTGCAGATATCTTTGACGATGATGAATTGTTCGTTGACGAGGCGACCGATATCGACGAGCCGATCGTTGACGAGGAGCAGGAGGAGGATGACCCCGACGAGGAATACCCGGACGAGGCGGTCGTCGAGGACGAGTTCGTGGCCGATGACGCGTGGGTGCTCCCCGACATCGATTCGCCGGTCGGATGCAACGACCAGATAACCTGCACCGAGGATCTCATTATCGGCGGTCAGTGCAAGCACCTGCCGCGCCACGAATGGTGCGAGCCCGGTCTGCTCTGCAACAAGACCGACGGATGCGTTGAGCCCGACGAGTGGGTCTGTCGTTCCTGTGAGAGCGCTCCCTGCCCGTATGACGGCGACATCTGCGCCCCGCTTTTGGGCGAGAAACTCTGTCTCCTTCCCTGCGATACCGATGCCGAGTGCCCCGGTGATTTCCGATGCAACGACCTCTTTGACCTGCAGGGGCTTTTGTTGGGTCGTGGATGCGCGCCGACGAATTTCGTCTGCTGTCTAGATATCGACGGTGATAATGCCGGTGTCGGTGCCAAATGCGCTCTGTACGACTGCGACGAATCGAGCGCTCAGCGCTATCCCGGCGCGATCGAACAATGCAACGGGGCGGATGACGATTGCGACCTTATCGTCGACAATAACCTTGGCACCGCGCCGTTATGCGCGAAACAGGGAGGTATCTGTCAGGGACTTCGCAAGACCTGCGGTGGCACGGCGGGATGGCTTGCCTGCACGACGGCGCAGTACCTCGCGTGGAACGATCTCTATCAGGAGACCGAGGCTCTCTGCGACGGGGTCGACAATGATTGCAACGGCGTGACGGACGATCCGTTCGCCACGGAGCTTTTTGAGATCTGCACCGACGGTATCGGTGAGTGCAAACGGGCCGGGTTCATGGTGTGTAACGATACGCACGACGGAGTGGTATGCAACGCGGTCAAGGCGGATCCGGCGTCCGAGGAACTGTGCAACAACAAGGATGACGATTGCGACACCTTCATCGATAACGACAGCAGATTCGAGCAGAAGGGGGAGGTATGCTTTGTCGGGACGGGAGCCTGCCTGCGGGCAGGCATCAAGATCTGCAACGGGGACGGCGACGGGCTCGACTGCAGTGTGACGCAGGGTACCCCGACCGATGAAGAGTGCAACGGCATCGACGATGACTGTGTGCTCGGGATAGACAACGGGGTCGAGGCCAGCGCGCCGCAGTGCGCGCTGACCGCCGGCGTCTGTTCGACCGCCCGGAAGAAATGCGGCGGCACCGCTAGTTGGCTCGATTGCGGATACGGCGACTATCTGGCGGCCTCCGGCGGCACCTACGAGGTCAGCGAGACGCTGTGCGACGGGCTGGACAACGACTGCATCGGCGGGGTCGACAACAACCTGACGAACTATGCTCCTGCCTGTGACAACCCGGTCGGCCCGGCGCAACCGTTGCGCGGTGTTTGTGTCGGCGCCCGGAAGGCGTGCGGTGGCGCTTCGAGTTGGCTTGCCTGTGGTGCGGCTCAGTTCGGCGCTGACTATCAGGCGACCGAGAACCGGTGCGATTACCTAGACAACGACTGCGACGGCGAGCTGGACGAAGGCTTCCTGAACGCGGGGACCGGCAAATACGACCAGAATACCGCGTGCGGCAATTGCGCGACCAATTGCACGACCATTTACGCGAAACCTAACGCCGAGGGGTGGTGCGACGCGACCGGAACACCGGAATGTAAGATGCGCTGTACCAACACCTCGCTCTATTTCGACCTTAACGGGGTGCCCGACGACGGGTGCGAGTTCACGCTCGATGTCGACGCGATCTATGTCTCCGAGTCGAATGGTGACGATCTTGACCCGAACTGTGGTCTCGGACCCGTGGCGATTGGTCAGAAGCCGTGCGCGACCATCGCAAAGGGGCTTCAACGGGCCGGAGCGCCACTGAATCGGAGCAAAATATTTGTGGCCGACGGTACCTACGAGGAGACAGTGATACTGACCCCCGGCAAGAGTCTTTACGGCGGTTACCGTCCCGATACCTGGGGAAGGCATGCGCCGACCACGATGACCATCATCCGAGGCAATACATTTGATTACGAACCGCACAAAGCGACCATCATCGCCAGTGCCATCACCGCAACGACTGTTCTCGACGGCTTTGTCTTGTACGGTCAGAGCGCGACCGGGACTGGCGGCAACTCGTATGTCATCTATGTGACCGGTTCGAATGCTAGTTTGACGATAAGCAACAATGTCATCTACGGTGCGATGGGTGGTCCCGGCGCAAGCATGGGGCAGGCGAATGCCGGCGCGCCGGGTGAGGACGGTGGTGGCAGACCCGCTGACGGTGCGGGATACGATCCGGTTTCCGCGAACGGGCGTGATTCTGGGTGTACCATCACGCGTCAGAGCAATAATGGTGGATCTAGTTCCTGTGGTGTTGCCGGTGGCAGAGGCGGCGGCAACTATTGTGCCCCTAGTTACAATAACTATGGAAGTTCCCGTGTCGGGGACAACGGAAGTGGTTCCGGCGCCGGAGTCGGCGGCGGCCGTGGCTATGATGGTCGTGTCCATACAGTGACTTACAATCCTCCCTATAACATGGACTGCACGATCCCATCAGGAAGCATGAACGGGACGAACGGAACGAATGGTGGGAGCGGGACGGACGGCTCCGGTGGCACCGGGTGCTCGTCAACGAACGGATCTGTTGTTTCCGGTCACTGGGGCGGTGCTGGCGGGAATGCTGGTGGTGTTGGTACAGCCGGTGGCGGTGGTGGCGGTGGCGGATCGGGCGGCGGAGGCGACAGCGACATATCGGGCGAGAATGATGTGTTCGGCTCTCATGGCGGTGGCGGTGGCGCAGGTGGCTGTGGTGGCACCGGCGCCAGCGGCGGGGCCGCGGGCGGTGGTAGTTTCGCGATATTCGTGACCGGAAGCACCGGTGCGGTAGTATTGCGTGACAATGCGATAACACTTGGCAGTGGTGGCCGTGGTGGTAATGGGGGTACCGGCGGTTCCGGTGGAGAGGGAGGCATTGGTGGAGCGGGAGGCAACACGCTTAATACTCCGCCACTCAACTGTGGTGGGGTTGGTGGCGCCGGTGGTAACGGGGGCAACGGTGGTGCAGGCGGCGGTGGCGGAGGGGGATGCGGCGGGACGGCCGTCGGTATCGGCTACAGCGGTACGGCTCCGAACTTCGCTACCGGGAACACCTATTACGGCAACACACCTGACAAGGGTGGTGCCGGTGGCGCGGGGGGTTCTTCGATGGGGCTACCCGGATCCGCGGGATCCATCGGGGCCGTGTACACAACTCGCGGTTATTAGGGAGGCGGCTATGAAAAAGAACGCGACGATGCTTATCGCCCTGTTCCTTCTCTTCCTCACCGCCTGCGACGGCTCCTCCAAGCCGTCGGTCGACGATAATGGAGGGAACGACGAACTGACGCCGGAGAGCGATAAGACGCTTCCCGAGACCGACACCACGGCGACCGACGATGCTCCGCTGGACGGAGACAGTGCCCAGCCGGATGACAGCGACACGATGCCTGAAGGCGATACGCAACCGGATGAGGACGAAGCGTACCCCGATGAGGTCATTCCCGACGAGATGGTCGATGAGGCCTGGGACGGTGGTGACGAGGCAATGTTTGACGATATGACCGACGAGGACATCATAACGGTCCCGGATGTCGTAGAGTCGGAAGACGACACTTTGCCCTTTGATGACGGGACGCCTGACACCAACGATATCTTCCCCGATCAGTTCGACGCCTTCACGGGTGATGATGATATCCTCCTGACCGATACGGACGAACTGGTGACCTGTGAGGATGACGGGCAGGACTGCACCGAAGAGGTCGTCCTGAACGACCAGTGCCTCCACCTGCCGCGTCACGAACTGTGCGATGCGGCGGAGATGTGCAACCCGACCGACGGGTGCGTGATCGCCGACGGGTGGTTATGTCGTTCGTGCGCCGGCGGCCTGCCGTGCGCCTATTCGACCGATATTTGCGCGTCGCTACTTGGTACATCGGTGTGTCTGACCGCCTGCGTGAGCGACGAAGAGTGCCTGCCGTCGTTCTCCTGTCTCGATATCTACGACGAGGAGGACAACTTCCTCGGTCGCGGATGCAAGCCCGACAGCCAGATCTGCTGTGTCGATTTCGACGGCGACATGGCCGGCGTCGGTGCGATGTGTCAGTTGCAGGACTGCGACGAGACCGATCCGGATGTGCGCCCCGGCATGACCGAAGTTTGCAATGGCATCGACGACGATTGTAGCGGCACCGCGGATGATAATCTGCAATCATCCGCGCCGTTCTGTCTGAAACAGCAGGGTGTCTGTTTCGGTTCCCGTCAGTCGTGCGGTGGCATGGCGGGTTGGCTCCCCTGCGGCACGGGCGACTACCTTGCATGGGACAGCCGGTACGAGACGGTCGAGGCGACCTGCGATCTGGCCGACAATGACTGCAATGATCAGATAGATGAACCGTTCGAGGAGGTGCTCTATAAGTCCTGCACTGAAGGGGACGGCATCTGCGAGCGGTCGGGTTTCACGGTCTGCGACGAACCGGGCACCGGGGTTATTTGTAACGCGGAGAAAGGCCTGCCCGATCCGGAAGGGGAAAAATGCAACAACCTCGACGACGACTGCGACGGCGAGATAGACAACGGGTTCGATGAAAAGAACACGGTCTGCACTGACGGGTACGGTGTGTGTCGGGTGACGGGCATCTATGTCTGCAAAACGGACGGAAGCGATACCGAGTGCAATGTGAAAGCGTTGCCGTCGACCGACGACGAGGACTGCGACGGTCTGGACAACGACTGCAACGATGCCGTGGACGATGGCCTCACCGGCGGTCTGTGCCCGAACCAGAAAGGGGTGTGCGCCGGTACCCGGCAGTCGTGCGGTGGCTTCTCAGGCTGGCTCCCCTGCGGCCCGACCGACTATGCGAACCAGACGAATGGCACCTATGAGCAGAGCGAGACGATCTGCGATGGCAAGAATAACGACTGCGATGACGAGACGGACGAGAATGTGGCGAGTTACGCGCCGGCCTGTCCACTTCAGAGCGGCGTATGCAAGGGATCGCGGCAGACCTGTGGAGGGATTTCGGGCTGGCTCGCCTGCACGGCGGTAAACTACGGTCCCGAATATGAGACGACCGAGACGCAGTGCGATTATCTTGATAATGATTGCGATACACAGATCGACGAAGGGTTCAAGAACCAGGTGACCGGCAAGTACGACCAGAACACCGCCTGCGGCAACTGTTCGACCGACTGCACCGCCATCTATAACAAGCCCAACGGTTACGGCACCTGCAATGCGACCGGCAGTCCGGTCTGTTGGTTGACCTGCAATGTTAACTATTACAACCTCAACAATGTGCCTGATGACGGCTGTGAGTTCCTTCTTGAAACGAGCGTTATCTATGTCTCGACATCGAACGGCACCAACGACACCACCTGCGGACTCGGCCCGAGCGGCACCGTTGTCGGCTATTATCCCTGCAAAACGATAGCGTACGGGATCAGTCGGGCTCAGGCAACGACCCGCACCAAGGTCTATGTGGCCGACGGACTCTACGAAGAGACGGTGACGCTCGTGAATGGCATATCGCTCTACGGTGGCTACAAGGCCGACACATGGGAGCGGCACACCGCATCATCGCTTACGGTCTGGCGGGGCAACGATACGGCGACCCATAAACGGACCGTCATCGCGTCGGGCATAACCTCCTCGACGGTGGTGGAGGGTTTCGTGCTATATGGTCAGGCGGCGACCGCGGCGGGAGGGAATTCCTATGTGTTCCACATCACCGGGAGCGATGCCGACCTCGATATCAGAGACAACACGATATACGGTGCATCAGGTGGTCCCGGTACCGACGGAACTGCCGGAACGGTGGTTTCGAACGCAACCTCCGGCACCTCCGGGCCGAACTCATACGAGACTTCGTCCGATAGCTGTACTGCTTCGCGTCAGAACACTAACCGGGGCACGAATGCTTCCTGCTCGAATGCGAACGGTGGCAATGGCGGAGGGAATGCCTGTCCTCCCTCCGACAACACCCAAAACAGCGGAGTAACCGGCTTCGCAGGTGAAGGATCTGGTGGAGGCGATGGCGGAGAGGAAGGATATGACGGCAGATTTTTCAAATCGGGCACATCTACGGTCTGTGATGACTATGCGTTAGATGGGCCGATGGAAGGGTTGAACGGAGAGAATGGGGCAAGCGGCACTGAAGGTGTGCCAGGTAGCGGTGCGCTCAATGCGACCGGTGGGATATCAGGAAGCAACTGGATCGGCGCAAGCGGTCTTGGTGGCGGTAGTGGTGGTGCAGGTGGTGGTGGTGGCGGTGGTGGTGGCGGCGGCGGCGGTGACGATTCAGGCGGCACCGCTTACTATGACACCCTCGGTGGTCATGGCGGCGGCGGGGGTGCCGGTGGGTGTGGTGCGACCGGCGCCAACTACGGCACGGCCGGTGGTGGTTCTTTTGCGCTCTTTCTTATCAGTACTACGGCCCCGACGCTACAGAACAACACCATCTTCCTCGGAGCCGGCGGGGCCGGAGGAAAAGGAGGCAACGGTGGTGTTGGTGGTGCGGGAGGTAACGGAGGCGATGGTGGTACCGGTCGTTTCTGTGGGGGCGCAGGTGGCAAAGGTGGCAAAGGAGGCCGTGGCGGTCACGGCGGCGGCGGCGGCGGCGGTGCCGGCGGCGTCGCTTTCGGCATCGCGATGAGTGGTGTGACCGGTGCGCCCGACTACACCATGAACAATACCTTCAGCGGCGGTGCGGGTGGTACCGGGGGTGGCGGCGGCGCCTCGCTGGGCAATCCGGGGGGAACAGGGGTGGACGGTGCGACTGCCAATGTCATAACATTTTGAGAACTGACGGGACCTAAATTGGCAAGAAAGACCGCGCAGTCGTTCTTGATACTTTCTCTTTTTACCCTTCTCTCTTCAGCCTGTTCGTCCGAACACTCTTCGTCCGAATGCCGTACCCCCGCCGACTGTCCGCATGACGGTCTTTACTTCTGTATAAACGGTCAGTGCATTTCGCTGACCGATGACACGCCGGACGACATACTCGATACGGATCAAGACCGGTCTCCGTTGCCTGATGTCGAGGCGGCGGTGGAAAAAGACGCCGTCGTCGCCGATGACGGGTCGGTCACGGAGGATGACGCGCACGATACGGACGAGGTGACCGACACGGTCGTCGAAGATGACGATGCCGGGGAAGAGGATGATGCCCCGTCCCTGTCCGATGCCGACGTGATGGACGGAGAGGAGGGAAGTGATGAAACGATCCCCGACGATGTCGCCGGAGATATCGATCTGTACGACGTCCTGTCGGCGGCGGACGACATCGTGATAGTGACCCCCGATGAGGACGCATCGGATCTTCCCGACGGCGACGATCTTATCCCCGACGAGGAGATACTGGTGCCGGACCTCGATGGCCCCTGCGACGACGGTTTCGCCTGCACCATAGACATCGAGACCGGCGACGGCGGGTGCATGAATCTTCCCCGGCACTACCTGTGCGGCGCCGGCGAACTGTGTTCGGCCCATGACGGGTGCCGGAGCGCCGACAACTGGTTCTGCAAACACTGCCCCAAGGGAAGCGCGAGTTGCGCCTACCCGACCGATGTCTGCGCCCGCATCTTCGCCGAACCGGTCTGCCTGCTCCCGTGTTTCTCGAACGCCGAGTGCCCTTTCGGATACTCCTGCAACGACCTGTACGACGATAACGACATCTTTCTCGGGCGTGGCTGCACCCCGAACAATTTCGTCTGTTGTCTCAATTTCGACGAAGACAACGCCGGCATCGGGCATATGTGCGGTCTCCACGACTGCGACGAGACGAACAATCTCATCCATCCCGGCGCGACCGAATCGTGCAATGACCGCGACGACGACTGCGACGATCTGGTGGACGAGGGGAATCCCGGCGGCGGCGAGGCCTGCCAGAGCGCGCTACCGGGCATCTGCCGGCAGGGCATCACGACCTGTGTCGGCGGCAACATCGCCTGTGTGCCCATCATTGCGCCGGCCACTCAGCCGGAGGAATGCAACAATCTTGACGATGATTGTGACGATGAGATAGATGAGGACTTCAAGAACCCGCTGACCGGCCGCTACGAGAGCGACACCGCCTGCGGTAACTGCCTGACCGACTGCACCGTCATCTATGACCGGCCCCATGCTTACGGGGAGTGCGATGCGACCGTCGAGCCGACCTGCATCATGCGGTGCGAGACCGTAGCCGACGGCGGGGTGGTGGACGCG
>JAKQHE010000027.1 GCA_029573155.1 bacterium
CCGCTTTTCAGCCACAGTTTCCTGCCGAGCGTCCGTTCGATGTCGGCCTCGACGCTGTAGTACTCGAATATCGGATAGGGCAGGTCATGCCGCTGGACTACAGACCGTTTTTCTGGAATGAAATCGGAAACATATGCGAGCGCCTCCTCATGGTCCTCCGCGCTGTCGCAGACCACCCGGTCGAGATCGTCGGTGTAGGTGTTCTTTATCGCCTCGATGAGCGGGCTCACCGCCTCGACGATCAGCCCGTCGGTCTTCGCCTTCTTGAAGTTCGTCTGTATGGCGCGCCATTTCTTGATGAGTTGCGTTATCTCTCGTTCGACGATCTGGCGCGGCGCCGAGCCGGCCATGGTACGGATGATGACGCCGTATCCCTTCTCGCTCGTCCTCCGGGCGAGATCCTGCATATCGTGCCGCACCTCGGGGTCCGTTATCTTCTTGGAAACGCCGGTGTGACGGATGGTGGGCATGAGGACCGCGAACCGGCCCGGGAGCGTCACATGGGTCGTGAGCCGCGCCCCCTTCTGCCCGATGGGCTCCTTGACGACCTGCACGATTATCGGCTCGCCCTCCCGGACATATTCCGGCACCGGCGGCGCGGCGGTGGCGGTGTCGCCGTTATCTTCGTCGTCGTTCAGGTTCTTCTCGAACTCCTCGTACGATATGTCCTGCCGCAGGTCGCGCAGGTAGATGAAGCCGGTCCGGTCGTGGCCGAACTCGATGAAGGCCGACTGCATGCCGTGGACGATGCGTTTCACCGTGCCGCGATAGACATTGCCGAGGCACCGGTGATCGTGGTCGCGCTGTATCGAGAATTCGACGAGCCGGTCGTTCTCGAGGACGGCGAGCCGTTTCTCGCCCGGTATCGCGTTGACGAGGATCTGACGGCGCATGCTACCCGACCACGATCGGCCTTTTCTGGCGCATGAAGCGGATGGGTTTTGGGGTCTTGATCTCGCTGAGTTCCTTTTCTATCTCGTCTATCATGCTGGGCTTCATGTGGAACACCCAGACCGGGACCTGCGGGGAGACCCGTGCCAGTTCGGACTCGAGACCGTGGGGCGTCAGGTGCTTGGAATTCTTCGCTATCGCCTCCAGCCGGTTGGGGAACGAGGTCTCCCAGCAGAGCAGCTGGAGATTTTTTTCGTTGTTGACCGCCTCGACGAACCGGTCGCAGGGGCCGGTGTCGCCCGAATACCCGAGGCTCGTCCCGTCCTGTCGGATGATGAACCCGACCGATTCGACGACATGGTTCACCGGTATCGGCAGTATCTCCATATCCTCGATGACAAAGGGACGACCGTACTCGAAATACTCAAAGGCGACGGTCGGGGTCCCCTTCTTGGGCAGGTTGGTGAAATCGGGCCAGATGAGATCGTTGAACACATACTGCCGTATCTGGTCGGCGATGGTACGGGTCGTGTGGATGGTGAAGGTGTGCATGCCGAACGACAGCATGAAGTCGGCGAGCGTCGGAAGATCCTTGATGTGGTCGAAGTGGGCGTGGGTGATGATGATGTGCTTCACCTTGAGCAGTTCTGCCGAGGACATGTTGGAAAGAATGGCGCCGGCATCAATGATGGTGGAGGGAGAAAGACGCATCGAGATACATTTCTTCTCCTCGAGGTCGCTCCCGTAACACCCGAGCGGCAGTATGGACAGCACGCGAGATCGTCTCCTCAAAAACAACGGGGCATCCTACAGCGACCGGAAGGCGGTGTCAAGAAATAAAATTTGACATTTCTCTCCCTTTTTGATACTAAGTGTCTTTCCCGCTCATGCGGGTTTACATAGCGTGTTTAACAATGGTCGAAAGCCGCAAGGCTTATCGATATCGTGGAAAAAAAGCGAATTCGAAAAGATACCTTGGAACGCCGGCGACTCTTGAGTGCGGCGGAACTGTCCGAAAAGAGTCATGATATCGTTTTGCGTATTGCGGGAACGACCCTGTTCCGCGTCGCGGAGGATGTCGCGGTGTATCACCCGTACCGGGGAGAGGCCGATCTTCTGCCGCTTCTCGGGACGCCCGGTAAACGGTTCCATTTTCCCCGGGTGGTCGACGGAACGAAGGTACTCGCCTTCCACCGGATCGGGTCACCGGAAGAATTGATCGACGGATTCAAGGGGATACGGGAGCCGGCGACCGACGCACCGCACTGCCCGGTAGCCGATATCGATCTCTTCCTCGTTCCCGGGGTCGCCTTCTCGCGGAACGGGGAGCGCGTCGGTTACGGCGGCGGCTACTACGACGCCACCCTGCGGGAACGGGGGCCGCGATCGACCGCGATCGGCGTAGGCTTCGACCTGCAGGTGGTCGAACCCGGTTTCGCCGACCCGTGGGACGCACGACTGGACGGACTCGTCACCGAGTCATCGGTGATGTTCATCAATATAACGGAAAAGGAGTAACTCATGGACACTACGACCATCATCATGTTGCTGATCGGACTTCTGCTCGGCGCGGCATTCTGCTATATGGCGCTCAATCTCGTATTCAAGTCGAGGACCGAGAAATGGCGCAAGGCGGCCGAGGAGGCGCAGTCGAAGTCTGAAGCGATCATCAAGCAGGCCGAACTCAAGGCGCAGGAGATACTGCTCGAGGGACGCAAGGAGACCGAACGGCAGAAGAACGACCTGCTCCGCGAATTCAAGGAACGCGAGAAACGGCTCAACAAGAAGGAGGAACAGAACGACGCGCGCGACGAGATACTGATCAACAAGGAGAAGGAACTCAAGGCGAGCGAGAAGAAACTGCAGGAGACCGAGAAGTTCCTCGACAACAAATCCAAGGAGATCGAGGCGACACGCGAGAATATCAAGAGTGAACTCGAGCGGGTCGCCGGCATGACGCAGGAGGAAGCGATGGCGGGCCTCATCCAGAAGATAGAGGACGAGGCGAAACATCAGGCGGCCAAGAAGATCAAGATGATAGAGGACGCTACGAACGAGGACGCCGAAAAGATATCGAAGAACATCCTCGCGACCGCCGTCCAACGCTACGCCGGCGAATATGTCGCGAGTTCCACCGTCACCACCGTGACGCTCCCCAACGACGAGATGAAGGGCCGCATCATCGGTCGCGAAGGGCGCAACATCCGCGCCATCGAGGCGACCACCGGTAGCGATCTGGTCATCGACGACACCCCCGAAGCGGTCGTCATCAGCGACTTCAACCCGGTGCGCCGCGAGATAACGCGGCTCACGCTCGAACGGCTCATCGCCGACGGTCGCATCCACCCCGGCCGCATCGAGGAACTGTTCAACGCCGCCACCAAAGAGGTCTGGAAAGGCATCAAGGAGGCGGGCGAACAGGCGCTGTTCGACCTCGGCATCCACAAGATGCATCCCGAACTCGTGCTCCTCATCGGTCGGCTCAAGTATCGCACCAGTTACGGTCAGAACATGTGGAAACATTCGGTCGAATCGGGCTTTTTCGCCGGGATGATCGCGGCCGAGATGAACTACAACATCAAGATGGCGCGCCGCGCCGGCTTGCTCCACGACATCGGCAAGGCGGTCGACCACGAACAGGAGGGTACCCACGCGGCGCTCGGCGCCCGGCTCGCCGAGAAGTACGGCGAGGCGAAAAAGATAGTCACCGCCATCGAGGCGCACCACAACGAGATAAAGCCCGACTCGGTGCTCGACATGATCGTCATGGCGGCCGACGCCCTTTCAGGGGCCCGGCCCGGCGCGCGGCGCGAGATGACCGATTCCTACATCCAGCGGCTCACCGATCTCGAGAATCTCGCGAACGCCTTCCCGGGGGTCGACAAGACCTTCGCGATACAGGCGGGGCGCGAACTTCGTGTGATGGTCGACGCCGCCAAGATACGCGACGAGGACGCCTATGTGCTCGCCAACGACATATCGAAGAAGATAGAGGCCGACATGACCTACCCCGGCCAGATAAAGGTCGTGGTCATTCGCGAGACCCGCGTCATCGCGATGGCGCAGTGATCCGGCGAAACGCATGACCGTTTTTCGGACATTGATGCTCGGCGATGTGATCGGACGCCCCGGTCGTAAGATGCTTCTCCGCACGCTTCCCTCCTTCCGCGAGCGGCACGGAATCGCCTGCGTCGTCGCGAATGGCGAGAACGCGTCGGGCGGCATGGGCATCCAGCGCGGAGCGCTCGACGATCTGTTCGCAGCGGGCGTCGATGTCGTGACGAGCGGCAACCATGTGTGGCACCGCAAGGAGGTGTACGGCCTCCTCGCGGAGGAACCGCGGCTCCTGCGCCCGGCCAACTATCCGGCGCGCCT
>JAKQHE010000031.1 GCA_029573155.1 bacterium
TAGTCTTCATGCCCAAGATAGACGAACTGCCGGGCTTCAACCAGTAATATCCGCCCACGCCAGCATGGCGGAGCGCACCCCGTCACCGAACGCGATAGCCGCCTGACGGCATACCGGCTCGCGGACATCGCCGGCCAGCCAGAGCCCGTGCCCCGTCTTGAGCCGGGCCGACCGGTCAAGCACCGGCAGTCGAGGCCGGTGGCCGATCGCCGGAAGCACATGGTCGCACTCGAATGAGCGACCGTCGGCCGCCCTGAGTAGTATCTTGCGCCCATCGCGACGAACGGAGGTTATCGCCGCCTTCGTGACGATCACGACGCCCAGCCGGATCGCCTCGGCCACAAGACCCGGATAAGCCCGCGGTCGTTCCCCCCGGATAAGAACGGAAACCTCGTGGCCACGCTCGGCCAAAACACAGGCCTGATCGAACGCTGTTTCGCCTCCGCCGATGACCGCCACCGCCGTCCCGCGCTTCCGGGGGACCATCCGCCAGTCGCGACAGACGCGATCGCCCGCGCCGACCGAACCACGGACACGCCACGGTTCCGGCTCCACGCCGGTCGCCACGATGACCGCCGACGCATGGTATTCCCTGTTCTCCCCGCAAAAGAGGGTGAAACAGCCCCGGGAATAGGCTACCCGCTCCACCGTTCCGTTCACTGTCGGCACCCCGGTCTGCACAAGCCACTTTTTGAACCGGCGGCAGAGATGTCTACCGTCCCGTTTCGTATCTTCATCAGCCCACGGAAAGTTATCCACCCGCCGCGCCAGATCGAGCCGACCGCCGACACATCCTTTTTCGATGACGAGCGTCCGCGCCCCGTACAGCGCGGCCTGCACCGCCGCCCCTACCCCGGCAGGTCCCGCGCCAACGATAATGAGGTCATACGGTCTTTCAGCGGGCATGGCTCAGCCATCCCTGCGTGGTGGTGATCTCGGCGAACCCGTGCCCGAGCGCCAGCAAGGCGGCGCGATGGAACGCCGGGGTCTTGGAACAGCAGGCGTCGGCGACGACGACCGGTTTGAAGCCCAGCATGAACCCGTGACGCGCCGTGGTATCGACGCACAGGTGGGTCATCGCGCCGCACAGAACGATATCGTGGATGCCGCGCCTTCGCAGTTGCGCGGCAAGCCCGGTACGGTGGAAAGCCGAGTACTGTTCCTTCTCTATCAGGATCGGCTTGGGAGGGGCGGTTACGCCGCGCCAGATCTCGCACTCCGTCCCCCTCGGCAATCTTTTGTAGCGGACCGCCATGAGGTTCCCCGGCGCCGTCGGAGCACGATGCAGAGTGAAAAATACCGGCGCGCCCGCGGCACCGGCCGCCGCTATCAACCGGTTCATCCGCGGGAGTATGGCGGCGGAACCCTCAAGATAGGCGGGGGACGCGGGATCGAAAAAGTAGTTCTGGGCATCGATGACCAGCAGTGCGTAGCGCGCTTCCCGCATCAGGAGATGTCCTCGCGGGCCGACCGCGCCGCCAGTTGACCGCAGTTACTGCCTATCCGGTTTTCCTCCCAGTCGCCGATGGAGCAGACCACCTCGTACCCGAGCGCGCGGAACTGTTCGGTCCGCCTGTCGAGCAGGGACGCGTCACCGCCCGGCCCGTCGAGCGACACCAGTTCGTTATCGCGGGCGCTCTGGGTGGGATTCAGCGGCGTCAGTTTGATGACGAACCGTTCCGGATCGAAGGTCCGGGCGACCACGCCGGGGTCAAGCGGGAGCGAATCGCTGACCGCGAAGTTCAACGACGGTTTCCGCGATCCCGGTCGATAGAACGCCTCGCCGTACCGGGCGATCCGGTCGAACGACATCTTGCCGATGGGCATCAGTTCGTCGCGGAGCGCGGTATCGGTGGTGTTCATCGAGAACTGCAGTTGCAGGTCGCGGAACCCTTCCCGCAGATCGAGCAGTTCCTTGAACCATGCTTCCCGACCGGCGACGGCCAAGGTCGCCACGCAGGGAATGCAGTTCGGATATTCTTTGCCCAGCCGCCGGATGACATCGAGCACCGCGTCGTTGAGCGACGGCTCCCCCATCCGGGCGAACTGCACCTTGAACTTGCGGCAGGCCCGCGGATCAAGTTCCGGGTGGGCCTCCACGACGGTCCGTATCTCCCAGAGCATCTCGTCGGCGGTCAGGTCGCCGAGGTACCCGCCCCCCGCGTCGCACATCAGACAACCGGCCGGACAGCCGAACTGCGTGGAGATGATGATGACCCACTTCTCCCGGCGGTCGCCCCCCGCGACGGCACAGGCATCCACGAACTCGACCAGATACTTCCGGTCGCCCCGCATGTGGGCGAGATAGACCTCCGCGAGGTCGGGACGGCCACTCTTCAAGAGTATCCGCCGGTCACGCCCATCGCGTTCGACTGGAACGATCATGATCCCCCCGACAAAAAATGGGTCGAACCCCGCAGGGCTCAACCCGTTGAAAACAGATGGTGGCGAGGGAGTGACTCGAACACTCAACCCTCGGGATATGAATCCGATGCTCTAACCAGTTGAGCTACCTCGCCACGAGGCGGTGCCGATAATATACGCCCGGAGATGTTTGTCAAAAATTTTTGCGGTCCCCTCATGAGTGTCACCAGAGAATTTGACAAAAGAGTACAAGTCGATAAAGTTTTCCATCTATTCGCTCTTCTGGAGGATGTGGATGAAAAGAACAACCGTTTTTATCCTTGCGGCACTGATCGCCCTGCCGCTCTTCGCGGCGGAACCGAAAAAGTTCAAGATCGCCGTCATGGATGTCGAGGACCTTTCGGGAACGCTCGACCCGAACCTGCTCAAGAGCGCCACCGAGTACCTGCGCTCGAAACTCGTCGCGACCGGCCTGTATGTGGTCATCGACAAGACGCGCCAGCAGGAGAAACTTAAAGGGATCATAAAGGATTCCAAAAAAGAGAGTTATCAGGAGTGCTTCGACAAGAACTGCCAGATACCGCTCGGGCAGGCGCTCGCCGCCGATAACATCCTCCGCTCCTCCATCACCTTCTTCGGCGGCATGTACAGCATCGCGACCGAACTGGTCGATCTCGCCAAGGAGGCGACGGTCGCCGGGCTCGTCGCCGATTTCGACGGCAGCCCCAAGGGGATGCGCGACGCGATAAACAAGATCATCGACGACATGCTCGCGCAGTCGAAGGCGCCCGCCACGGTCATCAAGACCGCCGAGCCCGAAACGCTTGCGGTCCAGTTCGAGACCGCGACCCCCGGCGCGACCCTTTCGGTGGACGGGAAAGAGGCCTGTCGGAAGATACCCTGTTTCGTCGATGTCACCAAGGGCACGCACTCCTTCGAACTCAAGGCGGCGGGCCACCAGACGCGCAAGGAATCGGTGGCAATAACCGAGAGCCGACTCATCAAGTGGGACCTCGTCGCGAACGCCCCGGTCGTGAAGCCGGCGCCGATAGTGGTCCAGCCGAAGCCGCAACCGGTGATAGTCCAACCGAAGCCGCAACCGAAGATAGAGCCGCAACCGGTCGCGAAGGCGGAGCCCGCCGTCGCGCAAGGCTCTAGCGGGCAGGCCCCGGTCGAGGTGAAGCAGGAGGTGCCCAAGCCGACGGAGCCCGAACCGGAGGTGAACCGTCCCTACCTGTGGTGGGGCGTCGGGACGCTCGGCGTCGCGGCGGCGGTGTTCGGGGTCGCTTGGTATTTCAGCGCCGAGGTGGGCGCCAATAAGGACAAACGCGACGATCTCATGCGGGACTACTATTCCTACCCCATCGCACAACGGCCCGAGGTCTACCAAAAGGCCCTCGATTATGAGGACAAGGCGAAATTCAACGACACGATGCGGATCGTGATGTTCTCGGTGTCGGGCGCCGCGGCGGTCGCCGGCACGGTGCTCGCCATCTGGCAATCCGACTGGTCACAGAGCGAGCCGGCGCCGGATGCGCCGAAGGTATCGTTCTATTTCGACGGCAGTTCGGTCTACGCCGGCGCTTCGTTCAGTTACTGAGGGAGGGAACGATGAATACCACGATGACACGGATGACCATTATCGCGGCGCTCGCCGTTTTTATCGCCTCGTGCGAGTTCGTCACGAACAACGACCTGCTCGAACAACTCAAGAAGGACCCTCCGACCGGCACGGCCGACACCGACAGCACGGCCGATACCGACACGACGGGCACCGACGATCTGTTGCCCGACAGCGACGAACTGACCCCCGATATAGACACGGTGCTGACCTGCGGCAACAACCAGTTGGACACCGGAGAGGAGTGCGACGGCAACGACGCGCACTGCGTAGACTCACCCTCCGGTCGTACCTGTAACAATGACACCTGCGAGTGCGTCGCCGTTTGCGGCAACAGCATCATCGAAGGCGACGAAGAATGTGAGGCCGAGGACAACATCGAACTCTGTACTGAGATAGATCCCGCGAACTATTCTGGTGGTGAGGCGGAGTGCGATCACGAGACCTGCAAGTGGATTGTATCGGAATGTGTCGGCATGAGTCTCTGCGGGAAAGAGAACGCCGTCTGCGGACCGGGTGATGATCAGGACTGCACGGACATAGACCCCGACACCTATGTTGGCGGCACGGCGACCTGCAACGACGACTGCGATGGTTGGATGACTACCGACTGCTCCCCGAAGTGTACCTGCGGCAACGGCGTACCGGAAAGTTTCATCAACGGGTGCGCCACCACCGAGGAATGCGATGACGGCAACTTTGCCGATGATGACGGCTGTTCGTCCGATTGCCATTGGGAGGCCATGGTGGCGGTGACCGACCTTGCGGCCGAGCGCACGACCACCGAGCCCGCGGCCGATATTATCTCCTTCTCGTGGACCTGCGTCGGGCCCGGCGTGACCGGCTATATCCTGAAAAAGAGCCGCTCCCCCATCGCGAATGACGCCGATTTTGATGACGCAGAGGTCCTGCACAACGACACGATCTCCTGCACCCCGGGGACGGTCCGCACCATAGATACCGAGATGGACTGGTACGACGGTACCTGGCATGTCGCGATACGCCCCGTGCGTAACAACACCACCGGGCCCCTTTCCAACTCAGTGACGGTCGATACCGACGGTTACATGGCGCTCGCTCCCGAGGTCGGCATCCAGTTCGGACTGGTCGGCTACAACGCGTATCTGGACCGTGCGGTGACGCTGAACAACACCTCGGCGCTGGTGGATCTGATCATAGACGAGACCACCCTGCCGGGTGATTGTTCCGGTAAGGTGACCATCCTTTCCGGCGAGGTCTCTTCCGCCGCGAGGGTGACGGTCGTCCCGGGCAACTTCCACGCGGTGGTACTGCGTTATGCACCGACCGAAACATCATCCTGCACAGACGGACAGTTCGTGGCCAAATGGCTTTCCCATTCCGATGACGGCGGTGCCACCTTCACCCCGGGGCAGGCCTCTCTGCCGGTCAGCGGCAATTCGGGCAACACTCCGCCGGTATTCACCGATGTCTACTTCAACCCCAACCCTGTGAAAACGAGCGAGGGAACGACCGCTATCATGGTCCAGTTCGAGGATGACAACGGCCTCTGCGACGACGGCACCATCGGCAACGACATCGTCGAGGCGGTGTGGGACATGCGTGAACTGGGCGGCGGCCCGCGCGAGGTCATGACCAATCCCTCTTGCTCGACCGACACCCACCAGTACTGGTATTGGAAGAACATCGATGTCTCGTCTCTCACCAACGGCATCTATGTGATACCGCTCACACTCACCGACAAGGGAGACAACACCGTTCGCAGGAATGTATCCTTCGCCGTCTATTCGGGCACCATCCTCGAGGTGGGCACCGACAAGACCTATACCTCGATCGCCCAGCCGGTGATCGATGCACAGGCCGGCGACATCGTGGTCGTGCATCCCGGCACCTACGACTCCATGGAGGTCGCCAACGAAGACATCAACCCCGGCGGCGACGCCATCATCGTCTACGGGATAGAGGGACCCGGTCAAACGGTCATCGATCTGACCGACGCCTCCCACTCCGGGTTCGAACTTGACAGCGCCAACAGCGGGTTCGTCATCGGCGGCTTCACGGTACGCAACGCCCTGACCGGCGCGATATGGGCCAGCGCCACCGCGACGACCATCAAGGTGACGGTGACCGACTGCCGGTTCGAGAATAATATCAAAAATACCGACGGCGGCGCCATCTTCATTTCTGGCAACCTTGTCGATCTCACGGTGGCACACTCTTTGTTCATCGGGAACAGCGCTCCGAGCCATACCGGCGGGGCCATCTACGCGTCCGATGTCCAGAACCTGCTGGTGGTCGACACCCTGTTCGACGGCAACACCGCGCAGAATGGCGGCGCGGTACTCGTTGAGAAACCGGCGCAAGCAGTGTTCGACCGCTGTTTCTTCACCGACAACACCTCTTCCACCCAAGGAGGCGCTATTCTTATCGACGGTGGCGCGGGGATCGTCGAGCTCCGCAATTCCATCTTTGCCCATAACACCAGCACCTACCGCGGCGCAGCTTTTTATATCACCAATACCGTGAGCACCATACCGACGGTCAAGATATACAACTCCACCATCGCCGACAACACCGCCGGCACCGATGCGGGCGGCCTCTATATCGAACGGGGCGATGTGACCGTAAAGGACACCATCATCTTCGCCAATACCGCCGGGACCGATCTGGCCAGTCAACTCTATGCCGTCAATGAGAACGGGGTCACCGTCACGGTCGACAACAGCGTGATCGGCGGCGCCCCTGTCCCGGTCATCGATCCCGGCAACAAGATAAACGCCCCCGACGGTCTCTGGACCAACCATCAGAACCTCTCGGACGATCCGCTGTTCACCGCGACCGGGAATGGCGCGGTCCGCTATCGCCTCCAGCCCGGGACCCCCTGTCTCGATGTCGGATCAAACGGCTCGACCGTACCGCAGTACGATTTCCTCGGCTACGCACGACAAGGGGCGAAGAACGAGATCGGCGCGTTCGAGTACCTTCCCTGACCATCTCCCCTATCTCCATGACCGGCACCGCCGAACTCTTCGGTCTCACCAGAGCGCAACTTGAGGAGACGATGACCAGCCTCGGCATGAAACCATTCTGCGGCCGTCAGATATTCCGGTGGATCTATCAGGGACTCGAGACCGACCTGCTCAAGATGACCGACATCGCCAAGGAGATGCGCGCCG
>JAKQHE010000058.1 GCA_029573155.1 bacterium
CGGCGCCTGCCGGCGGGCGGTCTTGAACCGGGCGTTCCCCTGACCGCCCCGACCACCCCGCGCGACGATGACGCGTTGGCCGTGCCGCACGAGATCGCCGAGCGGCTCTTCCCGCCCCTCCTCATAGATGACGGTGCCGACCGGGACGCGGACAATGGTGTCCTTCCCCGACCGGCCGAAGCAGTTCTTCCCCATCCCCGCCGCGCCGCTTTCCGCGGTTATCTCCCGCTTGAAACGGACATCGTAGAGCGTACCGACATTCTCGTCGGCCTCGATGACGACATCGCCCCCCTTGCCGCCGTCGCCGCCGTCGGGCCCGCCGAGCGGCATATACTTCTCGCGCAGGAAACTCACCGCCCCCTTGCCGCCGTTCCCGGCGCGCACCTTTACGATCGCTTCGTCAACGAATTTCACGACGGTCACCTAAAAAAAAGAGCGGCATCGCGCCGCTCTTATCAATATCGTTTCCGGAGAACGCTTACTTTTCCGGGGTCCCGGCCGGCACCACATGCACGCGGGTCTTCTCGGTGCCGCGACGGCGATAGGTCTGGTATTTCACCACACCGTCGATAAGGGCGAAGAGGGTATAGTCGCTACCGGTCCCGACATTCTCCCCGGCATGCCATTTCGTGCCGCACTGCCGCACAAGTATGTTGCCGGCGCGTACCGTCTCGCCGCCGTAGATCTTGATGCCGCGCCGCTGACCTTGACTGTCGCGACCGTTACGCGCGCTGCCGCCGCTCTTTTTGTGTGCCATCGCCTGTCTCCTTATTTCTTCTTCTGCTGTATCTCGACCACCTTCAGCGCGGTCGCAAGAGCACGGTGGCTCCGTTTCCGGCGATACCCCTTGCGGCGTTTCTTCTTGAACACGATGACCTTGTCGCCCTTGATGGTGTCGATGACCTCGAACTTGACCGTCGCGCCGGCCACATGGGGCTTGCCGACCTCTATCCGGTCACCGTCGGCCACGAGGAGCACCTCGGTATTCTCGAAGACCTCGCCCTTTTCCCGGTGAAGCGCGTTGACGAATATCTTGGTCCCGGGCACCGCCTTGACCTGATGACCGCCGAAATTAACTACCGCATACATCGAAAACTCCCTGTTCTTTCCATGAACAAACCGATGATCGAGGCGTGATTATATGCGGGCGACCCGCTTCGTCAAGGTTTTCAACGAATTTTTCTTTTTTTGCGCCGCGCCGGCGGCTCAGGCGCCCTCTCCCGGCGAACGCAGTTCCATCTCGGCCAGAAGGCGGATAAGGTCCTTCGAGGGCTCGACCATGCTCCGCGACAGGAAGAAGCCGGAGAGGTCCTTTTTATTCTGTTGAAGGTCGAGTATCTTCTCTTCGATGGTGCCCCGCGAGAATATCTTCGACACCACCACCTGTCGCTGTTGGCCGATACGATGGGCTCGCGACCACGCCTGCTCCTCGACCGCTGGGTTCCACCAGGGATCGACGATGACGACATGGTCGGCGCCGGTGAGGTTGAGCCCGAAGCCGCCCACCTTGAGTGAAAGAAGGAACACTTCGCGCTCGCCGCGGTTGAAGCGGTCGACGGGGTCGCGCCGGTCGACCGTGTCGCCGTCCATGTAGAAATAGGGTATCGCCCGCTTCTTCAGCGCCTTCTCGACGATGGCGAGCATCTTGACGAACTGGCTGAACACGAGCACCCGTCCGCCACCGTCGCGAATATCGCCGATGAGTTCCATAAGGAGCGCTATCTTGCCCGAATCCTCGATGTCACGCACCCGGTCCGACACGAGCATCGGATGGTTGGCCGCAAGCCGCAGTTTGGTGAGGAGCGCAAGCACCTCTATCTTATTGAGATCCTTGCCTAACTCCAGATATTCGGCGCGCCCTCTCAGAAGATGCGAGAGATATATCTCCTTCTGGGTCCCGGTCATGTCGACCGGATACTCCTTGATGATGACCGGGGGCAACTCGGGAAGTATCTGCCGTTTTTCCCGGCGCAGGACGAAGGGCGCCGTCAGTGCGGCGATCCGGGCGAACCCCGCGGCGTCCCCCTCGCGCTCCATCCGCTCGATATCCTGTCGACGGCCCAAAAGACCGGGGATAAGGAACTGGAAGATGCTCCACAGATCGGCGAGATGATTCTCGATCGGGGTGCCGGTCAGCGCGATGCGAAGACCGGCCCGCAACTTCTGTAACGCGCCGAATCTCTTTGTCTTCTGATTCTTCAGGTGCTGCGCTTCGTCCACGACGACGGCGCGGAACCGTTTCTGTTTCAGCAACTCGATATCGTTCACCGCTATCGCGTAGGAAGTGATGACCACGCCGCTCGACACGGCCCGCCAGCGCCGCGCCCGGTCCTGCGGAGCCGCCGCATCGATGACGGTGCGGTCGAGCGACGGGAAGAATTTCTGCACCTCGCGTTCCCACGACCAGACGAGCGTCTTGGGCGCGATGACCAGCGTCACCCCTTTCCCGCCGTCCACCTGCAGGGCCGCGAGCGTCTGGAGCGTCTTGCCGAGTCCCATCTCGTCGGCGAGTATGGCGCCGAGCCCCATCCGACCGATCAGGTTCAGCCAGCGCACTCCCTCGCGCTGATAGGGACGCAGCACCTCGAACCCCGGCAGGTCGGGCACCTCGGGAAGCGTCCCGGAGGAAAAGGCGCGGATGATCCCCTCGTACGCGGCGCGGTCGGCATCGTCACCGGAAAAGCGGTCCAACACCATCCGCCCCTTCTGGCGGAGTATGCCGGGGAGAAGGGCGGCGCTTACCCGTTCGCCGGGCATCGCCTGCCCGAAAAGCAGAAGATCGCGGAGTCGTAACAGGAAAGCCCGGCTTTTTTCGATGACGACCGGATCGCCGTTGCGGTCGGCCACCACCGGATCCCCGTTACCCTTGAGCACCTGCCGCATCGCATCGACGAGGCTTTCCGGCGGCAGCGGCACCTCGGCCTCGGGGAAACGGAGCGAAAAGGAGAACCACCCTTCGCCGGGGTGCGCCTCGATACCGATCTCGGAATGATCCATCATGCCTTCCGGTATCTCGATGCGTCGTACCGGACGCGCCGTTCCCACCGTCCCTGCGGCGCGAAGCGGCGAATCATCGGCAAGAAGCCCCGCGAGGGTCGAGACCGGCGCCGTGTAGCGGTCCCCGCTCATCCGGAATCCCGCGCGGCGGACGATACGGCGCGCATCTTTCACCGCGGCGGGATCGAACCGGAGCAGACGGCCGTCCCGCGCATAGACCTGTTCGCTCTCCCGCCGCCTCGGCGGTATCTTCACGCGGTCCCCCTTCACGGTGAGGTAGAGGTCGAGATAGAGCCGTCCCTCCTCCACGTCCAGCATGAAAAGCGGCACCGCCTCGCGCACCACCCGTTCGGCGCCGTCCCATTCGCCGCTCAGGCGGAAATAGGGTCGCACCCGGGCGCCGAGCGCCTGCAGGGATACCGCCATCTGCTCCATATCATCGAAGGGGGCCGCAAAGGCGAGCAGTTGCGTCAAAAGCGATCGCTGACCGTCCGACAGGGAAAAAACGGCCGCGTTCTCGCGGTCGAATATCACACCGCTCTCCCGATCGAACAGGAACGATTCGGGTAACGAGAACCGCACCGTTCCCCCATCCCGACGGTAATAGACATCTATCGGGAGATCTCCCTTTCGCACCCAGCGGTCGCCGTAGGAAAAACTGCCGGGGGATACCGCGAGCAGCAGCATGCGTCCCGTCCCGTCGAGCCGTTCCAGAAGATGTCCGATCGTCCCGGCGTCCCTGCCGGGAACTGCCCCGAAGGCGATCCGGCCCTCCTTGTCGATCCTGAGCGGTATCGGCCGCTCCTCCGTCGGCACGAGAGCGGAGGCGTCGGCTATCTCGACCAACTGCGTCACCGGCGACAGGTCCGCGATGGCTATCTCGTTGTACTTGAGTATCGCCGCTATGATATCGGGGCACAGTTCCACCCCGTGCACGGAACAGTCGTGCGAGCCCAGCGTTCCATCGGCGCGGGCCACGAAACTCACCTTCCGCGCAGGGGTCTCGCCCGGCGCCATCGCCTCGACCGCCCAGTCAGGGCCGGTCGCCTCAATCGAAACGACCAGCACGTTCCGTTGCAGGTAACGCGCATTACCCTCGCTGAAGGAGGAGGCGGCGACGATCTCCGCGAGACGGAGCGGTATACGCATGGTGTCAGAGTTGCGACTTCTCGAAACCGATCGGGGCGGTATAGGTGAATACCGAGGACTCCAGTTTCGGGTCGTACTGGACCGATGTGAAGAACAACTGATTGATGTTCCCGATCTCGTCGATGACGGCGACCGACCGCACCTCTTTTCCCTGAAGGACGAGGAAGAGATAGCGCAGGTTCTGTATCTTCTTGAGCGGCGTCAGTTTGAAAAGCGACTGCCCCTCATCGACCGCGATCCCCGCCTTGCGGGAGAGAGCGACATCGCCCTTTTTCACAGAAAACTTCTTTTTTATCTCGGCGACGCCTTTGAGGAAAACGAGATAGTCGCCGTAATCGCCCTGCCCCTTCTTGGTCATCACCGTCTTCTTCTCGTAATTGATGAAGGAAACACCTTCGTCGGATATGAAGGTCTGACGATCGAGCCCCTGCCCCTTGAGATAGTCGAACCGCATGAAGGAGGGGGCCTTGTAATAGATGACGCCGACCTCCGGATCGCTCTTCTTTTTGGTCAGTTTGGCGGTGAACACCTGCTTGAAATCGGCTTTAAAACTCTTAAGCGCCTCGAAATTCAGGAACAGGTCATCGCTCTGCGCCGACAGTTCGGCGACAGGGAGGACGCCCAAGAGAACGATAAGGAAGGCGAGGATGGTTCTCGGGTACGACATCTTTCTCTCCTTGATGCGCTATCGATAGGTGACGATCGTTTCCTCGAATACCGGGCTGTACTCGAATATGCTCGCGGTCAGCGGCGCAAAAAGCAACATGTGCCCGTTCGGGAGCGCCGCCATCCCCTTGATCGATTCGCCCGACCGCGGGCCGAAAAAGGAGATGGAGGGTGAGACCGTGAAGGAAAAGGAAAGCCCGCGCGCGGTCCGGACCTTGTCCGTCCGACGCTTTATGACGATATCGAGGAACTCGTCGCGGTAGGACACCTCCCGGGAAAGCATAGGATCCCAATCAGCGGGCATCTCGCGCGCCGACCGTTCGACCAAGGTCCCGTACGGGCCGACCATGCGTACCAGGTACCGGTCCTTCGGGAATATGCCGTAGGCGATGGTCCCCTCGTAACAGGAGGCGAGATCATCTTCCCATTTTCCCGCATCCACCTCGAGCACATGGTCATCCACCAGTTCCCGCACCGTCAGCGTCACCGCTTCCTGCGGAGGGATAAGGCATCCCGCGCCGCTTCGGGGGCCGGTCAGGAGAACGGCATACCCGGTCGGGTCGCCGGTGACGATACGGTCGAAGGAGGCCCGCTCATCCGAAAAACGCCCCTGTTCCGGGTCCCACACCCCGCCCGCCGATGAGGATGCTTCGTACAGCGCCTCGTAGGCCATGTCATACGAAACGGTGAACGGCAGGCCTCGTATCGCCGCGATGCGGGTTATCTGCGGCATGTTATCCACCGAGGAATCGCCATCCTCCGGTATCGTGGCGCCGGCGTAAGAGAGGATGGGAAGGATACTCTCCCCCTCTTCGGGCGGGTCATACATCCAGCCGCTGGCCGTCAGGTCGAAGGACAATACGCGGCCGGTAGCGGTGGCCAGCCATATCGCGTCGGCTTCGCGGGGATCGTGGATATTTTCGTCCGTCGAGGCGATCGCCTGATCCGCATCGGGGGTCGCGTCCTGAACGATGTCGGCATCATCCGTCTCGACCAGCGAGTCGGTCGGTTCGAAGAGGCTGTCCTCGTCGGGCTCGACCTCGAAAATGACCCGGCGCTGGGAGGAAGAGGCATCCGAAAGGGCATGATACGGACGGTCCGCTATGTAATGCGCCGCCGCGACCGCGGTGATCCGGATGTCGCCATGGATACCGAAACCGCCTTGCACCTGCGGGGTCTCGCCCCCCACAACGGTCAGGACGGTCCGGTTCCAGAGCGCGAAACGCTCCCCGTCGATCGCGGACACCCCGGAAAGCGGGGCCAACGACCGGATGGCGATCGGTAGTTGGGTCGCCGAAGCGGTAAGATGCGGCTCGGCGGCGACCAGTTGGACCTCGATAAGATAGGGCACGCCCCCTTCCGGTTCCAACGCGAGGCAATAGAGTCCGTTGCAGGCGATATCGGAGAACCGGGTCGTCAGCGACTGCGGGAACACCGTTCCCTCCGCGTCGACAAGCACCCAGCCATCGTCAGGACCGGCGTCACCGTACACGAGGAAGAAACCGGCAACCGCATGCACGACACGCGGCATGATGGCGAGGGGGATCGATTCCTCTTCGCTCTGCGCGTAGACGAAGCCGGGCAGGATGCGTTTCATCATGAGCACCCGTTCCGCCGGGATCGCGACGGCGGCGATGATACCATCCCCCCGATCCAGCAGGTCGAAACCGGCGGTCACCGCACCGACCGACAACCCTCCTCCGTCCCCTTCAGAACCGTCCGAGAACTCCTCGTCGACCATGCCGGTGCATCCGTTCAGGAGTTTCAACCGTCCTCCCTTGTCGGTGTTGTCGGTCACCAGCGCCACATAGCCGGAAGAACCGTCCAGACAGGTCAGGGTCTTCTGAACGACCCGCGCCTCGACCGGCATCTTAAGATAACGCTTCTCCGGTTCACTGTCGCAGGAAACGAGCGACCAGAACACGGGCAGAAGGAACAAAAAAAGGTAGTATCTCATGGTATCGTCTCACTGATCGTCATGAAGTCATCGGCGGCACAATCGGCCTTCAATACCGCCACCCTGCTCTGCGAGAAACAGCCGACGAACAGCCGTTTTTTCGGGTCATCCACCCGGGAGAACAGCTGATAGGGCGAACAATCGTCAAGCGAGACCTTCCCGACGACCGTGCCGCTCGTCGCTTCGATCACGCTGACGCTCCCGCCACTCGGCGAAGCGGTGAAGAGGTACTCACCGCCGTCTCCGCAGGGAACGAGCGCCGATTCCCCCAATTCACCGGCAAGCGCCGTGGACCACCGGTGCTCCAGCGCAAAACCTCCCTCCGTACCGACCAGTTCCGTCTTAAGGACCATCGGCGTTTCCGTGCCGGTATCCGCGTCACGGTTCCGGTAGGTCAGGTAATAGACCGACGGTTCGACGAGCGAGGCGGTGATGTCGCGGATGTCGACCCCCACCGACGGCAACGGCAAGGGCAGCCGCGAAAGCGCAAGCGAGACCGACAGATCATCCCGCGCGGTCAGGCGCAGGACGCCAATGAACCCCGCCGATCTGTGGACCGTCAGAAAGACCCGGTGCAGATCGTCGAGAATGATGTCGGTGACCCCCGGATCGGTATCGAAGATCCCCGCCTCCATGTCCCCTTCCATGCCCTCACCGCGAAGAAAGGCCATCACCTCGCCACCACGCAGGTGGCTGACCAGCAGGATGCTGTCGTCCTCGGCGGTCGCCATCGCGTACGGCTCCTTTCGCGTTCCCCGCGAAGCGCCGTCAAGCGTACCGTCACCATCGTACACCAACCACGGGAGTCCCTGCGGATCGCGCATCAGGGCGATACGGTGTATGCGGTTCTCCTCTCGGGTCGACACGTACAGTCGTGTCTCCTGATCGACCAGCATCATGCGGCCGCCGAGAGATCCCACGAGCAGGGAGGATACGACCTTCCTTTGTTCGAGGTCGTACACCGAGACACGGCCATAATCGTAGGCACGATCGAAGTTGCTCGAAAGAAGTAACAGGTAGCGGCCGCCGTCAAGGAGTTTCATGTCACTCACAGAAAAGATCGCATCCTCGGGCGGTACCTCGCGGTCTATCTGCGCGGCGCACCCCGCCCCCGTTGCGAGGGCAAGGAGTACGGCGGCTACGAGCAAGAGGGGCTTTGGTCTCATTTCTTTTTTTCCTGCTGTTTCTCTTTCTTATCGCCTTTCTTCGCATCCCTCGACGGCAGACCCAACTTTTTTTCGAGTTCGGCCACCTGCTTGGGGTATTCGGTGGTCGGGAATATCTCGCGCATCCCCAGCACGACCTTCCGGGCATAGTCCTTTTTGTTCAGAACGAGCAGTGCCTGCGCCACGCGGATATAACTCAGTTCGTGCTTGGGACAGCCCTTATGATCGGTATCGATGCGGCGGAACTGCTCTATGGCGAGATTCCACGACTTCTCCGCGACATACGTCTCGCCGGTGAAAAAGACCGCTTCGCAGTCATGGCGGCCCGGGAACTTCCGCAGGTAGGTGGCCCACCCGTCACGCACCGCGACCGCCAACGCGGCATCGGTGCTCATCTTGGCGAGTTCGTTGAAAGCGCGTTCAGCGTCCTCGGGAAGACGGACCCGACCGCCCTTATCGATCGTGACATGCTCGACCGGGCGCTGGTCCTCCCATTCGGCCTTAAGGAGCGCCACCTCCTTGGCGAGCGCATCACTCTGTTCGGCCACGCGCTTAACCGTTGCGGCGAGATCGGCCGTCGAACGGTTCGCCCCGACATCTATCGCGTCGATACGGTTGCTGATGTCCCGGATGGTCCCTTTCAACTCGTCGAGGGTCGAGAACGAAAGGTTTATCTTGTTCTCCTGCACGGTCTTCTCTAGATTCAGTTTCTCTTCCACCTTCCGCAGGCGATCGGTCAACGCGGCGATATCGGCGCGTAACCGCTCCTCCATGACCTTCTGTTTCGCCGAGTTCTCGGCAAGGCATTCGGCCTTGGCAAGGTCGACATCTTTTTTGAATGCGATACAACCGCCCATTGACACCATAACACACAGCAGGAGTATCCGGAGCACAGGAAGGACCCCGCGGGGAAGAACGCTATTCTTCATCGAGCAGCAGGAACTTCGCCTTGATGAAGTATGCGTCGCTGGCGGGCAGGTTCTTGGTGAGTTTCCGCAGGATGCTCTTCGCCTGATCGGGATCGTCGGTCATCAGGCGGCTCGCGTCGGCGAACATCGCCGCGACCGACTTGCTCATCTCGGCGAATGCGGCTTTCAACTGCGCATTCTCCCGATCATAGTACAGCGCCTTATACAGGAGTTTCCGCGCCTCCTTGAAGTCACCGTCGGTCATCTTGCCCTTGGCGCGCTCCACATACACCGCGATGCGCAGATTATTGATCTCCTTGGTCACGGCGGTCGACTCGACATCGCGGTTCCGTTCGATGTCGTACTCCTTCTTCGATGAGTTCGCCGACTTGTCGACGACCTTTTTGGCGGTCCCGTCGAGACGCGCAAGGAAATCGCGCTCTATCTGGCTCTTCCGCTTGTCATATTCTTTCTTCGCGGCCGCTTCGCGAGCGCCCGCCTTGGCAAGTTCTCCTTCGAAACTCGCCTGCCGGCCCTTCGCCGCCTTTTCCCACTGGTCGCGTTTCTCGACGATATCCTTTTCGAGTTTCTCTATCGTCGTCTTCAGCCGGACCTGCTCGCCGTCGCGTTCTTTCACCAGCCGCTTCATCTCGGCCTCGATATCCTTCATCTCCTTCTCGATCTTGGCGCGGTCTTGCTTGTAGAGCCCCTCGTATCTGGCGTAGACGGACTGTCGATCCTTTTCCTGCTGCACATCCATCTGCTGGGCCTTCTTGACCGAATCCTCTTCGATCTTGCGGACCTTTTTCTCGGCGTCGATCTTGAGTTGTTCTATCTTCTTGCCCAACCCCTCGCGCAGTTTATCGGACTGCTTCGCTCCGTCGCTCATCTGCTTTTCGAGCGCGGCAAGTTGCTTCTTCTTCTTGTCGAGTTCGGCCTCGAACGCGGCGCGCCGCTTTTTCCCCTCGGCCGCCCACTGGTCGTCGCGGGCCTTCTGGCGCCCTTCTATCTGTTTCACCTTCTTATCGCGGTCGGCCATGACCGCTTTCTGCATGGAGTCGAATTTTTTCTGGAAGTCCTTCTTCTGTTTCTGGATGGCGGCTATCTTCTTTTCTATCCCCTTCCGCTCACCATCTTTCTTGGCCTTGAACTCCGATGTCTCCTTGTCGATCTTCCCCTTCGTTTCCTTGAAGGAGGTGTCGAGGCTTTTGTTCAGCGATGCTATCTCCTTTTCGACCGGGTCGGTCTTCGCCTTTATGAACGACTCCCTGCTCTTCTCGAAATTCTGCAGGGTCTTGTTGGCGGACGCCAATTTCTTCTGCAGGTCCTTGTAGTCGGTCTTCTTCTCGTAGTTGTTGTATTTCTCCTCGAACTTCCGCATATCCGCCTCGACCGCCTCGACATCCTTCTGGAGTTTCTGCGCTTTCGACTCGAACTCCTTGTCGGCCGTCTCCTCGGCCTTGCGGCGCTTCTCGTCGGCCTCGCGGTCTATCTTTTCACGCTCCTTATCGGCCTTTTCCTGTATCTTCGAAAGGCGCTGTTCCTGCTTTTCAAGGAACTGGTCGAGTTCCTGCTGGACCTTTTCAAGCGCCTTCGATTCGGCCTCTTCGTTCTTGTCGAGATCGGCCATCTGATTATTGAGATCGTCTATCTTCTTCTGGGTCTCCTTTTCGAGCGCCTCCATGTCTTTGCGGTCCTGCGCCTCATCCTTCCCCATGCCCTTGTCGCGTTCTTCCTGCAGTTTGCCTTCGGCGCGGTCGAATTTCTCACTGTCCTTGACGATCTCCTTGTTCAGCGCCTCGATCTGCTTCTCTATCTCCTTGCCTCTTTTCTCAAGGTCGGCCATCTGCTTCTCGGTCTCCTTTTCGAGCCGGCGCGCCTCTTTCTCCTGCCCCTTGAGCAGTGTCTCCTTTTCTTTTTCCGACGCTTTGCGCATGGCCTCGTATTTCTTTTCCACCGCGCGGACCTCTTTGTCTATGGCCTCACGGTAGGTCTCTTCGTAGCCCTTGTCGTTGCCGTACTCTTCGCTTTTCTTGTTCAGTTTCTTATCAAGCGCCTGTATCTTCTTCTCGTACTTCTCGTCGAGCCCCCCTTCAAGGTCTTTGCGGGCGGCCTGTATGTCGGCGGCGTTCTTTTCTTCGTACTCCTTCTCCTTGCGGCGAAAATCCTTCTCGTCCGACTCGAACTTGCGGGTGATGGTGTCCTTGAGTTTGGCAAGGGTCCCCAACTCCTCCTCGAGTTTCCGCAACTGTTCTTCCCGCCACTGTTTGTGGGCCGCTATCTCTCCCTTGAATTCGTTGTAGAACTTCTTGAACGACGAGGTGTCGTCACCGGCGGTATCGGAATATTTCCAGCGTTCCGAACTCTCCTTGGTATAGACGATCGCCTTATAGCCGGCGGCGCGGACCTGATCGTCCTTTTCACCGGCCCGGTCAAGGTTGTCCAGCGCAGCCGCCCAATCCTGCGACTGCACCGCATCTTTCGCCTTGCCCAGCAACTTGTTTATGTCCTCGGTCATGTCGGCGAGTTCCGTGTCGTCGGCGGTACGGAAAGAGGAGACCGCGCCCTTATAGTCCGCACCCTGATAGGCCTTGAACCCTTTACGACGGACCTCTTTCTTCTCGCTGGCCGAAAGGCTCTTGGCCGGCCCAGAAGAAGCGGAGGAAGAGTCCTCCTCATCCGTCGAGGACGATGACGAGCCGCCGTCGTCGGTATCGTCCTGCACCTTGGAGAGCAGTTTGTTGATGGACCCCAATAATCCGCCGACGACATCCTCGGGCTCATCGTCTTCAGCGACATCGACGGCGCTTTCACCGACCTTCTTGCCCTTTTTATTGAAGATCGTCACTTCTATGCGGCCGCCACCGTAGGCAAGGATGGCCGCGAGATCGGCGTCGGTCTGCGCCTTTGCCGCCCGTTCTATGCAGGCGATCTTGCCGCCGCACTTCTTCACCTGTTTCTTTATGTCGCTCGAAAGCGCATCCGCACCCGAGGCATCGACACCCTTCACCTTCTCGAGCATGAGCAGGAAATTCTCATCAAGGCTTTCGGCGAACGAACGGTCACCCGCCTTTTTCCATGCCGTAGGGAAGATCGAGAGCGATTTCGCGCAAAGCATGCCGGAAATGAGCATGACCGACAGCGCGATGAACCAGCGACCCGCATTTCTCAAGGAAGCCTCCTTCTGTTGGAAGAACACGCGCGTTCTCAATTAAATACGCGCCCCACCATATACAAAAGGCGGGATGATGTCAAAAAAAATGACGGTCGCCAAGAATGTTTGACAAATCCTCTTTTGTCGCTATAAAAGGGGCCGGTCGGGGCTGTAGCGCAGTTGGGAGCGCGCTAGAATCGCACTCTAGAGGCCACCGGTTCGATCCCGGTCAGCTCCACCACTTTTCTTCAAACATCCACGCATAGAACTATGATGTCGTCATCGGCTTTTTCGACATCAGGCACCGAGCGTTCGACAAGAAGTCGCGGCACCTCGCCGATGGGTATGTCCCGCAGACCCGGCGCGAACTGCAGAAGTGCCCGGTATTCGGCCCCCCAGACCGATGTTCCCGTCCCGCACTCGACCAGCCCGTCCGTGTACAGGATAATGCGATCCCCCTCGCGGACCGGTCGTTCGTTCATATGATACAGCGAGGCCCCGTTGACGCCGATGAGTTCATCCTCCCCCTCGAGGAAGAAGGGTTCTCCCTCGACCGGGATGAAGAGCGCCGGGGGGTGACCGGCCGCTATCCACGACACCCTGCCGGCGTTACGGTTGACCGACAGAAAAAAAGCCGAAAGATAGCGCTCGGGTGGCAGTATCCTCTCAAGCACCTTATTCATCATGGTCGCCGTTTCGGCGAGCGTATGGAGCGGCGAACTGTTCTGCCGGAACAACGCCTTGAGCGCCGGGTGAATGTAACTGGTGGCGATATCGTGTCCCGAGACATCGGCGACCAGATAGGAGAATATACCCTCCGCCGGATCGACGATATCGTAAAAATCCCCTCCCGCCTCGACGACCGACCGGCAGTAGACCGAAAAACGCGCCTCACGCAGATCCTCCGGCCGGATAAAGAGCGACCGTTGCGCTTCCTGTATCTGCCGGATCTTATCCGCCTGAGATTCCACCGCCTCCTGCAGGGCGACGGCGATCTTCAGGTGGACGCGCACCCGGGCCCTGACCTCCTGCGGATTGAACGGCTTGACGACATAATCGACCGCCCCGAGCGAGAAAGCGGTCATCTTCGACCCTTCGTCCTCATTGCTGGTCAGGAATATGACCGGCGCCTGCGCGGTACGGGGCATCGTCTTGAGTTTTCGTATCACATCGAATCCGCTCACCCGCGGCATGACGATGTCGAGAAGTATCAGGTCAGGCACCCGCTGTTCGACGAAGGCGAGCGCCTCTTCGCCACCGGAAGCCGTCGCCACGACATAGCCATCCTTGGAGAGCAGGTTCCGCAGGTGTGCAAGCGACATCTCGGAATCATCGACGGCCAAAATGGTGAAACGGCGCCCCTGTTCAGCCATGGCGATACCACTCAACAAAATCCTGAAGCGCACCGATGACCGCCGCCTGCGTGTCGTGGCGGAAGGGCAACTGTTCTATGTTGGCCGGAGCGATACCCCCTATGAAGACCAACGGATGACGCGAAAGACGGAGCGCCTCCGGCGCCAGTGCGAGGACCGGCGCCCGGCCGGTGACCTTGGTGGCGCTGGGGAACACGGGACCGAAGGCGACATAGAGGAGATCGAAGGAGTTGGCGCGTTCGATGTCGTCGAGCGTATGGGCCGACCAGCCGATCGCGAGATCCGGGTATCGGCGCCGGACCTGCGACGGCGACATATCCTCGTCACCGACATGCACCACCGGCGCACCGCAACGCGCGGCGATATCGGGGCGATCGTTCACCACCAGCCGGGTGCCGGCACCGGACCTGCGGATGCTCTCCCGTATCGAAAGCGCCACGGCCACGACATCCTCGTCGATCGCGCCCTTCATGCGCAGTTGCAGTAAGGACGGTCTCAGAACATTCAGGATATCTTCCGGATCTTCCGGCACGGCGCCGATGATGGGGTATACCGACCGGCGTGTCACTTTTTCTTAACGATGCGGAATTTGCGCATCTTCTGATTCAGGGTATTGCGATGCATATCGAGAAGACGCGCCGTCTCACCGACCGACCATTCGCAGCGAGACAGAGCGGTCTTGATGAATTCCCGCTCCACCGAATCGAGGAAAAGTTGGAAGAACTTGCCCGGGCGGGCGTTCTTGCCGATGTTCTCCCAGAAACTCTCCATCTTCATCGAAATGAGTTGATTGGCCGGCAGGTGGGAGAGGATCTCTCGCGTCCGCGCGTGCGGGAGGTTGTCGCGCCCTTCCCTGGTCGTGACCACGCGCCGCAGTTCCGCGACATTGTAAGGCCACCAGTAGGCGAGCAGGTGCGAGAGGTTCTCGGGAAGACACCAGAAATCGTAGTCATCGCTCCGGGTAACGAAACATTCGAGGAGCGGCGGGATGTCCTCCAGCCGTTCTCTGAGCGGCGGTATCCAGAGCGCCTGCGGGATGCGGGTCGAAAGTTCCTCGAACTGCGCGATATCCTCGACGAGCACCACCTCGTCGGTCAGGGGATCGGGCAGACCGAACTCGGCCTTCACGATGCGGGCGTACCGCGAACGGATGCCGTCGTTCTTGTAGTAGGTGTTCACGATCTTGCGGGCGAGATGGTATTTGCCGACACCCGGTTCACCGCCGATGAGTATCGACTTGCCGGGCTGGACCTTGGTGACGAAGCGACGCATCGCCTCGGTGGCGTGACTGATGCCGGCTATCATACGAGACCCATCCCGAAGAAATCTCCGACGAATCGCATCAGATCCGATTCCGCCCACGCGGTCTGGTAGACACGGTTGCGGAACTCGGCGGCACCTTCGTACCCGCGCGAATACCACACCGCGTTTTTCTTGATCTCGCTCATCATCGCCTTCTCGGATAACTGCCGCGAGTATATCCGAATGGCGTTGAAATGCAATTTCATGATGGCTTTTCTTTCCTCCGCATCCTTCGCGACGCCATGCCGTATCTCATCGAATATCCATGGACGACCGAAGGTCCCGCGGCCTATCATGACGCCGGCCACCCGCGAATCGGCGAACCGTTCGATATCCTTCGGGCCGGTGATATCGCCCGAATGGATGACCGGTATCTTCCGCTCGACCGCGATCCGGATCGAAAAATCGGGGTCACAGGTGCCGGGGAGGAACATCTGCGTCTTGAGACGCGGATGGATTACGAGCAGGTCGGCGCCCTCCTCCTCGATGATGGCCGCCACCTCCGACCCGTTCTCGTGGATGTAGCCCTTGCGTATCTTCACCGAAAGCGGTTTTTTCGTCGCCGCCCGCGCGGCCCGGACGACACGCCGCACCTTGTCGGGATCGGTCATCAGGAAGGCGCCGTTACGCCCCTTGATGACCTTCTTCATCGGACAGCCCATGTTGATATCGAATCCGTACGGCGGGCACAATTCCTCTATGCGCCGTATCGCGCCGGCGATATCGTCGGGATCCGACCCGAAGATCTGGACGAAGGTCCGCGGCTCCTCGGGACGGATCATTGCCATCTTGATGGTCTTCTTATTGTTGAACATCACCGCCTTTGCCGATATCATCTCGCTGTAGCAGACATCGGCACCGTTCCGGTAGCATATCTCACGAAAGGCGGCGGTGCTTATCTCCGCCATGGGAGCAAGGTAGAGTCGCATACCTCACCATGTTCTTCCGAATGCATGATTCGGCATTGTACCTGTCGAGCGTGGACTGTCAAAGAATCCGTGGGACCGGGTCAACGGGGCGTGTCACCTGCGTTCTTCAGAGATCGCGAGCGCCTTCTGCGCCTTTTTGTTGAACTCATCGGTCAGTTCGGTCATCCGGCAGATGTCGCGGTACAGTTCTGACGCGCGCCCCGGATCATAGTCCTGATAGAGTTGCGCCTTCAGGAAGAGTTTTTGCACCAGTTTCGGCTTTTCGAGCATCCAGACGGCGCATTCCATCCGGTCGGGGTCCTCGGCAAAGCACTTCTGGTACCACCCGTCGGCCTCACCGTAGCGTCCCCGTTTTTCCGCACGGACCGCCGACAGGTAATAGCCCCACGCACGGATGGTCTTGCTTTGGCTCCGCCAGACGCTTCCTCGCGGCGCGATAATGACGTCGAGCGTATCGGCGTTCGCGAGAGTCCGCAACAGGCACTCGCCCTCTCCGGCGCGCACTGCCTCATGGACCTTTTCAAGCGTCTTGCTGAAGGCGACGATCTGCGCGCGTAGCAACACCGCCTCGTCGGCCATCGAGGTGCCTTCCAGCAGTTTTTTGACCTTCTCGATCTCGGCGAGCGCCTGCGGATACTCGCCGGCCGCGTAGAACCGGACCGCATCGTTCAACACGAAGGTCCTCACCTCGCCCGACGACACTGATCGGAGAGGAATTGCACACAGGACAACGACGAGGAACATCCTCGCCAGTGTCCGTGTCACGCTGATCCCAACAAGATGACGGCACATGACCTCCTCCTTCTCACCAGTGAGTAAAGACCGCGCTTTTCTCGAGGAGTCGGAGTGTCGGAACAGGAGCAGATTCTTACCGTGGAGTAGCCATCCAAACGCTGAGAAGGAACCACCGTTGGTCCTGACGGACGAGGGCGGCGAGCGCGGAGATCCATACCATCGAGTGGCAAAGAGCGGAGGGGTCCTCAATCGAATCCGATTTCAGTATAACACTTTCGTGCGAGAATGCAAGCGGTATCTCGAGGTCAGGCCGAAGAATCCTTCGCCTTGGTGGCGGCTTCGGCCGCCCGTTTCTTCTCGAGAAGATCCTTCACATCGGGCATCGGAAGCGCGAAGGGACCATAGGGGCCTGCCGCCGTGAGATTCAGCAGGTATGCCCGCGTCGAGTGGATGAGGAGCGGGAGCGCGAAAAAAACGGTCTCTTCGCGTTTCTCTCCACCAGTTGCCGATGGCCCGGTCGCGAACTCGAACAGTCCCTCGGCGACGATCTCGAACCGGTAGCCGGGCAGTTTCCCCTGACCGTTGGCGAGTATCCGCACCACTATTCGCAACAGTTGCGGCTCGTTAGGCACCGCAAAGACATTGAAGTCAAGGTCGAGCGGCAACGGGGGCAGTTTCTTCTCCTTGCGGTCGGGTGGCACCGGGATGGTCTCGAGACGCACCGACGGCACGACGAATTTCTTGAGGTCGATGGGGGCGCGTTTGACTTCCATGATCCGCTCCGTCTTACTGCGTCGTCAGCCGCTGATAGTAAGCATAGCCATAGGAAACATCATCATAGAGAAAACTGGCGGGGGCGCTGGTAACACCGTCATCAAGCATCCCGTCCTCCCATGTACCGAAGGCAGTAGGATAATCGCCAACGGCGGGGGCGGTATCGGCCGCATAACCGACGCTGTAGGATGAGCCCCAGCGCACGCCGACATAGTAATAATTCCCGGCGGTCAAGGGGACCGAAAGGTCGCCTGATGAGTAGAAAGCACCACCGGACATGCTAGGGGTCGCAGTCACGCTTTCGAGTGGGTAGTAGGTGCCGTCAAGCGTGGTCGATTCGTAGACCTCGAAATAGATCGTCGGTGTACCGGTGTAGGTGAGATACACCTCTATCTCGGTCAGCGTCCGGTCGGTGTCGCAAGAATAGAAATTGCCACGCATGCGACTCGTGCCGCCGGTCATGGGTTCGGTACTGCCGACCGTGTCGATGACCGCCCCTGCGGTGTCCTCATCAGGCACCACATCGTCGTCGGGTTGGATGATCGGTCCCGCCGCCGCGCAGGCATTTTCCCATTCTACCCCGCCGACAAGCAGACCGTCGAGCGTATCGCCCGCCGAATTATAGGCGATGTTGTTCGCGCCCTCTTCGAAATGCCACAGACCGATGGTGTTGCCATCGCTCGCGAATCGTTGCTGCGGCGTGAAGGAGGAATTGTACCGCGCCACATTCGATATCCGTATCTCGTCGATAAGGCCGTCAAAATAACTCGGCGTACTCGACCGACGCGAACCGAAGAAAAGGTTCTCGCTATTCGCGTACGAAGCGCTGGCGGCGGTCGTCGCGGCACTCGGCTCCCCGTCGACGAAGATAGTGAGCGCGGTCCCATTCTTGACGAGCGCGACATGGTACCAATCTCCGTTCGCCGGTTCCGTTACGCCGGAGGCAGAATAAAAAGAACCGGCGCTGTAGTAGTATCCGCCGTAGGGAACACCGTAATTGGCACCGTACAGATAATAGGCGGGGTAACTCGTCGTGCCCCCCTTGCGGATGATCGCCGCTTGATCGGTGTCGCTGTCCTGATTCACCCACGCTTCGATGGTCCAGTTGCCGGCCAGGTCGAGCAGGGCGTTGTGCGCCACTTCGACATAGCCGGTCGAGCCGTCCAGACGGATCGATCCACACGGACCGGCGCTGTCATTATCAGGGACCACATCGTCCTCGAAATAATCCGCATCAGCGGTATCGACATCGGGAAGGATATCGGCCTCGGCGTTGTCGATATCAACCGTATCGGGGTCAGGCTGCACATCGGTCGTGTCGGGTATCCAGTCATCGACCACATCCGGGTCGGGCTGCACATCCGCCGTGTCGGG
>JAKQHE010000067.1 GCA_029573155.1 bacterium
AGCGCCGGGTCTCTTGTTGGATCGACACGGGTGCCCCCCCCTCCTGCAGAACGGCCCACTATATACGGGGCGGGGGGGTATTGCAATTTTTCGGCTATCGGTCGTAGGTCGCCACGAGCGCGAAACCTTCCACGGCGCGTCCTTCGAGGATGAGTCGTCGCATCGTCGCGGTCAGGTCGAGGTAGTAGTGGATGTTGTGTATCGAGTTGAGGACCGCGGCGAGTATCTCGCCGTTCTTGTAGAGATGATTGAGGTAGGCCCGCGTGAACGACCGGCAGGTAAGACAGGTGCATCGTTCGTCGATGGGACGGGTGTCCCGCTCGAACTCCTTGTTCTTGATGTTCACCGTACCGCCGCGCGTGAAGAGTTGGCCGTTGCGGGCGTTGCGGGTCGGCATCACGCAGTCGAACATGTCGATGCCCGAAAGTATCGCGGCAACGAGGTCGCGCGGCGTGCCGACCCCCATGAGATAGCGCGGCCGGTCGTCGGGCATGACCGGGGCTATTGCGGCGACGGTGCGGTACATGTCCTCTTTCGCCTCGCCGACCGACAGCCCGCCGAGTGCATAGCCATCGAAGTCGAGAGCGGTGATCTCGGCGAGATGCTTGCGGCGCAGTGCCTCGGAAACGCCACCCTGCACGATGCCGAAAAGCGCCGCGTCGCCTTTTCGGGCCTCGAGACAACGTCTCTCCCAGCGGGTCGTCCGCTCCATGCTGGCGAGCATCTCGTTGTCGGAGCAGGGGAGCGCCGGACATTCGTCGAACGCCATCATGATGTCGGCGCCGAGCGCCTCCTGTATCTCGACGGAGCGTTCGGGCGAGAGGAATTGTTTCGAGCCGTCGAGGTGCGAACGGAACTCGACCCCCTCCTCGGTTATCTTCCGGAGAGGTCCGAGACTGAACACCTGAAAGCCGCCAGAATCGGTGAGTATCGGGCCGTCCCAGCCGATCATGCGATGAAGCGAGCCGAAGGTCTCGCGAACGAGTTCGTGTCCCGGGCGCAGGAAGAGGTGGTAGGTGTTGCCGAGCACGATGCCGACGCCGGCCTCACGGAGTTGCTGTGGGAGCACTCCCTTGACGGAACCCTTGGTGCCGACCGGCATGAAGGTGGGGGTCGGCACCGCGCCATGCGGCGTCTCGATGATGCCGGCGCGAGAGTGGCCGTCACGCTTTTCCACGGTGAATCGTATCACAGGTGCCTCCGGTGTTCGATGGCATTATAGCGACGGAATGCGACAGGTCGAGATTTTTTGACAGAGGAGTGCTCCCCCGCTAGCATGGCGCGACCGGACGACGGGGTGGTGCATGGATAAAAAGGGACATAACGGTGTTGGACACCGGCAACGCCTGCGGGACCGTTTCTTGAGAACGGGGCTCGAAGGATTCTCCGAACATGAGATAGTCGAACTGTTGCTCACGCTCGCGATACCGCGGCGCGATGTCAAGCCGGCGGCTAAGGAACTTGTCCGGCGGTTCGGCGGCCTGCGCGGTCTGCTCGACGCTTCGATCGAAGATGTCCGCGCGGTGCCCGGTATCGGCGAAGTGGCGCCGGTCGCCCTCAAGATAGTCCGGGAGACCGCGGCGCTCTATCTCCGCAAAGAGGGTGAGTCGGCCCCCTTCCTCGGCGACGTGGGGAAACTCGTCGATTTCTGGCGGATGCGGATCGGCGGTCTGCGGCACGAGGCGGTGCAGGTCGCCTATCTCGACGCTGGATACCGATTGATCCGCGAAGGGGTCGAAACGCTTGCCGAAGGGACGGTCGATCGTGCGGCGCTTTATCCGCGCCGGGTCGTTGAATCGGCGTTGCGTCGCGGCGCCGCGGCGATAGTGCTTGCGCACAACCATCCGAACGGGGTCTCGACGCCGAGTGACGCCGATACGGTGCTCACCCGCGCCATCGTCCGGGCACTCGACACCGTTTCGATACGTCTGCTCGATCACATCATCGTGGCGGGTGATACCCACTTCAGTTTCCGTAATGCGGGACTCCTGTAACTCAAAAAAAAGCCCCCGAGGACCGGGGGCTCATTTGGGGGGGGGGGGGGGGA
>JAKQHE010000072.1 GCA_029573155.1 bacterium
GGCTGATTGTCATAATAGTCGGGAACCGCATCGTCGAGCGGAAAATCGGGATCGGTCACCCCCTGCAGGTCGTCGCCGTCGGGTACGGTGTTCTCGGTCGTCACCGTATCGTCGTCGGCCACCTGTACGCCGGTGGTCTTGATCGCATTATCGCAGCCGAACCCAACGAAGAAGAAGAGGAATCCCACCACGAGGAAGAGGAACCGAAGCGGCCGCGCCTCCAACCGTCCCGGACGGCGGCGTCCCACCGGATAGCCGGGGTCGTATCCCGTCACCCTGCGCACCTGAAAGTTCGCGTCCATGGCGTCACCTCACACGATGTCTATCGGTTCTATTTCCTTCTTATAATGCTTCCGCATGAAGACCGGGTTCTCCTCGGCGATGAGTTCGCGCGCCAGCCGGTCGGCTATCGGTATCAGCATCGATTCGTTGGCGCAGAGCACTCCCGGCACGGTGGTCATCTCGCCGGTGGTGTCCCAGTTGAGGCACGGGCAGTAGGTGAAACAGCGGCCGTCGAGCGAACAGCCCTGACAACTTTTGCGCGGTTTCAGGTTCTCGGCCGCGATCTCGTGGCATTTCTTCATGATGAAGCCGGTGTCGACATGGCCCATGACATAGTTCGCCGCCCGCTCCGGCTTGCCCGCGAACCGGACGCAGGGGAATATCCGGCCGTCCTCGGCCACCGCGAAGATGTTGCGCCCCACATCGCAGAAATCTCCGGGGCGGAAACCGCCCTTGATGTGGGCCGCGATATGGGCGTCGAAAAGCGAATAGTAGAAGAGCTCCTTTTTGCGCTTCCGCGACCGTTCCAGATACCACTCGGCCAGTTTCTCGTACTGCTCTTTTAAGGTATAGAGCCCCGACTCGTCCCACTGCGCGGTGTAATCGACCACCGGGACGAAGTTGCGGATGCCGAGGTCGTCCATGACATGGAGCGTCGAATCGTAGAGCCGATGCGCCGTCGCGGGTGAGACGACCGCCACCGCGACCAGATGTTTCGCCTTCTTGTAGAGCGTCGGCAGGTGCCTCACGACCGCCGCGTAACTGCCCCGGCCGTCATTGAACGGGCGGTTCGCGTCCTGCGCCGCCGGGACACCGTCGAGCGACAACTCGACCGTCAGTTTCTTCTTCGCGATCCAGTCGATGATCTCGGGGGTGATGAGGGTGCCGTTGGTGGCGACATGGAGTTTGAGCGCGATGCCCAGTTTCTTCGCCTTCTTTTCGGCGTAGTCGGTCACTTCGCGCATGACATCGAACCGGATGAACGGTTCGCCGCCGAAGAAACTGATGCGCCCCTTTTTCTCCTCCTGCGACTTCTCCAGGACGAGGTCGGCCGCCTTGAGCGCCACCTCTATAGGCATATGAGACTTCTCATGTTTTTCGACATAGCAGTAGGAACATTTCAGTGTACACTCACGGGTCAGGAACAGGATCGCGTGCATGGCTCACTCCAGCAAAGACGCCCCTTTAGTGTAAGAAAAAGGAACCTTTTATCGAAGAAAGTGCGCCACCCCCTTTTCGCAGGACGCCTCATTTTATCAGGATGACAGTTAGTTGCAAGGAAAAGGTGAAACCGAATTGTAGGGGCGTTCCCATCCGGGACGCCCTGAATAAAAAGGATGTCGGAAGAAGAGGGCGTGCCGTTGGCGCGCCCCTACATTTGGATTTTCACACGAGACCCTGTTCGACCATCGCGTCGGCGACCTTCTTGAAGCCGGCGATGTTCGCACCGACCACATAGTTGCCCTCGAAGCCGTATTCCTTCGCCGCGGTGACGCAGGAGTGATGAATGCCGACCATGATCTGGCGGAGGCGAGCATCGACCTCTTCGCGCGGCCAGCCCAGACGCATCGAGTTCTGGCTCATCTCGAGGCCGCTGGTCGCGACGCCGCCGGCGTTGGATGCCTTGCCCGGCGCGTAGAGTATCTTCTTCTCGACGAAGAGTTTCACCGCATCGAGCGTGGAGGACATGTTCGACCCCTCGACCACGACCTTGCAGCCGTTCTTCACGAGCGTCGCGGCGTCCTTGTCATCCAGTTCGTTCTGGATGGCGCAGGGAAGCGCCACATCGACCGCCACTTCCCACGGCCGTTTGCCGGCGTGGAACTCGACTCCCTTGAACTTCTTCGCGTAGTCCTCGACCCTGTCGCGGCCGCTGGCGCGCATCTCGAGCATGTACTCGATCTTGTCGCCGCTGACCCCGTCCTTATCGTACACATAGCCGTCGGGACCGGAAATGGTGACGACCTTCGCGCCGAGGTCGTTGGCCTTGATGACCGCGCCCCACGACACATTGCCGAAACCGGAGACCGCGACCTTCTTGCCCTTCATCGAGTCGCCCTTTGACTTGAGCATCTCTTCAGCGAAGTAGACCACGCCGAAGCCGGTCGCCTCGGGACGGATCAGAGAGCCGCCCCACTTGATCCCCTTGCCGGTCAGGACGCCGGTGAACTCGTTGGCAAGCCGCTTGTACTGGCCGAACATGTAGCCGACCTCACGGCCGCCCACGCCGATGTCACCCGCCGGGACATCGGTGTCGGGACCGATGTGGCGGAAGAGTTCGGTCATGAACGACTGGCAGAATCGCATCACTTCGCCGTCGGACTTGCCGTTCGGATTGAAATCGGAACCGCCCTTACCGCCGCCCATGGGAAGACCGGTCAGCGAGTTCTTGAATATCTGTTCGAAGCCGAGGAACTTGAGTGTTGAGAGCGTCACATTGGGATGGAAGCGGATGCCGCCCTTGTAGGGGCCGATGGCGCTGTTGAATTGCACGCGATAGGCGCGGTTGACCTGGAACTCGCCCTTGTCGTCGATCCACGGGACGCGGAACATGATGGTGCGTTCCGGCTCCACGATGCGCTCAAGGATCTTGTGGGCCTTGTACTTGGGTTCGCGCTCGACGATCGGGGTAAGCGAATCGAGCACCTCTTCAGCGGCCTGCAGGAACTCCTTCTCCCAGTGATACCGGGTCTTGAGGTCGTTGAGGACCGCGCTCACATAACTGTTCATCGTATCCTCCGATGAGGCTGAATTAATAACGTTCCGCGCACGATGGCGGAAGCCGATATCATTATAGACACCGTTTCAGAGCCATTGTCAAGCAAAATCGTTAGGAATTCATTAGTTGAAGAATTTACCTATAGAATACAGGGAATTACAAAATACTAAAACTTTTTTTGCTTGTTTCAGAAAATATCTCAATAAATAGAGGGGCGGAGAAAAACTAAAGGAGCATGAAAACGGTGGCGGACACAAACCCCGTGGTTCTTGGAGAAATGAGCGACGAGGCCCTGCTCAGAACTGCGCTGACCCGCAACGAACGGGCATGGCGGGAACTGGTGCGGCGCTATCACGGTAAGGTGAGCGCGACGGTGCGCCGGATCTACGGGCCGAGATCGGAAACGGAGGATATCGTGCAGGAGATCTTCATCGAACTCGCAAAATCGGCAAAGAACTTCCGCCATGACTCTTCCCTGTCGACCTTCCTCTACCGTATCGCGACCAACACCACCTATCGCTATATCAAGCGGCACAAGGAGGCCCATATGGTCTCCGAACCGGCCGAGTTCTTCGCCAACCTCCCTTCCGAGAACGAGGATGACCTGTCACCGGCGGCGACCCTGCTCGGCGCCGAACGCCGCGAACAGGTCCGCGTGACGCTCGGCAGGATAAGCACGGAAAAACGAATGGCGCTCGTGCTGTTCGAGATGGAGGGGCTCACCCTCCGCGAGATAGCGGCCATGCTCAAGGTCCCCCTCCAGACGGTCTGGTCGCGCGTCCTGAACGGTCGCAAGGACATGGCGAAAATGTTAACCAGGGCATACGGGGTAGCGTCATGAACACGAAACACCTCTCCAACGCCGAACTCATCGCGATCTGTCGGCAGGAGGGCGAACCCTCGCCGGAGACCATCGAGCACCTCGCGGCCTGCGATGAATGCGCCGCCCGTCTGGAGGCGCGGTTGCGCAACGAGCCGATGCTCCCTGCATCGTCCGACCATGACGCGGCGATAGACCGCATCGCGCGGATCAGTTTCGACCATCTCGACGAGGCGCGCCCGGGCCTCTTCGCAATGCTCTTCACCCTGCCACGACTCGCGGTCGGAGCGGCGGCGGCGGCGTTGATACTCATCGCCGCCTATGTCGGGATCGGCGCCCCCGCGACCGTTGAAGAAGAGAAGATCGCCGACGCCGATGCCCCGGCGCCCCGGATCGCTCCGACGCTGGGCGCGACCCCGCGCCTCTTCCCCGTCGGCACGACGATAGCCCACGGCCGGGCGACGATCCTCGTGAAGGGCCCCGCCTCGCTGGCCGCCGACGGCGCCGAGGAGTTGCGGCTTGCGAAAGGCACCGTCGAGGTATCCATAGAGAAAGGGAACGATTTCCGCATCCACACCGCTGATCGGTACCTCGTCCGTGTGCTCGGCACCCGCTTCACGCTCGACACCGACGGGACGAAACTCGCCGTGACGGTCGCCGAAGGGCTCGTCGAGGTGATAGACGGCCGCACGAACGATTCGATCGCGCTTTCGGGCGGCATGGCACATACCTTCACCGGCGAAACGAAAGAGATCGCGACGGTCGCCGCGAAACAGCCGCGCGCCGTCAGACCGGCGCCGGGGGTCGACACCGCCGCGGACGAACAGCCCGCCGCCACATCCTTCCTCCGGAACGGTCGCGACGCCCTCAAGACACAGGACGCGACGGCGGCCATGGACTGGTTCGAAAAGGAACTTGCCGGCGGCCCCGAGAAGGACAAGGCGCTCTTCGAGATCGTCCGGCTCCATGAGAGGGACGGGCGGTTCGACGACATGCTGAGGGTGCTCAAGGCACACAACGACATCGTCGACGGCGACACGGTGTTCCACGAAGAACTGCTCATCAAGGCCTGCAAGGCGGAGGTGAAGACCGGTGAGACGACGTTCCCTTCGTGCAAAAAATACTTGCGCGTTTTCCCCGAAGGGTATAAGAACGGCGAGATACGCGAACTGTTGGAGAACGGCGATGCGCGTTAACAGCGCGATCATAGCGGCGCTGCTGGCGGCGACGGTCTTCCTATCCTGCGAACAGGTCATATCGCTCGACCGGAGTTTATCGCAGGCCGAGGGAAGCGCCGACGGCGAAAAGGACTCCACCGACGAGGGCGCGGCGGGAGGGAATCCGGCCGAGGATATCGCCGAAGGGGCCGATTCACCGAGCGGCGACATGTACAGCGACTCGGTCGCCGCGAGCGATGCCGACAACGCGGTCCCGATGAGCGACGACTACATGAACGGCGACGGCTCGGAGGACGAACTGGCGACCGACAGCGCCACCTACCCCGACAGCGCCTCCTCGGACGGCACCGGTATGAGCGATGCCGACACCGCTGAATCGAATGACGACGACCCGACCGCCGTGTTCTCCGTCGGTGACTGCGGGTGCGGCGACAGCCCCGCGTACGAACCGATCTGCTGCGACGGTGTCACGACGGTATTCAACACCTGCTTCGCCAACTGCATCAATGTCCACACCGGCCAGTGCGCCACCCGCACCGACGGCCCCTGCGCCGCGGCGATCGACAACGACGACAGCGAAGTGTCCGACGACGACGCCGTGACGGGGACCTGCGGTTGTGTCCCGACCGACATGAACGCGTGGTGCTGCGACGGCGGGGCTCGCTACATCAGCCAGTGCACCGCGACCTGCGAATGTGGCGGCGACATAACCCCTTGCCGTTGAGACCCGGGTAATATTTTCTTAAAAATTTCTGGCTTTCCTTTTTTCGAACGGGCATGATGCGCCCGTTGTTATTCCCACGCGACGCACCGGAGCGATATGACCGTGCCGCCCGACATCCCGCGCCAGAGACGGCAGACCCGCTGGCGAACGCTTTTTTTCATCACCTTCGGCGCGCTCCTGATCGTCGCCGCGATGAACCTCTTCTGCCCGCTTCGTGGCCCCGATACGGCGCCGACGCCGGTCACACCCGGGGCACCGGCCACGCCGGCCGCTCCTATCGACCCGCTCGTCACCACCCCCTCACCCGCCACGCCGCAGACCGCGCCTGAAAAAGCAAGACCGGACGCCTACGCTCTTTCTTTTCTTCTGGCCGCCTCGTTCTACAACACCTTCGCCGACAACGAAGAGGTCGCCCGGCTCGCCCAAGAGACCGGCATCCGGAAACTGGCCGAACGGCTCTCGGCCCATGTGGCGCGCAACCTCGTCTGGAACCTCGACATGCGCAAGGAGGTCTACCCGGGCGACGAACTCGACCTCGTGTTCCGCGTCGTCCCGCCCGAGGAACAGGCGAAACGGGCCGACACCCCCGACGAAATAGAACTGCTCGCGATGCGCTACCGGTCCGTGAAACTCGCCAAGGAGTTCCGCATCTACCGTTTCAAGGCCTCCGACCGACAGTTCCCCGCCTACTACAACGCGGACGGCACCCCGGTCGAAAAGGCCCTGAAACGATCACCTCTCAAGGACTGGATACAGATAACCTCGCTCCTCAAGGACCGCCGCCCGCGCCACGACGGGATAGACTTTAAGGCGCCGGTCGGCACGCCCGTCTATGCCCCGTGGGGCGGCATCGTCGAAAAGACCAACTGGAAGACCCGCTACAACGGCTATTCGCTTCTCGCCCGGCTCGACACCTCTCCGGCGGTCCAGATGATACTCCTGCACCTCGACAAGGTCCATCTGAAGCCCGGACAGCGTTTCGCGGCGGGCGACCACATCGCCGATGTCGGCAACACCGGTAGATCGTTCGGCCCGCATCTCCACTACCAACTCCAGCATGAGGCCCGCAAGATCATCGACCCGATCAAATATCACGGCACCGTGACCGCGAAACTACCGGCGGGGGACGCCGGGGCGTTCCTGAAGACCGTTCAGGAATTCGACGGGTGGCTGGCTCGCTGAACATCGAGCCACGCAAGGATATCATCGAACACCTTTTCCCGGTCGATCTCGTTCAGCGGCTCGTGCCGCGATCCGGGATAAAGGGTCATCGTCACATCTTTCATCCCCGCTCCGAGAAAGAGATGGTACGCCTCGCGGACCCCCGCACCATTGCGACCGATAGGGTCGCGGTCGCCTGAGAAGAAAAGTGTCGGGAGCTCTTTCGGCATCTTCGTCACCTCAGCCGGGTCGCTCATGAACAACATCCCGTCGGCAAGATCGCGAAAGAATGCGGCCGGGAATACGCCGCCGCAGAGCGGGTCGGCATCGAAGCCGTGCGCCACCGCGGGATCGCGCGACAGCCAGTGATACCGGCTGTTCGACCCGGGGAGGACGAACGGGCGGTTATAGGTGTCAAGTGAATGGTTGTGCAGGAAAGAACAGGGCGTGCGGATGCCCCACACCGCTGAACAGAAGCGGACGATGGCGAGCACCGCCCATTTCTCTCCCCATGGCGGCAGACCGGCGGTGCCGGAAAGGAGGAGCCCCGACAACTCGCCGCCGAACCGTATCGCATAGGAGCGGGCGATGAACGACCCCATGCTGTGCCCCAGCAGGAAAAGAGGGAGACCCGGATGGCGTTCCTTCGCGATGCGGGTCATCTCGCGGGCGTCGTCCACCACGGCGTCCCACCCGTCGCGTTCGGCGAAAAAGCCGCGCGGCTCACCCGGAAGCACCGAACGACCATGCCCCCGGTGATCGTTCGCGTAGACCGCGAACCCGTGCCGGGTGAGGAACTCGGCGAAGTGACGGTATCGCCCGGCATGCTCCGCCATGCCGTGCGCCACCTGCATGACGCGACGCACTGCCGACCCGTCATCGGGAGACCATACCGTGTAAGCGATAGCGCCGCCGCTGGCGCTCTCGAATCGACCATATGTCTCTCTCATGTCGCACTCCCTTCGCCTATCGGCGCTCCTCATGTAGCACACCCGACAAAAAAAGACAAGATGAGGCGGAACGGTTAAAGTTGACAATGCCGAACGCGGCATGCTAGATTCGGACCGCGTGACCGATCAACCACCCACCTTAGGAGGAGAAGCCATGAAGAAGATCCTGCTCGCTACCGAGAAAGCATTCGTCAAAGAGGCGGTCGACAAGATCGCGGTCGTCTGCAAAGAGGCGAACTACGAACTCATCAAACTCGAGAACTACAAGGACCCGAAGGACCTGCTCGCGGCGGTCCCCGCCGCCGACGCGATGATCATCCGCTCCGACATCGTGAACAAGGAGGTGCTCGACGCGGCGAAGAACCTCAAGATCGTCGTTCGAGCCGGCGCCG
>JAKQHE010000116.1 GCA_029573155.1 bacterium
GAGGACATCGTAGACACCGGACTCACCCTCGAGGTCTTCTCGGCGGCGCTCAAAGGCGCCGGCGCCCGGTCGGTCCGCATCTGCTCGTTCCTCGAGAAAAGCGAGGTGAACAGGGGCCGCGTGAAGATAGATTTCCTCGGCTTCCCGATACCCGACAAGTTCGTCGTCGGCTACGGGCTCGACTGCGACGAGAAGCACCGCGACCTGCCCCATGTCGCCATCTTCGACGAAGACTGACATGCTCCAGCCGATACGCCCCGGCGTCGCCCTGCCGACCGAGACCATAGCGGACCGCCCGCTCGATCTCCCGGCGCTCTTCCCGGGTCTTGTCCGCTTCGAGTGTGAGATCGGTTTCTGCTCCGCCATCTTCCTGAACGAATACGCCAACCGGCATCCCGACACCGGCATACTCGGCATCGAAAAGAAACGCTCCTATTTTCTGCGCGGCCTGCACAATCTCGAACGGAAACTGAAACAGGACAATGTCCGCATCATCAATTTCGACGCCCACCCGGTGTTCCTGATGCTCGTTCCCCCCGCCACGCTGGACGCGCTTCACATCTACTTCCCCGATCCGTGGCCCAAGAAGCGGCACCTGCGCAACCGGTTGGTGAACCGCGACAACCTTCGGATGTTCCACGACCGTCTGCGGCCCGGCGGACGGATATACCTCGCGACCGACCATCCCGACTACGCCGCCTTCATCGAACGGGAACTGACGGCGGTCGCCGAACTGTTCACGCGACGGCCCTACGGCACCGCCGACCGCGAAGTGTTGACCAAATGGGAGAGAAAGCAGATAGAGAACGGGACCCACGTCAATTACTACCTGCTGGAAAAACGCTGAATGGAAAGAAAAAATGGTGCCGGGAACAGGAATCGAACCTGCACAGGGTTGCCCCCACTAGAACCTGAATCTAGCGCGTCTGCCAATTTCACCATCCCGGCACCCGGTTGTCAAAAAACCGTTCCCGATTATACACGGCGGCGGCCATTGTCAAGAAATATCGGGCCGACGGAGGCTTTACTTTCATTTCGCGGCTCGCTATAATCCCTCCCGTATTGCAGGGAGAGAACGCCCATGACCTTTGACCCGACCAAACCCTTTAACGATCTACCGCTACTCCCCCCGGCCGTCGACATCGAAACGCGGCCGATACTCAAACAACTGGCCCATTCCCGCAGCGCCCTCGCCGAACTGAAAGGCTACGCCGACATGATACCGAACAAGCGGCTCCTGCTCGACGCGGTCGTCCTGCTGGAGGCCAAGGACAGTTCCGCCATAGAGAACATCGTCACCACGCACGACGAACTGTATAAGGCGCTGGTCGCCGACCCCGCCACGCTGGTCGCTCAAGGTCTGTGCGAACGGCGCACGGCGAGCAAGTATCTCTCTGAACTGGAAGCGGCCGGGCTTCTGATCTCACAAAAAGACTGGAAAACCAAGATCTTTATCAATACGCCGCTCTTCGACCTGTTAAAAAGAAGTTGAGCATCATGAGCATAAAATTGCTTTTTATGCACACGACAGCGTGCTCATGAGCAAATGAGGTACATGATCTTAAAAAGCGAAACGACGGGTACGGTCTGCGGCTGGCGAACCGCGTGGGGGGTTTTGCTCCTTCTCTTCGCCGCCTGCACCTCACACGCCACCAAGAACGACACCGACACGGTACCGATCGATAGTGATTGGGTGGTAACGGATGATGCAGGGGTGCTGGAAGAAGAATCTGGCATCCTCGATGAAGATATAGTCAATGACGAGACACTGGAAGACGGAGATTTCAAATCCGATGCCGACACCCACATCGGTCCCGGTGACAAGGAGCCGGTCGAGGTGGATGACGATCCGTGGGCTGGCATGTTGGAACGGGTGCCGTTCGTATGGTACAACACGAAACCGGAACAGTCATCCGATCCAGACGGGATAAAAGAACTTTGGTATCAATTGAGAATAGAGGAACGATGGCCTCTTTCCGAATGTACGCCGAAGATATATGACCAGTGTGCGGAGAACTATCCGCACGAAGCGGTGACGCGCGCTCCCTGTGGGGAATTTATCAGCACGGATCTCGACCCCAAAATACTCCAGAACTCCTATGACTATATTCTTACACCATATTGTTGGGATACCTCTTCCATGGAATTTCCTCTTTATTCCCTGAATGGGGGGCTACTTTCTTTTTATTCCAGCACCGCTTCTCCGTATGACTCAGGTTATTTCACATACGACCTTGTCTCTAGAAAACTCTCTAGAATTGGTCGAGGAATGGCGGTTTCTCCTTTTTCTAACGGAGAGTACTTCTTTGCCAGAACAACGGACTACTCTACGGTGTGGGAAGAAAGTTATGAAGAAGTAGTTTTCTACTATCACTTTGGAAATAAGACTTACGGGAACGCATGGAAGATGCCTCAGAAACTCTCGTATGTGCGAAACATTGTTGCCAGCGATCAGTATATAGCCATGAATCTCGTGCCTCTTACGGGCAATCGCAATGAGCCCCTGCGCGGATACTATACCAAGATCGGCGAGTGGGACAAATGGGTCGAATTGAATTTCGGGACCTACCCCTCCTATGGTATCGGGCGTCCGGAGATACAGGGAAGTTATTTGGTTTCCTATAACTACATCGACAATCTCTTGCGCGTATTTTTCTGCGATCTCGCCAAAGGCGAATCAAGTTGCAGGATTGTGAGCAAAGCGGGAGAGACCGCCCGCAAACCGATATGGGGTATCGAGAACACTTTTTACTACTCGGTTGAAACGGAAAACGAGGGAGCGACTGTTTATCAGGCAACCGTGGAGGTTACTGGAGAGCAAGAAACAACGGCGACATCGGCTCCTCTTTTCTCATCAGACGAATATATGCAGGTATACCAAGCAAACGAGGATTTTCTTCTCTACCTTAAATTCATAAAAGCAGGCAGTCCTTCCGACATATACAATCTTTGTTATTATCGTTTTTCGGACAAAAAGCATTTCTGTCTGGAAGATGGCATTAACAGCGATATTGAATATCAAGACCCGTATTTTCACGACAAATGGATCGTGTTTCGGTCAAAATACGACTTAATAATACGAGACATGAACGGCTACTGCAAAGAACACTCGGCGAACTGTCCTTTCGAGGAACTGAAATGATGTTGCTTGCACTGATGCTACTAACCATCTCCGAATACGACCTTCTGCAAAAGGCCGCTGCCGATGGCTTCCTCTATCGCAATGTCGCCGTTGAAACGGTCGAGAAATGCCCCGCGAAAGCGACCTGCATCACCGCCGAGGGGTCGACCTACCTGCTCAAACGGCTCGACACCACCGCCGTCACGCTCGAAAAGAGCGCTGACGGCTTCGCGCTGACCATCGCACCCGACAAGAACTTCACGAACTACCGCCTGTTCATCCGCGAAGAATCGACGGTGCGCCGCATAGAGGTGACTCAGAAACGGGTGACCGTACTCGACAAGGGATCGGTGACCGCCCTGCAACTGGTCGGCGTCGGCGCGCAGGGACCGGTCGTCATCTGGCAGAAGGATGTCCGCGCCACAGCGATCGAACCCTTCACCGGCGACCTCCTCGGCTCGATGAACGTACTCCGCAAAAAGGCGGGCCTGCCGCCGCTCACCATCGATAAAACACTCGCGCCGTTCGCCGCCGAGACCATCGCTCGTGTCAAAAAAGGAGATCTTTCGCACTACTCGGGCAGCACCGGGAGCATCCGTCACTCGGGTGTCCGCGCCAAGGAACTGGGCGAGAACCTCTTCTCGGCCACGACACTCGAACGGGCGTGGCTCATGATGCTCGCCTCGCCGTCGCACCTTTTCAACATCCTTTCCCCCTCGTTCCGCCGCTGTTTCGTCGGGACCCTTCCCGCCGAGAGCGGGCTCATCCCCGGCATCGTTATCTTCGCCGACTGACCGCCATTGACGGGACCTTGTTTTTAGCGTAGGATGCGCCATGACGACCGAACGGAGGCCGCAATGAAGATATTTTTCCTGACACCGTACCATGGAGAAGCACCGGCCAGCGACGATGTCACGCGGATCGCCGCCGCCCTGCCGAAGATCGATGCCACCGTGACGACCGGAACACTCGACCTGCGGGGGGTCGACCTCGACGCGATGCCGCTCGACAAGGCCCGGTCGCTTTTCGAGAAACATCACGGGCGGATGGCCGCCGCCGACATCATCCACTCGTTCAGCCGCGCCGCTCTCCTGTTACGGCCGCTTTTCCCCGCGACGCTCATCGTGACGATACTCGACACCGAAGCGGTCGCCTCCTTCCTTCCCCGCCCCGGCGAACCGGGCATCGAGATGCTTCCGGTGGCCGAATGCCGCGACGGGGCGACGCTCCTCGGTCATTATCGCCGCATCCTTAACAACAAGAAACGACACGACACGCGGCCGTGGGGCTCATGGGAGTCGCTCCGGCTCATGGATGACCACAAGGTGAAGCACATCTATGTCGCTCCCGGCGAGAAACTCTCGCTCCAACTGCACCACCGCCGGAGTGAGGTCTGGACCGTCGTCGCCGGTTCCGGCACCATCACCGTCGGCGACAAGGCACTCCCGGCCGGTCCCGGACAGGTGTTCATAATCGGCAAGGAACAGATCCACCGCGCCGAGGGTGGTCCCGACGGGCTTCATTTCATCGAGGTGCAGACCGGCGACTATCTCGGCGAGGACGACATCGTCCGACTCGAGGACCGCTACGGACGCTCCTGAGCCGCTCCGCGCGCGCGAAACTAACTGAAAAAACTTGACGAAACGGCACTTTATCATTAAAGCCCTCTATGCTTGCGACTTTGATTTGAAAAGACACGACCATCGGAGGAACGAATGGCTTCTTACACGAGCGACAAGTTACGAAATGTGTGCGTCGCCGGACACGGCACCACCGGAAAAACGACCCTTGTGGAATCGATCATGTTCCAGGCCGGCGCCATAAACCGGCAGGGAACGGTCGAGGCGGGCACTACGGTGTCCGATTTCACCGAAGAGGAAATGAACCGCGGCATCTCGATATCGGCGGCCGTCTGCTCCGTCGAATACCGGAAGGAACTCGTCTGCCTCGTGGATGTGCCGGGTTACTTCGATTTCTCGGGCGAACTCGCGGCATCCATGCCGTTCTGCGAAGCGGCCCTGCTGACCGTCAAAGGGACCGCCGGTGTCGATGTGGGCACCGAGAAGGCCTTCAACCTCGCTCGCCGTTACGGTCGATCGGTCGCCTTCTTCATCAACGAGATAGACAAGGAGAACCTCGCGGCCGACGAGGTGATCGCCGGCATCGAGAGCGCGCTCGGCATCCGGGTGGCGCCGCTGAGTTACCCCGGCGCGGTCGGCCCCGCCGCCGACACGGTCGTCGATGTGCTTAAAGGCAAGGCCTTCAAATACGCCGAGGGCAAACGCGCGGGCGAAGGCGCTCTTTCGGACGATGTCGCGGCGATGATAGCCGAGTTCAAGACCAAGATCATGGAGGCGGTCGCCGAAAGCGACGAGGCGCTCATGGAGAAATATTTCGCGGAGGGCACGCTTTCCGACGACGAGGTCACCATCGGGCTCGGTAAGGCCTTCGCGAAGGGAACGATATGCCCCCTCTTCTTCGGCGCCCCGAACAAAGGCATCGGCACCGATATCGTGCTCGACGCGATCATCGACTTCTTCCCCTCCCCCGCCGTCAAACCCGACATCACCTACCCCGACACGACCGTCACGCTGAACCCGGCCGAACCGCCGCGCGCCGTGGTGTTCAAGGTCAATGTCATCCCGCAGTTCGGCGAGGTGTTCCTTTTCAAGATGCTCGCCGGCGAACTGGCGGAAGCGACCGAGTTCTATAATGTGTCGTCCTCTGCTTCAGAGAAGTTCGGCCAACTCTTCGCCGTGCGCGGCAAGGAGCGCACCGCCCTCAACAAGGTGGTCGCCGGCCAGATAGCCGCGACGGTGAAACTCAAGAACACCCGGACGGGCGACCAGTTCGTGAAGGACAAGAATGCCCAGCCACTCCCCCTGAAACTCATCGAATGGCCCGAGGCGATAGTGCGCGGCGCCTTTGTCGGAGAGTCGAAAGAGGATACCGACAAGGTGGCGACCAACCTCCGCAGGATACAGATAGAGGACGCGTCGTTCCGCCTGACCGCCGACCCGGAACTCAAACAACTGTTCGTCGACGGGCTGGGCGAACTTCACCTTGATGTGCTCGCCAAACGACTCCGCAACCAGTACAAACTCAGTGTCCGTATCGAGGAGCCGAAGATACCCTACCGCGAAACGATACGCGGCAACAGCGAGACCAGTTACCGCCACAAGAAGCAGACCGGCGGTTCGGGTCAGTTCGCCGAGGTCCATCTGCGGCTCGAGCCGAATCCGGAAGGGTTCGAATTCGTCAACGCCATCGTCGGCGGCGTCATATCGGGCCGGTTCATCCCCGCGGTCGAAAAGGGCGTCCGCGAGGTGATGGAGGACGGCGTCTTCGCCGGCTACAAGTTCATCAACTGCCGGGTCACCCTTTTCTTCGGCAAGGAACATGAGGTCGATTCGAACGAGATGGCGTTCAAGATCGCCGCCTCGATGGCCTTCAAGGACGCCGTCATGAAGGCGAAACCCATCCTGCTCGAGCCGATCTACACCGTCGAGGTCGAGGTGCCCGACGAATATGCCGGGTCCATTATGGGCGACATATCGAGCCGCCGCGGCAAGCCGCAGGGGATGGATTCTCGCGGTCGCAATCAGGTGGTGCGGGCGCTCGTACCACTCAAAGAAATGCATGGCTATTCGACCCAACTGCGCTCGATGACCAACGGGCGCGGACTCTACACCATCAGTTTCTCCCACTACGATCCGGTGCCGCCCGATATCCAGCAGCGGCTCATGGACGAATACCAGAGATCGCGGTCCCAACAATGAGACCGACCGACCGCAGGTCTTCTCTGATATCCCCGAACACCCTTCTTTTCATTTCCGCGACCCTCTTCGTTCTCCTTGCCGGCTGCAAGGCCTGCAAACAAGATCCGGACGAGCAGCCTATATCGGCCACCGATACCGTCGATCCGCAGGCGGAGATATACCGCGTGGAGCGCGGGGATTCCCCCCTCATCGGCGATGCCGCCGCCCCGGTCACCGTCATTAATTTCTCCGATTTCCAATGTCCCTTCTCCAAGCGGGCCTTCGAACTCTTCGAACGCCTCCTGAAGGAAAAAGGCGACCGCGTCGCGTATGTCTACAAACATTACCCGCTGGCGACCCATCGCGAAGGGCGCCGCGCCGCGAAGGCGGCCATCGCGGCGGCACGGCAGGGGAAATTCGTCGAGATGTACCGGAAACTGTTCGAGAACAATCTGGCCATCAGCGAGGAGAACATCACCCGTTGGGCGCAGGATATCGGCATGGACGCCGACGCGTTCGCCAGGGACTACGCCGACCCCGACACCGACCGCCGGCTCCATGAGGATGTCACCACCGGCAACATCTTCGGGGTGCGCGGGACCCCCACCATCTTCATCAACGGCAGACGCATATCGGGCGCGAACACCGATCAGATAGAACGACTCATCGCCGAAGAAATGGAAAAGGGTGAGTCCCTGAAAAAGAACGGCGTCACCGATCCGTACGCCGATATCATCAAGAACGGTCTTTCCCGCTATGTGCCGCCCAAACGCCCGCTCCCGGTCGTCCCCAAGGACATCTATGCGGTCGCCATCCCGCCGCATGCGCCACAGCGTGGGGCACCTGGCGCCATCATCACCCTGATCATCTTCACCGACCTCGAATGCCCCTTCTGCGCCCGCTTCGTCTCGACGCTCAGCGAACTGGAAAAGGAATTCGAAGGCAAACTGCGCGTCATTTCCCTGAACCTGCCTCTTACGATACACCCCCTTGCCGTTCAGGCCGCCAAGGCGGCCATCGCCGCGGGACGGCAGAACAAATTCTGGGAGATGCACGACACCCTGTTCGCCGAACAGCCGGAATGGAAAAAAGGCGCCAACTTCGACCAGTATCTCGACGGGGTGGCGCAACGGCTCGCCCTCGATATGGTCAAGTTCAAGAAAGATATGGAAGACCCGCGATCCATGGAGATCATCCAGCGCGACATCGCGCTCGCCGACCTGATCGGCGTTCGCGGCACCCCCGGCATCTTCATCAACGGGCGCTATGCGAGCGGCGCGTTCCCCATCGAGACATTTCAAGTGACCATCCGCGAAGAGATCGAACGGGCGCGACCTCTTATCGATGCCGGCACAAGCGGTGATGCGCTCTACCATGAATTGATCCGCAACGGCAAAGAGGCGGTATTCGAGAACAGCCCCGCCGCAAAGGACGCCGGTCGGGTTCACACGATAAAACTCTCGGGGCAGGAACCGTCCGTCGGCAAGAAAAGTGCGCCCGTCACTATCGTCGAATTCTGCGATCTTCAGTGCCCGTTCTGTGCCAAAATGAGCGTTTCGCTCGACGAGATACAGAAAGAGTACCGCGACTCCCTGCGGATAGTGCACAAGCAGTTCCCTCTTCCCCAGCAGCACCCGCTATCCGAGGAAGTGGCACGGATCGCCCTTTCGGTCAAGAAACTGTACGGTGACGATAGATATCGTACCCTGCGCGGGAAACTCTTCGCGAAACAATCAGAGTGGACGGGATCGGTCGACGGCATCGGAACGATCAGGAAAATCCTTGTCGAACTCGGCATCGACCCCGACAAGGTGCAGAAAGAAAAGATCTCCCCCGCCATCGAGACCATTCTTTCCGAGGACCGCGCCGAGGCGGCCAAGAACAATGTGCGTTCCACGCCGGTGATCTTCATCAACGGCAGAAAGGTCAACGGGTCCCAGCCCCCCGAACGGCTCAAGGTGCTGATAGAAGAAGCACTGAAGGAACAACAGGCAAAGAAATAAAGGTAGATACAAGGAGGAACGGGAACCTAATCGGGAAGCGCCCTATTCCTTGAGCGCCTTCTTCGCCTTCTTGTAGTATTTGTTGTCGTTCGGAACGAGTTTCATGACCTCTTTGAATTTCTCCTTAGCCGCCTCGGGGTCGGACTCCTTGAGCGAGACCGCCTCCATGTAGAGGGTCTTCGCCTTCCCCTCGTCATACGAGCCGCCACCGCCGTCCGATGACGATCCTCCCGAAGCGAACTCGTCGACGGAATCCGATCTCTTCTTTTCGGGCGCGCTTTCTTTCTTGTTCAATTCGGTGATATCGTCCTTGAGTTTGCCGCCCGATATCTGTTTGTCGAATATGGTGGCCTTTTTCGCGTCCTTCTTGTCGTAGGCCTGCTTGAACTTCTTTATCTTATCAATGAGGTCCTTCGCCTTCTTGGCGACCTTCTTGTCTTTGGTACCGGTCATCGATTCAAGCCGCGATATCGCACCGTCGAAATCCTTATAAGCGTAAGTGTCTATCGCGCTGTTTATGTCATCCATCGTGTACTCGGGCTTCGTGTCCACGATCGATTCCGGCTCGGGCTTAGGTTCGGGTTTTTTAACCACGACCGGACGCGGCTTAGGCGCGGCTTTTATCTTGCCCTTGCTGATAAGTTCCTTCTTGCGTTGTTCCCGCTCGGCGATCTCCTTTTTCTTTTCCTCCTTCTCCTTGGCGACGGTCGTTTGTATCGTCTCGACCTTTTGGGCGCCGACCTGCGCCTTTACCTGTGCCATAAGTTCGGCCGCCTTTTTGTTCGCCGGATCATCGACAAGCAGTGCCGATATCTTGCGGACCGCGTCATCGGTCTTATTCGTCTTGATGAGTTCCTCTATCTGAGAGAAGACCCAGGAATCGACGGTCTCCTTACCGACCAGCGCGACCACTTCGGGATAGAATATCGAGTCGTCCGGTATGAGGCGGAAGGCGCGATACGCCTCGTCCGTATTGTTCTCCGAAAGGTATTTCTGACCCTGATCGAAACGGGAAGCGTAGGTCTTTTCCTTTTGGACGAGCGCCTTGTTCTTCGTTATCTCACGGACCTTCACGCCGGGGTATTTCATCAAGAATTCGTCTATGGAGCGCTCGGCGTCGGCGAACTTCCGTTCCTCTATGAGTTGGTCGATGCGGTCGAGCAGATCTTCCTGCGCGAGTTTCAGGCGCAGTTCCTGCTGTTGCTGATGCTGGGTGTAGAACAGATACACGCCCGCCCCGCCAACCACCAGCACGAGCAGTATTGCGATCCACGCCACCACCGGCGTACGCGATTTGGCCATGATGACCTCGACATCGGCACCGGAGGGCATCTTGCGCGAATATTTCTCCTTGAGCGCCTCGTTCAGCACCTCGAATCGAATGGTACGGGCACCGGCCGTGACAAGGTCGCCATCGAACAGGAGGGTGCTCGTTTCCTTCTTCCCGTTGACACGGATACCGTTGCCGCTCCCCATATCCTCGACCTTGAACCCGTCGGTGTCGCGCACTATTTTGAAATGCTTACGGGACACCGATATGTCACTGATGACGAAATCGTTATCGAGACTTCGCCCGCAGATAACCTCATCTCGCGTGAGATCGAGCGCCTTACCTTCGTCCTTGCCATCGGTGATGACGATGCGGGCATCGGCATTCTGGCCCGAAAGGGCGGCAAGGTCTATGATGGCGGTCTTTTCGGCCGCCATTCCCTCTTTTTCGTCATCGTCATCATCGGCGAGTTCGGGCCGGGACGAGGGGGGGAGCGGCGGTAACGGCGGCTTCGGCGCCGTCATCTGGGGAGGCAACGGGGGCAGTGATTCGGTCTCGACCGACTGCCCGCCTTCTCTTTTCGCTTTTTCCGCCTTTATCTTTTCGGCTAATTTCTTCAGATACTCTTTGTCGATCGCCGGCTTGCCACCTTCAACTTTCTTTTCATCCATCGCATTCTCTCCTAAATGAACGCCTCTTTTTTCTTGCCAGCACCATTTTTCAAAAACAATGCCGAAAGTCAACTATTTGGCGAATAATTATACAATCGCGGCCCAACCGACGATTTTGACTGGAAAACCGTTTCTTCTTGCATTTCGCCCCATTATGGACTATATACCAAACTCATGGTGATCTCATGTACGATCGAGGGGGGGATTCCAACAATGAAAGGCACGGCTCTTTTGTTCCTTATCGCTCTTTCAGTCTTTTTTTCATCCTGCTCAGACAGCACGCCGCAACAACCGGGCGACGACGAAGATGCCATCGGTACCACCGACGAGACATCTGAATCTGAAAAGGGATCCGCTCTCCCCGACACCGCCGACCAGGAGACCGTTGACGGTGAACAGGACGATGCGCTCATCGCCGATGATGATGACGAGAAGGATATTGATATCCCGTTGAACGATGATGACGATCCCGGCGACGATTCGCTTGTCGACAGCGATTCAGCGCATGCCGGCATGGGACCGGGGACCGAGAACGGGTACGATGATGGGTCCTCGAACGCCGACAATGTGAAGGTGAACGAGAACGGCGAACTTGAACTGGACAACGGGTCCGACTCGGTCCAGACGCTCCTGCGATATGTCTGGGTCCCCAATTCGGCGGACGGCACCATCTCCAAGATAGACTCCTTCACTCAAGTCGAGGTGGCTCGCTATCATGCCGGTCTCTCGGCCCTTTCCAATCCTTCGCGCACCAGCGTCGATCTGGCGGGGAATATGTTCGTCGGCAACCGTGACGATAGTACCGTGACCAAGATAGCGGGGCATCCGGAATACTGCGTCGACCGCGACCTGAGCGGCACCATCGAGACCTCGACCGGCCCGACCGATGTCCTGCCGCGCGGCGTCGACGGCCGATCGACCGACGAATGCGTCGTCTGGACCCGACTCTTCGACGCATCCGACCTCAACAGTCCCTACGCCTGCGGCGGCATCCGCGGCGTCGCGGCGACACCTGAAACGGGGGCGAACTTCGAGTACACCGGCCACCTGATGCTCGGATGCTACCTGGGCAACCCTTTTTCCTACCGGCTGAATGGCAACACCGGCGATATCATGCAGATATTCTCGATGACCAGCACGACCGATCAGACCTGTCGCCCCTACGGCTATGTCCTCGACAAGTACGGTCGCAACTGGGTCTCGTGCAGGTACATCCCCGAGTGGCAGACACCGGTCACCGGCGGTCTCGCGTGGTTCGACATCAACGATGTGACCGAACAGATACACTATGTGCCCGACATACCCGCCTATGGCGGTGCGGGAGGTTACTACGGCATTGCCATAGATAAAGATGACAACATCTGGGTCACCTCCTACACCGACGGTTTCGTACACCGCTACACCCCCGACGATTCCCCCTTCGCCGACAACGGGACCTGGACCTCCCTTCAGATCTCGACCGCTCACGGCTTCCGCGGCATCGCCGCCGACGATTCCGGATTCATCTGGACCATCTCGACCGAAGAGGGCACCGGGATCGATTCGCGTATATACATGATAGACTCCTCGATCTACCCCGATCCCTCATCGATACACGGTCCCTATATCCTCGGTGACGACACGACCCATCCGTTCCAAGGGACCGGCGTCGGGATCGATTTCAAAGGCAACGTCTGGGGCATGTCGCGCTGTAACGCCGGGCAAGGATACGTGACCTATCTCCCGGTCGACCGGTCGACCCCGGTCCCGACCGTCGTCGAGGCGGGGAAAAAGATCATCGCGGTCGGTAACGGCCCCTATGTCTACTCCGACATGATCGGGTACAACCTCAAGAATTTCGCATCGAAAGAGGGTTGGTTCCGCCACATATTCGAGATCTGCGCCTCTTCTCTTTCGACCGATTGGCAACAGATATACTGGGACGCCGAGGTCCCAGCGAACACCCGCGTCATCATACGGGCGCGCACCAGCAACGATATCCTGAAACTAGCGACCGAGCCGTGGCAGATCATCGTCGAGGTGCCTTCGGACCTTTCCCCGAAGGTGATACCTGACACCCTGCCCGAGGGCCATTACATAGAACTCGAGGTACGCCTCTATTCCAAGGAGGTCGGCATTTCGCCGGTCATCGGACAGATCGCCTTCGACTACGAATGCGTCGACCCGTCGTGAACCTCTTTACCGGAGTTCTTCCCTCATGAGATACTCTCTTGTTTTCCTCTTGATGCTCGTACCGAGCTTCGCCGGCGCGGACGAGCTCTGCGGTCTGCCTCCCGAACTGCTCCCTCCGCCCGATAGCGGTCAGAAGTGTTACGATCCGGGACCAGCGGATGAAACGGAAAAAGACCCCAAGCAGGTAGCGAACATCGAGGAAAAGAAAAAAGAAGAAGAGGAAAAAGAGGAGGAGAAGGACAAGGATTCGGGCATCGTCGCCTTCCCGATAGCGTTCTATACCTCCGACACCAGTTTCGGGTTCGGCGGCACCGCGATACTGTTCAAGAAAAGTTACGAGACCGAGGAGGAGAAACGGTCCGATTCGTTCACGACGGTCATCTTCTACACGCTGAACAATCAGATACTGAACGCCAACGCCGGCACCCTATATATGGACAATGGGAATTTCAAAGCGAACGCCGTGTTCGTGGTCTCGAAGTACCCCGACGAATTCTACGGCATCGGGCCCGACAGCGGCTGGGATGACGGTGAAAAGTACACCCCGCTCACGATAAGGGGAGAGATCTCGTTCTCGGCACGGCTTTGGGAAAAGATATACGGCGGGCTGACCGTCCTGCAGGGATACCACGAACTGATGAAATACGACCGGAACGGTGTGCTCGCCGATTATCTGCGCGACAACCGGACCGACGGCTTCTTCTCGGGGCTCGGCCTCCTGTTCACCCGCGACAGCCGAGACAACTCGCTGTACCCCCGCACCGGCGCCGTCACGACCTTTTCCGTTCTCTCTTTCAACCGGCTCCTGCTGAGCGACTACACCTTCAGCACCCTCCTATTCGATCACCGGCAGTATCACTCCCTGCCGCTCGACAGCGTGATCGCATGGCAACTGCATTTCAATTCGGTGCTCACCGGCAAACCACCGCTCCCCTACCTCCCGGCGCTCGGCAGCCAGAACCTGATGCGCGGCTATCCACAGAACCGTTACCGCGACCGGAATTTCATGGCGGCGCAGGTCGAATGGCGCGTCCCTATCTGGTGGCGGTTCGGCGCGGTCGTCTTCGCCGGACTCGGCACCGTTAAGGGTTCGATCGACGACTACCTGTTCACCGACCCGAAATTCGCCGCCGGCGCGGGGCTCCGCATCACGCTCTCGAAGAAGAACAACATCAACTTCCGGTTCGATTTCGGCATGTCGGCTGAACGGCCCTACCTGAAACTTTACTTCAATCTGCTGGAAGCATTCTAAAGAAAAGGGCGGCCCGCAGGCCGCCCCCAAAAGCGTAGAGCCGTGAAGCGATCTTACTTGGTCGCCTCGTCGAGTTCGTTGAAGGCCTTGTTGGCGCGCTCCACGACGGCCGCGCGGACCTTTTCGTCGAGCTGTTGCATCTGGTTGATGGCTCCCTTGAACTTCTCGACATCCATGCACATCTGGACATACAGCGTGCCGGTCTTCGAGATCCAGGTGTTCTTCTGCTCGGTGCCGCTGAGGGTGGTGTCGGTGATCTGCTTGGACACATCCTCAATGTGCTGTTCGTCGTTCGCCGCCTGACCGAAGGCCTCGCCGCCGGTGGTGGTCGACTGGTAATCCTTCAGCATCGATTTCACCTTGACCTGAAGCGCGCGCGCGATCGCGGTGCGTCCTCTGCCCTGCGCCGCAGTGCGGGCGAGGGAGACATTGCGGGTACCGGTCGCCGAGCCGACGCCGCAGATAAGACCGCTACCGCCAGCCGATTCGGCAAGCACCCACTCGGGCGCGCCATCAAGTTCGTTCTGCATCGCGTTCGCCGGCGCCTTCTCGCTGGAACCACAGGAAGCGATGAAAAGAGCCACGCCGAGGATCGCCATAAGGACCAACATCTTCTTCATTCTACCACTCCTTTCCATTATGGTTGATAAAACCGCCCTAGCGCCATGTTGCACAACGCCTTATATCGCATCGACCTCATCAAGTCAAATTTTTCTCCGGCACCGCGAACAGGCGGTACAGACCCGTACAAGAGGTGGTTATTCGAAGATATTTCGAGGTCTTTGATTTGTCAAAAGAAAGCGGTCGCCGAAAGTTTTAGCCCCAGACTGTCGGGCGAGGCGGCCCCTTCGGCGAAATTCATAAAGAAATAGACCGCCGGACGGACATACCCGCCGATGAGATACCCCCCGCCGACCTCCAGCCGCGTCTGGAAGAGACCGTATTCCCACTCCGGCGGCCTGATCATCATCTCATCGAACTTGAGGTGTAGCCGCGCAGAAAGTTCCAGCCCGACGATAGGGTGACCCTGTATCTCGAAAAAGGGCCAGACCGGCAGATACCATTTTTTGCCCGGATGTTTCTCGATGAGTAGCACACCGCCCGTCGAGAGCGCCAGTTTGCGATCGAACAACCATTGCCGCACCTGCAGGGCGATCGAACGGCTCACATAGCGCATCGGCGCAACGGCATACTCGTGATAGAACCAGCCGAACAGATCGGTATCAGTCGTGAAATTCCAACGCCCTTTTATGTAGAGCGCCAACCGGTCCTTATCGTTGAGCGACCCAGCCTCTTCCCTCTTGTAATAGAGGGCATAGGAGAGATGCAACCGCTTGTCGAAGAACAGTTCCCCCCCACGCAGACCGCCCCGGAACCGGAGCAGGTCGAAGGCGTCGCTCGCGTTGAGATCATCGCTGTAGAGAACGCCGGCGAACGGTTCAAGGGCCGGGAATATCTCGTAGGAAAGGTCGCCGTAGGTGAACAGGTCGGTATCGCGGATGACGCCGCTCCCCTGTTCAGGATCGACCGCGAACGAACGGGAGACCACGCCCGTCGAGGCCGTGAAGCGAAGTCCTTCCAGCGGCTCGGCCGTCAGGTAGAGTTCTTCGTGCAGATGGTCGCGACGGTAGCCTCCGAGCGTCGCGCGTCCCTGCGTGATGCTTTTCGCGTAGTCGCCCGAATCATCGGATATCGAGGCGTGGGTCACCGTGCCTATCTTCACCTTCGGCCAGTCGTACTGGACCAGTAGTCTCCCTCGACCGAGCAGATAACTCGTTTCGACGAGGTTGGTCATATCGTGCTCGGGGAACCCGTGCAAGAAGAACAGATCGCCGCCGATGAAAAAGCCATCGACCGGCTCGTAGAGAGCGTGCCCTGTCACGAAATAGTAACCAGGCGCCGCCGGGTCGGTCGGCTTCGACTCCATGAAAGGAACATATCCGCCTGCCGTCACCTCACCCCCGCCATACAGTGCCACGCTCAGAGCAGAGAGCATCATCAGCGCGGCGAGGCGCCTCATTGCGGCCTCCCGGTGATCGCCTGATATGGACATTCGCGGACGCAGATACCGCATTGGGTACACTTGTCGGGGTCCACGACCGGCTTGTCCTCAGGGCCATAGAAATGTATCGCATCGTAGGGACAGGCCCGTTCGCAGACACGGCAGGTCGACCCGACACAGCGGTCGTGGTTTATCGTTATCGGGCTGTCGAGAGACGGGTCCATCCCGCAGGAGACAAGCATCCCGCCGAGCAGAAGCACGCGGATGAGGCGTCTCATTTCTTCACCTCCCGCTCGACCGGAGCACCGAAAGAACAGGCCTTCACGCACAGACCGCAGTCGATGCACTTCTCAGGATCTATGACCGCCTTCCCCGTCCGCAGCACGATAGCCTTGGTCGGACAGACCGGGAGGCACTCACGGCAACCGGTACAGCGCGCCTGTTGAATATATTGGACTTTTTTCACCGCAGGGGGGATGGCTTGTCTCGGCGAAGACTTCTCGGAGCCGGAAGCGTCAATTATTTCGTTTTTTTTTCAGCCGCGGGTTTAACGGTCGGTCCACGGATCGCCTTGGTCGGGCATTTCTGAACGCACAAGGTGCAGTTGATACACCTCTCGGGATCGATGATGGCTTTGCCGTCCTTCATCACTATCGCTTTTGATGGACAGGACTGCACACAAAGGGCACAGCCGATGCAGGTCTTCGGATCGACCTGATGTTTCTCCTCTTTTGAGGCAGCAGATAGAAACAACGAGGTCACTGCGAGGAGGCAGAAAATCAGAATAAGCGACGTGCGCGGCATCGGTCACTCCGTGATCAGGATATCGGTGTCAAGGGCCCCATCGGGCTGGCGCGGGCCGTTCATGAGTTCGTCTCGATCGAAGTTGTCGCCGCATCCGGCAAGCAACATCGCGAAGATCACGACCAGCAGGCGGCTCATGGGTTCTCCGTGCCCAGATTTCGGAGCGTTATACCTTCTCTGACGAAAAGTGCAAGAGAAAAGTTCCGGCGGATCGCGATTCTATTTTGCAATCGATCTTCTTTTTACTATAATCGCCTCACGCTCACTGTTCAGGGAACGAAGCCATGGCCCATAACGCCACGAAAGGAAAGATATTCCTGAAAGGCAGCAAGACATACTTCACCAGTTCGATATTCTTCCCGCCGCAGGTGCGCGCCGATGTCTTCACACTGTATGCCTTTCTGCGGGTCGCCGACGATCTGGTCGACTGCATACCCCAACGGGCCGACGAGTTCTATGAGATGCGCAGGAAATGGCGCATCGCCTGCACCGGGACCCCGGCACACGACCCGGTCATCGATGATTTCGTGGCGCTCGCCGAACGGATCGGCTTTGAACCGGAGTGGACCGAGGCCTTCTTCCACTCGATGGAACTCGACCTCGCCAAGAAAGAGTACAACACCCTCCCCGAAACGCTCGAATATGTCTACGGATCTGCCGAGGTGATCGGTCTCTACATGATGTGTATCATGGGCCTGCCGCCTGAATCGGAACACCCGGCACGGATGCTCGGCCGCGCGATGCAGTACATCAATTTCATCCGGGATATCAACGAGGACATCGGGCTCGGCCGCCGTTACCTGCCGTTGCGCGATTCGTTGCTCACCTCGCTTCTGCCCGATGAGACGCACAAGAAACCCGACGCCTTTCGCCGCTTCATCACCGAAGAGATAGAACGCTATCTCGGCTGGCAGAAGGAGGCCGAAGCAGGGTTCTGTTATCTGCCGCGCCGCTACCGGATACCGGTGGCGACCGCCTCCGACATGTATGCATGGACCGCCGCCACGATACGGCGCGACCCCTTCGTCGTGTACGAACGCAAGGTCAAACCGTCGCGTCTGCGGATAGTCGCCAACATCATTCGCCGCTTCGCGGCCATCAGGGAGTGCCCATGAAGAAGTACCTTGCCGCTTCCAAGGAACGGACCACCGCCTATCTCGGGCGATTCCTCGCCGACAAGGAGACCGAACTGGCCCCCATCGGGCCGCGCGCTGCGGCGGTGGCCCGTGACATCCACGAGTTCTGCACGCGCGGCAAGATGATCCGCGCCGCGATGACACTGCTGGGCTGGGAGGCGGCCGGCGGCAGACCGAGCGACACCGTCATACCGGTCGCCGCCGCGATGGAGATGATCCACGCGGGACTGCTCATCCACGACGATGTGATGGACCGGGATGACTTCCGGCGCGGCAAACCGGCGTTCCACCGCCGCTACGCCGACGCGCTTGCCCACGAGACCAAGGAGCCGCGCCACACCGGCGAGGCGCTCGCGATCTGCGCCGGCGATGTCGCCTTCTTCCTTGCCGCCGAGTCGGTCATGACCGCCGCGATACCCGATCCGCACGGTGCCGCGATGCGCCGGACCTTCTTTCGCGAATGTGTGCTGGTCGGCCTGGGTCAGATGGACGATGTCTACCTCGGCGCACGGCTCGCGCCGGTGACGGTCGCCGATATCCTGCCGGTATACCGCTACAAGACGGCGCGATATACGTTCTCCATGCCGCTCATCCTCGGCGCCATCGCGGCCGGAGGCGATGCGAAGGTACGCGACGGACTCGATGCCGTCGGCGAAAAGATAGGTACGCTCTTTCAGATAAAAGACGACGAACTGGGACTCTTCGGCGAAGAGGCCGACATCGGCAAGCCGACCGGCTCCGACATCCGCGAGGGAAAGAAGACCATCCTCTTCTCGCTTCTCACCGACATGGCGCACGGCACCGACAAAGAGCGGCTGTCGCGGACGCTCGGGAACCCCGATATCGGCTCCGACGACATCGCCTTTGTCCGGACACTGGCCGAAAAGAGCGGCGCGCTGGGCAAGGTCCGCGCGCAGGCGGCCACCATCGACGGCGAGGCGCGCGGTCTTATCGCCGCGCTCACTGTCGGCGACGAGGTGAAACGGCTCCTGAACGAACTCATCGACTACAACCGCGACCGGGGATTCTAGTGAGCGCCTATTTGGCCGTCAACCTCTGCGTCATCGCCCTCCCGCTTTTATTCTCGTTCGATAAACGGGTCGCCTTCTGGCGCAAATGGCCCGCAGCTCTCACCGCCATCGTCACGGTCGGCGCCATCTACCTCGCGTGGGACAGCCATGCGACCGGCGCGGGGCACTGGGCATTCAACCCCGCCTATGTCGGCGATCTGCGACTGGCCGGACTCCCTATCGAAGAGTGGCTCTTTTTCGTCACGGTCCCCTATGCGTGCCTCTTCACCTACGAATGTATCCGCGTCTATCTCGCACCGGGCCGTGTCCCCTTCATGCGCCCCGTCCTCGCGGCGGCGGCGGTCGCCGCCATCATCCTCGCCTTTCTAAGCGTCGGGAAAGGATATGCCTTCCTTGCCTTCTCGGGGCTCTTCCTCGTGCTGGTCTTCTATCTGGTCTTCCTGCCGCGGCTCACCGAGGAACGATCGTTCGTCGTCGCGATGGGGATATTCTTCCTCCTGTTCGGCATCGTCAATTCGGTGCTGACCGGCATACCCATCGTCACCTATGACCCGGCGGCGATCACCGGCCTGCGCATCGGCACCATCCCGATAGAGGACTTCGTCTACAACTTCATCATGCTCGCGGGACATCTCGCGATATATCGCACCATCCTCGATCGGAGATCGGCATGAAGCGGATCGCGGTCATCGGCGCGGGGTTCGGCGGGCTTGCGGCCTCTGCGATACTGGCCCACCGCGGCTACGCGGTCGAGGTCTTCGAGCAGCAGTCCGGTCCCGGCGGCAAGGCGGGCGACCTGCGCCTCGACGGCTGGCGCTTCGACACCGGACCGTCGCTCTTCACGATGCCGGCGGTCTTCGAGAAGTGCTTCGCGCTGGCAGGCGGCGACCTGAACGCGGCGCTCACCCACGAACCGATGGAACTCATCACCCGCTACTTCTGGGATGATGGCTCGACGCTCGACGCATGGCAGGACACCGACCGTTTCGCCACCGAGGTCGAAAAGAAACTGGGGGACGGCGCCGAAGCGGTAAAACGCTATCTCAAGCGGGCGAAAAAGATATACGACACCACCGCCGACATCTTTCTCTACGGGGACCCGTGGGACCCCCTGAACATCGTTCGTCTCTCGGGTTGGCGGGCGCTCGCGGGACTCCCCTTCATCGCCCCCTTCACGACGATGGACCGCTTCCACCGCCGTTATTTCAAAGATGAACGGACGATACAACTCTTCGACCGCTACGCCACCTACACCGGGTCCGACCCCTACCGCGCTCCAGCGACGCTCGCCATCATCCCTCATGTCGAATACGCCATCGGCGCCCGTAACCTGCGCGGCGGGGTGACGGCGCTCGTCCGGGCGATGCATACGCTCGCCGAAAAGAACGGCGCGATATTCCACTTCAATGCGCCGGTCGACCGGATACTCAAGAAGAACGAACGCGCCGCAGGCATCGTCACGGGCGGCGCGGACATCCCCTTTGACGCGGTCGTCTCCAACGCCGATGTCACCCACACATACCTCTCGCTCCTCCAGAGCGAGTCGGAGGCGGCCGATCGCTACCAGCGGCACGAACCGTCGGTATCGGGCGTCGTCTTCTACTGGGCGATGCGCGAGACCTTCCCCGAACTGACCGTCAACAACATCTTCTTCTCCGCCGACTATCGCCGCGAGTTCGAGGAGATATTCGACCGCCATCGATGCGGATCGGACCCGACCGTCTATGTCAACATCACCTCGAAGTTCGACGCGGCCGACGCACCGGCGGGCGGCGAGAACTGGTTGGTCCTCGTGAACGCCCCCTACGACGACCATCAGGATTGGGATATCGAGGTGACCCGCCTGCGCGACACCGTCATCGCGAAGGTCTCGCGGCTCATCGGGCGCGACATCGAGCCCTTCATCGCCCACGAACAGGTCCGCACCCCGAAAATACTACGCGAACTCACCAACACCAATCACGGTTCCATCTACGGCATCTCCTCCAATGACCCGATGGCCGCCTTCCGCCGCCAGCCGGCGAGATGCGCCGATCACCCGGGAGTGTTCTTCTGCGGCGGTTCGGCCCACCCGGGCGGCGGGATGCCGCTCGCGACCCTGTCGGGGATGATGGCAGCCGACGCCGTGACGCGGAGGATGAAATGAAGAAGCACTGGTTCATCATCGCGCTCAGTATTTTCTACCTCGTTGGCATCGCGGGGCATCTTTTCGCCGAGACCTTACCATTTTTCCTGTCGATAACGCCGCTCGTGCTCCTTGCTTTCACGCTCATCATGCTCGTCCCGTCGGTGCGCGACGATAAAAAGATGCTCCTCTGGTTCCCGCTCACCTACGCCGCCACCTTCGCGCTCGAGGCGCTGGGGGTTGCGACCGGCCTTGTCTTCGGCCCCTACCACTACGGCGCGACGCTCGGTCCCAAAGTACTTGCCGTGCCGCTAATCATCGGGGCGAACTGGGTGATCGTCGTGCTGGGGGCGCTCCGCCTCTCGGAACGACTGACGGTGCGACCGCTTTCCTCGGCGCTCGTCGTCGCGGCGCTCGCCACCGGGTTCGACTGGGTGATGGAGCCAGTCGCGATACGGCTCGACTACTGGAACTGGCATACGGCGGAGATCCCGCTCCAGAACTACGCCGCGTGGTTCATCACCGCCGCCATCGCAGGCTATATCTACCGCCTCTTCAAGATGAAGACAAAGACCATTCTCCCCGCGTGGTATTTCATCATTCAGTTGGTGTTCTTCGCGGTATTGCGCTGGGCGTGAAGGAAGTTACCCTGACCGGTGGCGGGGCAGATGGACCTTGAAGGTCGTTCCCCTGCCCGGCGCACTTTCCACCGTGACGAAACCGCCGTTCTGCGTGACGATGCCGTAAACGGTCGAAAGTCCAAGGCCGCTCCCCTTCTCCTCCCCCTTGGTGGTGAAGAACGGCTCGAAAAGATGATCGAGCACCTCTGTGGTCATGCCGCTTCCGTTATCGCTGATGGTCAGGCGAACGAAGTCACCGGGAATATGGTCGGGATGGGCGCCACAGTGGGCCTTGTCAAAACTCTCGTTGCGGGTCTCGATGACGATCCTCCCCGCATCGGCGATGGCGTCCCGCGCATTGACGCAGAGGTTCGCCACGACCTGTTCGACCTGCCCCGGATCCATCCACACCGGCCAGAGGTCGGCGGCGAGTTCCCGATCGAGCGCGATGGTTTCGCGGATAAGCGGTCGGAGCATCTTCAACATCCCATCCACGCTCTGGTTCAGGTCGAGCGATCGGGGCACCGTCTCCTGTTTGCGGGCAAAGGCGAGCAGTTGGCGGGTGATATCGGCTGAACGCTTGGCGGCGTTCGCGATCTCCTGAAAGTAACCGCGGGCCGGATCGTCCGGTCTGCTTTTCGATATCCCCATCTCGGCGCAGCCGAGTATGATGGTCAGCATATTATTGTTGTCGTGGGCCATGACCCCGGCAAGACGGCCGACCGCGTCCATTTTCTGCGCCTGCCGCAACCGCTCGTTCGCCTCGGCCAGATGGCGTGTCCGGACCCGTAACTGCCAGCGCAGGAGAAGTATGAAAAGTATCGCCAGTACAAGCAGGCCCCCGACCACTCCTATGCCCCACACAAGATGCGGCGGAACGATCACCGCGGGCGGACGATCCATCCAGCGCCACAGCGCTTTGTAGTAGGTCGATTCGGGTTCCGACTTCATGGCTCGCAGATCTTTGTCTATGGCTGCAAGAAGGTCACCGTTGGTATCGGGGGTGGTCGCAAAGAAGAGCGAGACCGGCTGAAAAACGACGGGGGTCTTTTCAAGTCCGTACTGCCGGTGGAAATGATCGCCCGAAAGATGGTTCGCGACGACCGCATCGGCCTGTCCCTCCTCCACGAGCCGGTAGGCCTCCTCGAACGAATTGGCCTCGACGAAGGTGATAGCGAACCCGAACCCCTTCGCCATCTCCTCCAGCGTCGTCTGCTGGATCGACCCTTTGAGCACAGAAAGGCGATGACCGTGGAGGTCCGCCATCCGCTCTATCTCCCGTCTGCTCGGCGCATAAACGGCCGACCAACTGTTTACCACCTCCTCCTTATGGAAATCGAATCGGCGCGATCGATCGGGCGAGAGGGCGACATCGGGCAGGAGGTCTATCTGACCGGCGCTCAACAGTTCGAGACAGTCGAACCACTCGCACCACACATAGGTCACCCGCCACCCCTCTTTCCGTGCGATCTCCTCCAGTATCGAGATGAATATACCCGACGCATTCCTCTGTTCATCGGTGAATATCTTCGGCTTGTTCTCATAGACCCCGACCCGGACCGGCCGCCCGTCGGATTCCCCGCCCCCGTACAGTGCGAAGGCAAAGCAAAGGATCAAGTGAACAAAGAGAAGACGATATTCTTTCCAACGCATGAGGCACCCCACCCGGTGATCCGCTAAAGATTCTATCCGACAGAAAAAAAATCGCAAGGTTTCCGGAATGTTCCTAAACCAACCGCCCGTCCACGATCTCGACGATGCGGTCGCAGGTCTTCGCGATGGCGGCATCGTGGGTGACTATGCAGAAGGCGGTGCCGTCGGCCTTGTTGATCTCGCGCAGGAGGGTGAAGACCTCGGCTGAACTGACGCTGTCGAGATTGCCGGTCGGCTCGTCGGCGAGGATGACCGCCGGCCGCATGGCGAGCGCCCGGGCTATCGCCGCCCGCTGACGCTGGCCGCCCGATACCTCGTCGGGTTTGTATTTCAGCCGTTCGCCCAGCCCCACCCGCTTGAGCAGTTCGGTCGCCGACTCGCGCATACCGGGCATCTCGCGCCCCTTGTCGGCCATCATTGGCATCATCACATTCTCAAGGATGGTGAGCGCCGGGAGGAGATGGTGGAACTGGAAGACGAACCCGAGCGTCCGGCCGCGCAGGGCCGTTATCGCCTCATCGTCCATACCGGCGGTATCGGTGCCGTTGACCAGCAGGTTCCCGGTCGTCGACCGGTCGAGGAGCCCCATGATGTTCAGAAGCGTCGTCTTGCCCGACCCCGACTGCCCGGTGATCGCGAGGAAATCGCCGCGCGACACCGTGAGGTCGATGCCGTGGAGCACCTGCGTCTTGATGCGGGTGCCGTAGGTCTTGGTGATGCCGCGCAGATCGAGTATGGCACTCATCAGTGCACCACCTGCGCGGGATCTATCCGCGCCGCCTGCCGCGCCGGGAGCGACGCCGCGATGATGCCGACCAGCGTCGCGATGAGGATGAAGACGACATATTCTGAAAGTTCGTAACTGATCGGGAACCGCGGCGTGCCGTCGGGGTTCTTGGCCGAATCGCGGAAGAACATCGCAAGCCCGGTCCCGATGAAACAGCCGACGGTCGAGCCGAGGAGTCCCACGACCGCCCCCTGAATGAGGAATATCCGCGTCACGACCGACCGTTTGGTGCCGAAGGCGCGCAGGATGCCGATCTCGGCCCGTTTCTGCACGACCGACACCACCAGCACGCTGGCGATGCCGAGCGCCACCGCCACCATCACGAAGAACTGGATGAGATAACTCGAACTCGACTGTGAGCGAAGCGCGATGAGGAGTTGCGAATTCTGTTCCATCCACGATATCGTCTCGATGCCGGTCTCCTTCTCGAGCCTTCGCGCTATCTTTTCGGCCTCGAATATCTCGCCGACCCGCGTATCGATCTGGTTGATATCGCCCGGCGCACCCAGTAGCGCCTGCGCCTGCCGCAGGGAAACGAACACCTGATTCTCGTTGACCGATCGGTTGCCGAGGTCGAACACCGCGCTGATGAGGAAGTTGACCGCGCCGCCGCGCGTCTGAAGCGCCACCCGGTCGCCCACCGTCACGCCGAGGTCGTCGGCAAGGTCCTTGCCGACGAATATCTCGTCGCCCACGAGGTCGTAGCGCCCCGCGACGACGCTTTTCGCGAGCGGTATGATGGTGGTGAAACTATCGGGTTCGATGCCGCTCACCCCTACCGGGCGCGTCACATCGCCGCGCCGCAGAAGCGCCGCGCCGGTCAGCCGCGGGGCGACCGCGACGATGCCGGAGGAGGCGGCGACCGCTTCGATCCGGCGGGGCCAGTCTGAGATCATCTGCGGCCGGTCGAACCCGCGCTCGACCCGCGCCATGACCGCCGTATCATTGCCAGACTCGGCCAGCGGCCGGGGCTTTTCCTTGTTCGCGTTGAGAATGATGTGCGCCTGACTGCCGAGCGTCCGGTCGACGAGCGACCGCTGAAGCCCCGATATGAGCCCGTAGAGGAACACCATCACCGCCACGCCGATGGCGCAGGCCGACATGATGAAAAGCGTCTGCCGCTTCTCGTCGAGCAGATATTTGAACGCGATGAATACCGAAAAGGGCACTAACAGCCTCCCGTCTCTTTGGCGACCGCCTTCATCCCTTCGACCGGCTGCGACTTGTCGCCGGGAACGACCACCAGATCGCCCGGGTTCACCCCCTCCACGATACGGACCTTGCCGTTCTCCTTCTCGGCGGCGATGACCGGTCGCTTCTCGACGCGCCCGTCGTTAAGGACCAGCACGGCCGTCCCCTTCCCCTCGCCGCTCACCGCGACGGCGGGAACGAGGAGCGCCGAGGTTATCTTCTCCACATCGAGATCTATCGAGACGGTCATGTCGGCCCGCAGATACTCGGGCTTCTCGGCGACCGCCAATTTCACCCGGACGGTGCCGCGCTGGGGATCGACAGTGCGCGCTATCTGATAGACCGTCGCGTCGAAGCGGCGGTCAGGAAACGATTCGGACGATACGATCGCGTGCTGTCCTTCATGGACCATGCCGAGATTGCGCTCCTCGATATCGGCGGCGAGGTAACACTCCTTGGCCGCCGCGACGACCATGAGCGTCTGTCCCGGCTGGGCGACCGCCCCCGGTTCAACGGTCCGCGACAGCACCATCGCCTCGAACGGAGCATAGATGCGGGCGTCGGTGAGCCGCTGGCGGGCGAGATCGCGGTTGGCCATCGCCTGTTCGAGAGCCGCCCGGGCGAGATTGTAGTCGTTGCCTCCCTTGGCGATGGAGCGTTCGCGGGTCGCGGCGATGTCGTACTGACTTTGCGCGGTCTTCACCGCAAGTTCGGAGCGTTGCATTTCACTCTGCGAGAGCGCCTGTTTGTCGAAGAGTTGTTTATCGCGCTCGAAGTTCTTCTGCGCGTCGGAAAGTTTGTTCTTCGCGTCGTTGAGCGATTCCTCGGCGACGCGCGCCTCGGTCCCGCCGATCTGTTCGAGTTTGGCGCGCGACTGAGAGACCGCCGCCTCGGCCACTTTGAGGTTCGCCTGCAATTCCTTCTCGTCCAGCGCGATGAGGAGCGAACCCTTCGCCACCGTCTCGTTCTCCTGCGCCGTCACCTCTTTGACGCGGCCCGGAAAGGTGGTCGCGACATTGATGGTCGCCTGCGGCGTCACGCGCCCCATGACCACGAGCCGCCGGTTGAGATCTTTGGTCTCGACTCGGCAGACCGCCACTTCGGCGGGGCGCGACGAGAGATACCAGATGCCGCCGATGGCGGCGATAACGACGATCGCGATCACTATCTTCTTTTTCATGGGACACTCCGTTACGGTTCAAAGCGATATTAGAGAGAAGCGAGGGAAGAGTCAATGAAACGGGTCAATATCACCATGAACACCCTCATCCCCGCCCCTTCTCCCTATACAGGGCGAAGGAGATAGCGGTGAAGGTCTCAGTACACTATCTTTATGAACAGTGTGCGCCCTTTGCCGTCGTGGGCGAACTTCGCCTCGTCGAAGTTGGGGGCGCGGAAGAACTTGGTGATGTTGTTCGACACCGCGATCCCCTCTTTCGGTATCCCGAAGGCTCCGGTATCGACCACCGCGTTGCCGTTCTCGTCGTGGAGCACCGCGATGGCGTAGGTTCCGGCGGGCAGTTTGTCGAACAGGACGCTCATCGTGGCGGCGGTCACCTTGACACTGCGGGAATCGCGCGCCTTCTTGTAATCGCCGGGGAACCCGTCGGACTTGTCGAAGAGCGTCACGAGCAGGTCGCCCGTCACCTTGAGCCCCGATACCGACACCGTGACACCGCCCGGCTCCTGCGCCATCAGATGAACCGCGCATAGAAGAACGGAAAGGAACAACAAACGCCGCATGAGACCTCCTACTCCCGTTCACCATAATCGTAGCATTCGCCGTTGCCGCCGCCGAACTCATCATCGAACGGCGTCACGGCGCTCACCCATGTTTCATAGATAGCATGGTCCCATATGGTAACATTGCGACACTGGGCCGAACGGAACCGACAGACTTTCTCGTGGGTCGTCGGGACATCGTGGACGACCGCGTCCCCCAGCCAATCCGGTGTCGAAGGGACAAGGGTGCCGTCCCAAGTGAAGGTCCCGATGACGATCCACTCGTAGGGACGGATGACGAACTCGGCCCGGCTCAGCACTTTATCATCCTGCGTACCGGCCCGCGGCGCCAACTTGCCGTCCACGAATATCTCAACCTTCGCATGGACATTGTATTCCGCCCCACCGTCTTGGCACGGAGCATCATCATAACCCGGCTGAAGGCTTTGGCAGTGGTTGTATTGCACCATCACCAGATACTCGTCGTCAAAAGGGGTCACATCGAGAACCCCGTCCTTACCGTGCACGCCGGTGCTGTTATTCTTTTGATCGATCACCGACCCGAGGTTTATTATTTCAGGATTTGCGTAGTTACCGCCACCCCATCGGTTGTCAAGGTCGTATACGGCATGCCAGCCGATCGTCTTGAACTCGCCGTTGCAGTCGGTGAAAAGATATTCGCCATTCAGCCCCAGATCGTCCCAGTGGCAGTCGTCATGGGTCGGCGTGTCTATCGGGAGGCCGGGGCGCGACATGACGGTGCACATGAGTCCATCGGCGCCGACCTCGTTCCCGCAAGCGTCCATGCCTTTTTTCTTGATAAGGTGAAGGTCGAGATCGACCGCCACCCCTTCCGGTCGATCGAGTTCGGCGCGGGTCTTCAATCCCTCCTTCCATGTCAACTGCACCATGACGCGGGCCGCCGAGATGATATTGGGAGTGTCTATCTTTTCGACGATATCGCTTTCCAACTGGGTCTGCTTGTCTATCGTCATCGCCTGTATACTTACCTTGTAGTATTTGCCCTCGGGTGTCGGGGTGATCATGTGCCCCTTGAACGAGGCGAGCGTCGGATCGAATTCTCCGCAGGCAGGATACCATGTGCCTTCGCCACCGCCCGGTATGTTACCGAAACCGATACGGGTCTCGGGCGCGAGAGGCGTCGGCGTCTCTATCATCTCCCAGCGATAGGCGATGCAATAGCGATCCTTCCAGTCCTTCCAGTCGGCTAGGCAACATTTTTCCTTGAACTCGGCCGCTGTTATCGTTTCATCGCTCACGACCGTATCGGAAATGATCTTGCCGCAGGTCATCTCATCGGCGCCCTCTTTTCGCGGACAGGAGAGGTTGACCTCCATATTGACCCAGTCCTTGATGACCCGGTGGTCCTTGTAACCGCCGATCGGGCTCGAATATTCCAGGCCGATGAACGGTTTGGGAGGTGTCTGGGGAGAACGATAAATGGGAATGCGGAACGAGTTACCCTGCGTGCAGGTGGCGCTTTCGATCGGATTCGCATAATCGTTCACGCACAATTCGACATAATAGGTCCCATCGCTTTTGAGTTTGTCAACGGCCAACGCCGCATACTGCTCCGTCGTCAATCCACGATAAGTCACCCGGATGGTCAGCGCGGTATTGTGATTCGCGGCATCGAAACCTTTCTTGCATTTCCCCTCCGAGTCAAGAGGACACAGCGGCGCGACGATAGCGGTCCCGTCGGGATAACGGTTCTCAAAATGATTCTCCTCGACAGGCATGAACCCCGCGACCACCGTACCGTGCGCATCGCTGACCGTGGATCGTTCTATCGAAAAAAGGGCCGAACGAAGCGCATCCGACAGCACCGTACCCTCCGGAGACAGGAAGTTGATGCTATAAATGCGAAGCGCCGCTCCTTTCCCGGTGTTTCGGATAACAAAATCACGCCGCATGAAAGGGAGATCGGTGCCATCCCCCGCCGTATAGTGACCATCGGCCGCCGCCTCGCTGACCACCGGTCCTACATGCCAACTGGCCGGCTCCGCCACGGTCAGAGGCGGAGATGTTACCTCCTTGCATCCATACAGGCAGAGAAACATGACCGACACCGTGACAAGGAAGTTCTTCATCGTATCTTACCGTTACTCCCGTTCACCATAATCGTAGCATTCGCCGTCGCCGCTGGCGAAAAAGTCTTGCGGAACATCCGGCGCGGTCACCCACTCTTCATAAGCGGCCACATCCCATATCGGGAGATCACGACAACGGTTCGAGTTGAACCGACAGACCTTTTCATGACTTACGGGAACATCGCGGACGATCGCGTCGCCCGGCCATCCGGAAACGGCCGATACGAGAGGGCCGTCCCAGATGAAGGCACCGATGACGATCCACTCGTCCGGACGGATGACGAACTCGGTCCGGCTCAGCGACTTATCGTCCTGCGTGCCGGCCTGCGGCGCCACCTTATCATCCACGAATATCTCGACCTTCGCGTGAACATTGTAATAAGCCCCTCCTTCTTTACATCTCTCCTGCGGCCCGTCCCACGGTTCCGTCAGGTCCCGACAGTTGTTGTAGTTCACCACTATCAGATACTCGTCGTTGAACGGGTGCACATCGGGGAATCCGTCCTTCGGCTCCTCGTCGGCTATCGGGCCGAGGATCACGACCTCCGGGTCCGCGTAGTCGTCGCCACCCCAGCGGTTGTCGAGAACGAACGCCGCGTGCCACGCGATCGTTCTACACTCTCCTTCGCATCCGCTACAGTCGTAATACACTGCGTTTTCCCCGACATCATGCCAATAACAATCATCATGGGTAGAGGATTCTATGGTCGTTCCGGCAGGCGTCATCATCACCGTACACATCCTGCCGTCGGCGCCGACCTCGTTCCCGCAGGCGTCCATCCCCTTCTTCTTGATGAGGTGCAGGTCGAGATCTACCGCCACCCCTTCCGGTCGATCGAGTTCGGCGCGGGCCTTCAATCCCTCCTTCCATGTCAACTGCACCATGACGCGAGCCGGCGGCACCTTAACGACATCCTCATCGACGACGATCGCCGCATCATCTTCCGCTTCCGTATCGGGTCCGACATCGGATCCGGCATCGCTTTCGACATCGGTCGGCATCTCGATCGTGTTCCCGCAGGAGACGCACAACAACAGGACCGCAAAAGTGATGAACATCTGTTTCAAAAGGACCGCTCCCTTCCTGATACGGTAAAATCTATCGCAACTTGAAAAGCAAGTCAACCGCTTTCTTTCATTAAATTTATATTGCCAAAACGGCCACCCCGTTTATACTGCGCACCGCACCGACGGAGGATCCGATGAAGGACATACAGAACCAGCGCGACGATCGCGGACTGCCGGTCGACATGGTCGGTGTCTCGGCCATCCGCTACCCGATAACGGTCAAGGACAAACTGCGCGGCATGCAGGAGACGGTCGCGGCGGTATCGATGAGCGTCGAACTGCTCCCCGAATTCAAGGGGACCCACATGAGCCGCTTTATCGAGATACTCAACCGCTACCGTGGCGAGATCACGATGGGCAACATCCGCGACATCCTCAAGGAGACCCGCGAGAGTCTCGGATCGCCCAAGGCGATGATGTCGCTCGAGTTCCCCTACTTCATCGAGAAGAAATCGCCCGTTTCCGAGGCGCGGTCGCTTTTCCCGGTCGATGTCCTGTTCGACGGCTACGGCGACGGGAACGGCACCAGTTTCATCCTCGGTATCCGCGTGCCGGTCACGACGCTCTGCCCCTGTTCGCAGGAGATCAGCGAGTTCGGCGCGCATAATCAGCGATCCTACATCACCGCCTACCTCTCGTTCGATCATTTCATCTGGCTTGAGGACATCGTGGACAGACTCGAGGACTGCGCGAGTTCCGAGATATATCCGCTCCTCAAGCGGCCCGACGAGAAATATGTCACCGAAAAGGCTTTCACCCGCCCCCGTTTCGCCGAGGACATCGTGCGCGGCGCGGCCGAACTACTGCTCGCCGAACCGCATATCCACTGGTTCATGGCCGAAGCGACCCACCTCGAGAGCATCCACACCCACAACGCCTACGCCCGCATCGAACGGTTCCGCGACAAGCGGCCGATCCTTACGGCGCATCTGCAGGTTTTCAAGGGATTCAGACAGCGGACCGGAACCTATTAGTTTTTACCGAACGCACCGTACCGCGCCCGAAAGGGTCTTCACCTGCGAACCGGTCGAGCCACCGCTCGTGAGATAGTAGGCGGCGGTCGGCGCATCGGGACGCGAGGTCGAGGACCAGAAAGCGTAGGAAGAGAATCCGGGGAAATCGGCCGGCGGCGTCGCCCAGGTACGGTCGTAGGTGGTCCCCAGTTCGTTGATGCTGGGAAGACGCCAGTCGGTGTAGCCGGCGAACTCGCCCGTCTCGCAATACGCAAGCGCCTCGGTCCAATCGGACACCGGCACCACATCGCTGTACCAGTAGTCGCCGGTCCACATGAGACCGGTCTGGTCGTCGAGATACACCTCGTCGCCGCCGCGCCACTCATGCGTGAAGGTCTTGGTATCCGTCGGGAAGAAGGTCCCCCGCACGCAGATCGCCTTGTACTGCGAGGTCTTGGGGGCCGGCTGACTGGTACCTATCGCGAAGTAGGTCGCCCACGCGCTCATCGTCGGGTTGGCCACATTCTCGGTCGAACTCCAGAAATACTCGGCGTCGAACATCGTGAAAACGCCTTCCGGCACCATCGGAACGATGCCGCTGTACTCGATGATGCTCTCGAGTTCCTTGTCGGTCGGCAGGCGCCAGTCGCTGTAACCGCCCGACATCGAGTTCTCGCAATAGGTCACCGCCTGAGCCCAAGTGCAGTACATCTCGCTGTTGCAGTCGCTGTACAACTGCGGGACCATCTGGTGCCACTGCAGGCCGGTGTAGTCATCCCCCACCACATCGGTGACCACCATGGAGATGTACTTTCCCGAACCGCCGTACTGTGCATCCTGCCCAAAGAAATCGGCTCCCGGAGCGGGGCACCCGGCCCCCATCTCCGCGCTGTTGTCGTAGCACTGTCCCTGCGCCGTGTCGGGCACATAATTGCCTTTGAAATAGCACAGGTTGAAATCGGCGCCCGAGAGATAGTCGGGGTAGCCCTCACAGTCGGCGCTCATCTTGCAGTAATTCTCATCGTATCCGTCGCAGGTAGCGATGCAGGGCGCCATACCGAACATGTAGATGCCGTTGATCTCGGGGCAGGCCTTCATCCCGCCGTCACAGGTCTCGGGGGTAGGAGTGGTATCGAGGATGCCGTTGCCGCAGGTGGGGATGACGACCTCATCGTCGTCGGGCGCTATCAGATCATCCTCTCCCACTATCATATCGTCGTCGGGAAGCGGCGTGTCATCATAGACCGGACGGACGCCGCCGGTGAGGGCACGCGGCGCCAGCGGCGCATCGCCGGTGATGTCGACATCGAGCAGGCCGCTGTCGGTATGGAGCGTGAAGACCGCCACCATGTTGCCGAACTGCTGCTGTTCCGACTGATCCCAGTAGGAATACCCGCCGGTGTAGGTGTGCTCCGTGAAGGAGCCGCCGGGTTGAGACATGTAGAACTCGCTGTAGTCATTGAAACTCATGTCGAGCATATATTCCTGCTCTTCCTCATTCCACATGATACTGATGTGACTCAGGCCACCGTCAAAATCCCACTCGCCCAGCAGATCCTGCGGGTCGAGTACCACAAGTTCGTCGGGCAGAAGAGCGTCCTCATCGGTCGGGTCGACCTCCTTCGTCTCGTTGTCGGTCGGGCCGGCATCGTCGGACACCGGATCCTCTTCGGTGTGTATCGCATCGTCGTCGTTATCATCGTACAGGCCGCAAGCCGCGACCTCGGTGGCGCACTTCTCATCCGAACAGGTCTTGCACTCCTCCTGCGTATCGGCCGACATACAGAATTCGCCACACTGCTCCTCGCCGCAGGAACGGAGCGCATCGAACTGCGCCTGCGCCTCGGCGGTGCCTTGTTCGCGACAGGCCGAAGCACACTCAAGATCCATACCGCACGGGAACGCGCAGTTTATCAGTTCCACGCAACTCTTGTCGCCCGTCACACCAACGACATAGACCGCGAAGTTCGAGAAGTGACCGACCTGCGACATGATGGGATCGCCCGCCATGATCGGGTCGCCCGCCATGATCGGATCGCCCGCCATGATCGGATCGCCCGCCGCCGCCGCGCCGACCGCGCCGGTGCCGTTGCTGTACCCGGCTGAATGCCACCCGCCGTCCCGCTCCACCGCGACGACCGCCACCGGCCCCGCCTCCTTGGCGGCGTCGATCTTGATGGTCATCGTGACCTCTTTCTTGAACACCAGCCCCTCGGGGCCGAACTTCCAGACCGCACTGGAGAGTTTGCCGCTCTCGGGGCGCCCATCCTTCGAGAGTTTTTCTATCGTTATCTCGGTGTCCTTGTCGAGCGCGTCGGCCGGTATGTCGACCGATGCCTCCCCGTCCTTACTCTCGACGGTGCCGCCCTCCGAGGCCTTTATCGTCTTTTTCACCACATCGTCGGTCTTCTTCGCGCCGTCGCATCCGACCGCGAACGGCAGAGCGGCGCACAGCATAAGTACCCAGAACATCTGTTTCATCGACTCCTCCTTTTCTTGTTTCCACAGAACAAAGGCCGAACGCCGCGATGATACCAAGCGGTGGCGCGAAAAGCAACGAAAAGATGCGGAACATCGCCCTTTATTCAGCCAAAAACGGGCGGGCGGCGATATCGTGCTTGATTTTAAGGCCAAACCCCGTATGATGCTTCGGGTATGTTGTCTGAAAGAGGGAGACGCGTATGTACAAGTGCTTCAACTGCAACAAGGCGCTCGATGAACTCGACGATATCCGCGGCAAGGTCGGTCGGCAGGACACCTGCCCCCACTGTTACGCCGACCTCCACTGCTGTATGAACTGCCGGTTCCACGAACCGGGCTACCCGAACGAGTGCCGCGAGACCTCGACCGCCTTCATCCGCGAACGGGACAAGCAGAATTTCTGCGCCGCGTTCGAATTCAAGCACGCCGAGGAGGGTGATGACAACGAGGAACTCGACGCAAAGGCGAAACTCAACAGCCTGTTCAAATTGTAGCGTTTCGACCGCGATAACGGGGGAAGGGAGCCGGTCATGACAAAGCGTTTTTACAAACTCATGTGCTTCGCGACGGCGGCAATGATGTCCATCATCGGGTGCAATAAGACCACTTCCGGCGACAATGACCAGTATCAGGAAAATGAATTTAAGGACACCCTCTACGGCTGCGAATCAATCTACTACGACGAGGCGGATGTCGACCAGCCAAATATCCCCGACATCGATGAAGACCACTATTACTCCGACACGGTGTACGGTGACCCCGGCGTCGACTTTGACGACTCGGTCGACAACGATGCGAATGTCGACGAAGATGTCGATGATCATTCTGTTATCACTCCTGATGTAGACGAACCCGATGTGCAAGGCGACGAGTACGCATGCCCCTATGCGACCTTCCATGTTGACGGCAAGGCCGCCAATACCAATGGCGATCCCATTCGCGGTGTCAAAGTGACAGCGCAATATCATTTCTCTTCGTACCCAAAGACAACGGCCACTAAAAGTGATGGCTCCTTTTTGATCGAATCCGAAGAGTGGACGTCTTTCAGCGATACGGAATATGTCCTCCTTAATTTCGAGGACATTGATGGGGAACTTAATGGCGGGCTGTATGTCACCCAAGAACTGAACATTCAACTGGATCATCTAGCGGGTTCCGGAGGATGGGATTGGGGCACCTACGAAAAAAAGAACCTCTTTGTCACGCTCTACAGAGTCGGCGAGACCGATGACGATACACTTCTTTCCGACGACTGAAACATACCAGAAAAACTGGAAAAATCGACGCGATAGGATAAGGTTGTCCTGTTCTTGCCACTAAAAGGGCGCTCATCGGAAAGGGAGCCGGTCATGACTAAGCGTTTTTACAAACTCATGTGCTTCGCGACGGCGGCGGCGATGTCCATCATCGGTTGCGGTCCCGAGGACGATCCGACGGTCGAATACGGTGCGCCGACTGATCTGGATCAGTACCAGACCGACAACGACGAATACACCGACGCGACCAAATACGGCGTCCTTGATGCCGATTATGCCCCGACCGACGATATGCTCCCCGATGCCGACGAACCGCTGGTCATCCCCGACGAACCGGCGATGGAATACGGCCCGGTGCAAACCGACTATGACGATCTCAAAAGCGATGCTATCATCGAACAGCCCGACGAGATGACCACCGACTACGGCCCGATATCGCGGCCCTTCGTCAAGAAATGAGTATCAAACGCGTCGCCAAACGGGCGCTCCTGCCGCTCAAACAGCATTACGAGCGCCGTCTCCACGAACTGCGCTACATCTTCTTCGAACTGACCCACCGCTGTAACCTCGCCTGCATCCACTGCGGCAGTGACTGCCAGAAGAACGACACCATCCCCGACCTGCCGACGGAGAAGATACTCGAGACGCTCGACGGCATCAAGACCAAGTACGATAGCCACAAGGTGATGATCGTCCTGTCGGGCGGCGAGCCGACGATCTACCCCGGCGTCTGGGATCTCGGCAAGGAGATCATCAAGCGCGAATTCCCGTGGGGGATGGTGACGAACGGCTTTGCGTGGGACGCCGACATGATAAAAAAGGCGAAAGAGGCGCGGATGCATTCGGTCACCGTGTCGCTCGACGGCCTTGAAGAGACCCACAACTGGCTGCGCGGCGACAAAAAATCGTTCCGCAAGGCGCTCCACGCGATAGAACTGCTCCTCAACGACCCCTTCTACCGCGTGATGGATGTCATCACCTGCGTCAACAAACGGAATATCGGCGAACTCGACAAGATATACGACCTTGTGAAGTCGATGGGACTCAAGCGGTGGCGTTTCTTCACCATCTCCCCCATCGGCCGCGCGGTGCAGACTCCCGATCTCTTCCTCGACAAGGAGCAGTTCCATTACCTCATGCAGAAGATACTCGCCTACCGCCGCCGGCCCGGGATGAAGGTCACCTACTCCGAATCGGGCTATCTGGGCTGTTACGAACACCGCGTCCGCGGCCACGACTGGTTCTGCCGCGCCGGGGTGAATGTCGCCGGCATCATGGTCAACGGCGACATACTCGCCTGCCCCAATATCGACCGCCGTTTCAAACAGGGGAATGTCTTCGAACAGCCGTTCATCGATGTCTGGGAGCACGGCTACAAAGAGTTCCGCGACCGGAAATGGATGCGGACCGGCGACTGCGTGAAGTGCTCCGAATGGCGTTTGTGTCAGGGAAATCCTATGCACCTGTGGGATCTGGACGCCAACCAGACGAAGCTCTGCCATCTGAAGCAGTTCGAACTCGACAAGCCGCTCCGCGGACCCGACCTCGACTAGCGTTCCAGATAGACCTCTTTGCGATGGCCGATGCGCACGACGAGTATCACGATGCGTTCATCGTCTTTGGTGAAAACGACCCGATAGTCGGCCACCCGCAGACGGAAAAGCCCACTGCCGGTCAACCGTTTGATGTTCGGCGCCAGCGTCGCCGGATCGGCGCACAGGAGCTCCAGTTTCTCTTTAATGATGACCTGCACGGTGCGATCGAGTTTCGCCAGTTCTTTCGCCGCCGACCGTTTGAATGCGAGCCGGTAGGTCACAGACCCAATTCCTCCCAGACCTTTTCGGCGGGAACCACTTCATCCTTCTTGTCGGCGAGTCGTTTCTCGGCAAGACGCACATCGAGAAAGTCGAAGAAGTAAAGAAGCGATTTTTCGACCAGCCCGCTCCGCGTCGTCTCAAGTTCTTTTGCCACCGATTCCAGTTCGCGCAGTATCTCGGCATCCACCGTGAATGTCGCCCGTTCGCGTCCCATGAGAACCTCCGTCACACAAAAGTGACCATAATCATACAAATGATTATATGAACGAATGCGCGCATGTCAAGGGAAATTATTCGTCGTTGACGAGCGTATCGTCATCGTTGGCAACATCGTCATCGATTGCGACATCCTCATCGACGACATCCTCGTCGGGCGAAGTATAATCAGTGTCTATAACGCCATAATCAGTCGATCCTCTGTTGCAACTCGACGCGAGGAAGAACCCCAGCGCCACGACCATGAGCCGGTAAAAGTGCCTGAGCATCCCTCTCTCCCCCACCGATAGACTCAATCTACAATTCCTGTGTATACTGTTGCCCGCAAGCACGACATGAATAAATTATCTTATTTTCCTGCGCATCGACCTCAAAATCCTTCTGACATCGGGGGCACTGAAGATTCTTAGGCATGGCGGCATTTTTCACATCTTCAAGATAATTCTTCATTTGAGCGAATTTCGGCGTCCATCCCGAAATGACCAACCGATTCATCGACTGGTGTTCCGGGTCTATGTAAGATATTGTGATTTCTTTTCCCCGGCGTCCCCCTCTCTCTATGTCTTCACTCGGATCATGGTAATGAAAATCCACCACCAGCCGCCACGGAAGAAACAAAGTGCGGTCATACCATAAACCGGAACGGTCAAAAACCAACTCATGAAAAGGCATGAACATTTGTCGAAGGGTGGTCTTTCTGCGGGTGAGCTGCACCACCATAAAGATGCCGACAAAAGCGAACGCGGCCAAGCCACTAATTGCCTTCACCCGTTCTTTCCGCTGTTTTTCGGCATCTTCTTCTAGGGGACTTTTCAATCCCCACGACCGGTATGCTTCCAACTGTTTCTCATTGTACTTGTTCTCTATCGCGGCCGGTTCCTTGAAGAGCCCATAGGCAAGATAGAGAGAACAAACCAGCGACAGAATAAGGCCCCAGAGCGCCGGGTTGAAAAGGAGATATCGATAACGCTCGTTTTCTTCCGGCGCCATTCCCGGATCAGCAGTCGGTCCCATTAGACAGCCTCTTTTTTCAATCCTTCAGCAGGGTATCGTCGTCGTTACCGACCTTGTCGAGTTTGACCTCGATATCGCTCTTTTTGTAGGCACAGGGATCCCAGCCATAGCCATTATTGTAGTCCCACGGCAACACGACATCCACCTTCTTACTCTCGAAATTGCCCCCGTTCGCAGAACCGTCGGTGTCGTTGAAGGTTAACGGCACCGTTTCCGGGTCGCCGATATCGCATCCGTAGTTGCTTTTCAGAACAAGACTGAATGCGCCATTCTGATCAGTTCTCGTGCTCGCGGCTATAGATGTACCAGCATACATGATAGCCTCGATATTGGGAATGGGCACCCCCTGCTCGTTTAAAACGGTCCCCTGCACATCAAATTCGCATCCGATGCAACCGTAAAGAGTGTTGTCTACATCCTCGTCGGGCGTTATGGCTTCGCTTTCGGCAACATCCTCATCGACCGTGCCGTCATCATAATCGGTGTAAATATTGCCGTACTTCGGCGTGGCCTCGCCGCAACTCGACGCGACGAAGAACCCAAGCGCCACGACCATGAGCCGATAGAAGTGTTTGAACATGCACGCCTCCCCCTCGCTTACTCATCCGGGAACAGGATATCGTCGTTGTTGCCGACCTCGTCAAGCGCGATGACAAGGTCCATCTTCTGGTATGTGCAGGGGTTTACCAAAGACTCTGTCCACGGCAGTACGGCATCCACCTGCTTACTTTCGAAGTTGCCACCATTCGCGACGCCGTCGGTGTCATTGAAAATTAACGGGATCGTCTCCGGTTCACCGATATCGCATCCGTAGTTGGACTGAAGATCTAACTTAAAAATGCCGGTCGCCCCCGTCCTCACGCTTGTTTCAAAGGAGGTCCCCGCATACGCGACCACTTCGATACCGGTCAAGGTGTCGCCCTGCGCATTCATGACGGTCCCTTGGATACCGAATTCGCATCCCTCGCAAACATCCGCGCCGGCACAGTTCGGGTCGCTCTGACAGAGGAAGGTCTCCTCATCGCACGAGAAACATTGGGAATTCGGGACAGTGGCGTTGTATGTCTGGCATTTGCTCTCGCCCACCTTGCAGGCGGACGGAACGCACTGCTTGCCGTCCATGTAAATCTCACCCTGCTTGCAGATGCCGCAGGTCTGGAGCGTCGCCGTCGAAAGACATTTGATCGACAGGAATCCCTTCGTGCCATAACAACAACCGGATGAACATTTTGTCTCGCCGCAGGCGCTGTCGGTGGCGGTCGTGTTCAGGCAACGGCTGAGGGCCCTGTTGCATTTTGTTCCGGCGTAGTTCAGGCAGTCGGCATCGGACTGACAACCTTCGGCACACTTGGCGTTGACGCAGATGAGGCAGGAGCCACACTCATTGTCGGTCTTACAGTTTTTACCGATGTTCCCGTTGTCACAGGCGCTACTGTCGGCATCGATATCGTCATCGGGCTTCACGACATCAGGATCGTTGACATCAAGGTCGCTCACATCCATATCGACGCTATCGGCTATATCTTCGTCAAACACATCTTCATCCGCGACACCGTGATCGACCGTATCGAGATCGTTATTGATGACGCGCCCCCCCGCACAAGCCATCGTCAAAGTGACGAACAACGCCGCCAGCGCCACGACCATGAGCCGATAGAAGTGTTTGAACATGCACGCCCTCCCTCGCCGACGACCGCGGCGAAAACCGTTCACATAGTATCAGACCGGAAATTTAAGTCAACCGTTCCTCCTTTTTACCTCTAAAATTGCTTTTTCCCCATTTTTTGGTTACCTGTGCTGAACATTTTCTTGGGAGTACGCCATGTTCAAAGCCATAGCACGAAAGATATTCGGGAGCGAGAACGACCGGTTCCTCAAGATGTGCCGCCCCTTCGTCGTCCGGACGAACGAACTGGAGGAGCGGGTCTCGAAACTGACCCGCGGCGACATGGTGGGTCGCATGAACGAACTGCGCCAGATGGTCGCGAACGGCGAGGCGCTCGACACCCTCATCCCCGAGGTCTTCGCGATGACCCGCGAGGCGAGCAAGCGGACGCTCAACATGCGCCACTACGATGTGCAACTCGTCGGCGGCATCGTCCTGCACAAAGGGAAGATCGCCGAGATGAAGACGGGCGAAGGCAAGACGCTGGTCGCCACGCTCGCACTCGTTCTCAACGCGCTGTCGGGCAAGGGCTGTCATCTGGTCACGGTCAACGACTATCTCGCCCAGCGCGACGCCGAATGGATGGGCAACATCTACAACTACCTCGGCCTGTCGGTCGGCGTGGTGCTCCACGGGCTGTCGAACGCCGACAAGAAGAACAACTACAACTGCGACATCACCTACGGCACGAACTCCGAGTTCGGTTTCGATTACCTGCGCGACAACATGAAGTACGATCTGGCCAACTATGTCCAGCGCGACCTCAATTTCGGCATCGTCGACGAGGTGGACAGCATACTCATCGACGAGGCGCGCACCCCGCTGATCATCAGCGGCCCGTCGGAGGACTCGACCGAACTCTATTCCGTGGTCAATTCGGTCATGTACCACCTCAAGGAGACGACCCATTTCACCCGCGACGAAAAGGCGAAAAGCGCGGTGCTGACCGAGGATGGCGTCCGCAAGGTCGAACAACTGCTGAATGTGCAGAATCTCTATTCGCCCGACAACCTGCAACTGGTCCACCATGTCCAGCAGGCCTTGAAGGCGCACTTCATGTTCGCCAAGGAGGTCGACTATATCGTCCGCGAAAACCGCGTCATGATCGTCGACGAGTTCACCGGTCGCATCATGGAGGGGCGCCGCTGGTCCGACGGACTCCATCAGGCGATCGAGGCAAAGGAGGGGGTGAAGGTCGAAAGCGAGAACCAGACGCTCGCCACCATCACCTACCAGAACTACTTCCGCATGTACAACAAACTCGCCGGCATGACCGGCACCGCCGACACCGAGGCGGCCGAGTTCGCCGATATCTACAACCTCGGCGTCATCGTGATACCGACCAACCGCCCCGTCATCCGCAAGGACCACGGCGATGTCATCTTCAAGACCCGCCGGTCGAAGGAGGAACAGGTCCTCAACGAGATACGGAAACGCAACGAAAAGGGCCAGCCGATACTCGTCGGCACCATATCGGTCGAGAGTTCCGAGGTCTACCGGCAACTGCTCGAAAAGGCGCGAATACCGCACAATGTCCTCAACGCGAAGTTCCACCACAAGGAGGCCGACATCATCGCGCAGGCGGGCCGCAAGGGCGCCGTCACCATCGCCACCAACATGGCGGGCCGCGGCACCGACATCGTGCTGGGCGGCAACCCCGAGAAACTGGCGCTCGCCGAGATCAACGGCTGGCTGGCGGGGCGCGAGGCGACCACCCCGGAGGAACGGAAAGCGAAGTTCGACGAACTGGTCGAAAAATACCGCCCCATCTGCATCCGCGAACGGGAAGAGGTGGTCGCGGCGGGCGGCCTGCACATCGTCGGCACCGAACGGCACGAATCGCGCCGCATCGACAACCAGTTGCGCGGCCGGTCGGGCCGTCAGGGCGACCCCGGCTCGTCCCGCTTCTTCCTGTCGCTCGAGGACGACCTGTTGCGCATCTTCGGCGGCGAGAAAGTATTCAACATAATGGATAAACTCGGTCTCGAAGAGGGACAACCGATAGAGCACCGCTGGATAACCAAGGCGATAGAGAACGCCCAGAAGAAGGTCGAAGGGCACAATTTCAGCATACGCAAGCATGTTCTTGAGTACGACGATGTGATGAACCAACAGCGCAAGGTCATCTATGCCATGCGCAAGGAAGTGCTCGCACGCGACAGCCTCCGTGAGATGCTTTTCTCGCTGCTCGGCGATCTCGCCCGGAATATCGGCCAGGAATTCTTTCCGAACGGAAAACTGAAGCGGAACGAACAGGGCCAAACCAAACTCGAGATGGAAGAATTCAAGACCGCCATCGCGACGACGCTCCAGTTCATGCCGGAGATCGGCGAAAAAGACATCCAGCCGTTCAACCACGTCGGCGTGGAGAACCTGATCCTGAAACTCGCCGAGAGTCGCTACTCCTCGAAAGAGAAAGACTACGGCCACGAGAT